>NZ_JBVATB010000002.1:260248-606218 GCF_057814295.1 Domibacillus sp. F004
GATGGAAGTACAAAAGATGTGACATCTGGAACGGATGGAACGAAGTATGTAAGTAGTTCAACAGGATTAGCCACAGTAGATGGGAATGGATTGATTTCCATCCCATCAACAGCGACAAGTGGAGCAGGTGTGAGAATTACAGTGACAAATGGTGGTTTGAGTAAGAGTGTACTCATTACAATTCTATAACAATTCAAAAAATACAAATGACCCAATAGTTCAGTTCTATATATAATAATTGGGTTCTGTTCGCTGTGACGACCCGAAAAATCTTGTTTCACAAAATGTTTGACAGAATGGCTGCTTGAAGTTTTTGTGTCTATTTATTGAAGGGCGTCTAGCTTGGTAATGAGCTAGAGTATAACTGGATGAATTGCTGGAACTTCCTAAAGCTTCATCAACCACAACGTAACTGGAAACGGTAGGCGTGAAGATGTGAAAATGATGAAGATGAAACAATAGATAATCAGCAGCCAAGCTCCTGTCCCGAAAGAGTGGAGAAGGTTCAACTTCATCTTTGGGCCATTGAAGCTTTCCGCTATCTAAACGCTTATAAAGCATGGCGAATCCATCTCCATCAAAATACAAACATTTATATCGATCTTTACTCCACCCTGAAAATAAGAAAATGGAATCGCCATATGGATCAAGTTCGAAAGAATCTTGAATCAGTGTTGCCAGCCCATCAATTCCTTTTCTCATATCTGTTTTACCGCAAATGATGTAAATATTTTTTACACTTGTATAGTCGTGTTTCATAGATTTTTTAACTCCCTCATGACCGTTTGGATAATGTGCTCATCTACGCCGTTGAAGAAGGAAAGTTCAGCGTTTGCCGTCTTAATCGTGCGAGTAGGATTTGAGGAAAGCACTGCTGGATTTGTGGAAGAAGTATATTCGTCTTCGGTATGTAATGTAACGGGGACAATGGTTAGTTTTTGTTGTGGCAAATGAAAGGCACCTCCTTAAATTACTACGTTTATCGTAGCAGGAGGTGCTGCTCTTTTATATGCGTTATTTGAATACGGGCTTACAGTATTTCGGGTTGTACGGATCTGATTTATATAGAGGGTATACAGAGAAGACGGATCGAAAAGTGAAGTTTTATAAAGGACTGACAGAGTATCGTTTTGTGGCGGTGTATCCGGTTTTGTTAAAGAGTGGTGGGTTTGGTGTTCTCATGACTTTACTGGAAGGCGCAGGGCTGGAAGTTACATAAATGATGAACTATTCGGTTTCTGACAGTTAGCATAAGTCAGAAACTATTTTTTTAGGATAAAGGAACATATGATCTTTTTTTATGTTATGATTACAGGGAAACTATCGGTTTAGTTTATTAAAAATCCGGCAGATAGAGGTGGTATCCAATTGTTAAGAGATGTATCTGACTGGACATTTGTGAGCTATGGAGAGCGAAGCACATTGAGTAAGGAAGAGTTGAGTTCACCTGATGGGGGAAAGTATTTAATAAAATATCCACGTGATTTTCAGAATCGAGTCAATTGGGAAGACGTGAATGAAATTGTGGCAGCGAAAGTGGCGGAGCTCCTATCCATAAAGACAATCAAGGCTGAGATTGCGTATCGGCATGGAGAAAGGGGTTGTCTTATGCAACATTTTGTTTATCAATTTGAAGCGGATTTTGGAGAGCCAGGAGCAACGTTTTTAGCATCCGAATTTGATTCAGATTATGATGGATTGCAGAATAGTGAGTTAAGCAGCAAGAAATTGTCATTCAAGTGTTTTCAATTAATAAAAAACTTTTCATATTTTCCTCTTGTTCAACAAGAATTTGTTACGATGCAACTTTTTGATACTTTAATTGGTAATCAAGATCGTCACCCTTTTAATTGGCAGATTCTTTTTAAGAATGGCTATCCTTTTTTCGGCCCCCTTTTTGATAATGGTGCCTCTTTAGGATGGCAGTTATCGGAGGAACAAATAAGCGATTTATGTTTGTTAGACGCAAAAATGAATAAATATTTTAAGAACACTAAATTGAAAGCCGGTATTCTCGAAGATACTCAGGCCCGCCTAAAAGTTCAAGACGTACTTAGTGTTTGCAAAAGATTATTTCCTATGGAGACTAAACATTCGACTTTTTTGCTTGAGGAGATGAATTTGGAAGAATATAATCAATTTATAGACGAATTGCCGCTTATTTCAGAAGTAAGAAAACAATTTTTGAAACGGTTTATTGAATTTCGTCGTGAAAAGGTATTGGCTTTCCTTGAGAAGGAGGAAAATAAACATGATTAAATCATTATTGGTTGTCTGGCAAAACAAGCAGACACTTTCTTATTATCATATTGGAACATTAACATTTGATGGCTCTATGTATACATTTCTTTATACGCATCACAAGGATGCACTGCGTAAAATTCAAGATGCTCTACGAAACGGGTATTATTTGCATCCTGCTTTTCCAGATATGAAGAAAACCTATACGTCAAAACGATTGTTTCCTACATTTGACCGACGCGTTCCGTCTGAAGATCGGGAAGATTACAAGAGAATTTTGTTAGATCTTGGATTGGACGATTCAGCTGATCGTATGGATTTATTGAAAGCGACTCGTGGGAAGTTGTCTGGCGATCAATATTCGTTTGAACAGCCGATTCGCCTGCTGGATAATCGAACGTTACGATCGGAGTTTTACATCAATGGTATGCGCCATCAGGATTTACCAGGGAAATGGCATCATATAATTAAAAAAGGTGAACGACTTCGTTTAGTTCCGGAACCGGAGAATGATCACGATACACAAGCTATTCGTATTGAAAGTGCTCATGGCCTTCATTTAGGGTATGTTCCGGCTTTTTATGTTGAAGCCATTCATTCATTGAGCGCTCATCATGCGGAGCCGGTATTAAAGGTAAAAGATATTCGTCCGTTGTCTTCGCCGCAGTGGTGGGTTCAAATTGACTTTTCGGGCGAGCTTGTGAACAATCACGAAGGGCTTTTGCAAAAAGTAGATCCAACCGGTATTATCATAGCGGCTTAAATAAGAAGATGAATTAAAATGAGAAGCGGAAACCGTTTAATAAAAGGCGTTTAAGTAAAGAAGTAACTATCCTGCATTCTTGGTCGGAAGGCAGAGGGGGTTACTTCTTTTTATTGAGGAGGTAAGACTGGAAGTTACACGAATGAAGAGCTACTGATCCGAGGAGTTTTTTGGTGAATAGTTATAAATTCGTATATAATATAAGAAAGTACTAGTTAGTATGCTAGAGTCTCAATTTCCGCTTTTATATGATCAAAAGCTTGTTAACTAGGAGGAGACAAGATGAATAAAGACACCCACGATCAGAAAAGATTCCTGGAAAAACAGCTTCAATGGAGCAAAGAACAAGCGCTTATTTTAGATGAAATTGATGTGCACCTTCATGAGATGAAAGAAATAGCGGAGTATGTGGTTAACCATGAGTTGACTCTAGATGAAGTGAAGAAGCTAAATGGTCAGTTAGATACATTGAAAGATGTGATCCATTCGCTGGAACAGCAGTTGCAGCCGGTTATCCATTAAAAATCGAAAGGTGGTATTATCCATGGACATTGCACTTATGTCAATGGCGTTAAGCCAGGGCAATATTCAGCAGCAAGCGTCTCTATCAGTTATGAAGAAAGCGATGGATCAAGCAGAAGGAAATGCGGCTTTTCTTAATAAGATGATGGGGGAGGCAAATGTGCAGGCACTGCAGCATGCGGCTCAACCGCACTTAGGCGGGAACATCGATCTAAAAGGATAACTGTTGCCTATACACGTGCTATTTTTTCTTTTTCGCCTTTCCGAAAAAACCAAGTGTTGCAGCAAGGGGAAACGACAAAAAGGCTGATAAGACAGCCTTTTTGTTGTTTTGATTATTCTTCTTCTTTGTAAAACCGTTCCCCGGTTTCTGGATGAAAATAGACGACGAGTTTTTTCTTTGTGGTCGGGTCAATGGAGACTTCTTTCGTTCTCACAAACCCGGGAGGAACGTTTTGTCCGTGTTTCTTTTTAAAGCGCCGGTCCCATATGAGCCAGGAGCCTATAATTAAGACAATGAGGATCAGCAATTGTGCACCGTAAAAGCCAATAATCCATTCCATTTGTTTATTCCTGTTCCGCGATGACAGCTGTTCCGTAGGCGACGATTTCGCTCATGCTTTGACCGATTTCACCGGAGTCAAATCGCATCATGACGATCGCATTGGCGCCCATGGCTTTCGCATTTTGCACCATCCGGTCCATCGCCTGCTTTCGTGCATCTTCCAGCATTTCTGTATATTGATTAATTTCTCCGCCGACAAGCCCTTTTAATGAAGCGACAATGTCTTTTCCAATGCCCCGCGCCCGCACGGTTAAACCGAAAACCGGTCCTTTTACTTCGGTGATTTTGTAGTTGGCAATGTTTTCTGTTGTGACAATGATCATATGAACGTGCACCCCATTTAAGAAATTTTTTTTGTCTCCTTATTTCTTATTCTCTATCATCTTGCCTATACCTGTTATTTGCCAGACATATGTAGCGGGAAAGTGCTTTCTATTCGGTTTTTTTATTATTTCTAGGTGGTTGTTTTCAATGAATTCTAAATTTATAGGCTAGATGATGGATATACTGCCATCGTTCGTCAAAATGTCCCACTTTCCGTTTTCTACAAAAGTAAGTATAATATGGATATGTAGTTGTATTTGACTGGAAAATACGTTCGCCAAAGGGACGTATAGAAGGAGGGTGCCGTGCCATTTCTTCAATTTAACCGTGACCGGTTGTTTTATAGACTAGATTCTTCTATAGAAAAAAAGAAGGAAACGATTGTGATGATCCATACGAATGTAACGGATCATACGTTATTTGATGCGGTTGTTCCTTTTCTGAAAGAGCGGTATAATGTGCTACGCTATGATTTACGAGGGTTTGGCCAGAGTGATGGCCGTAATAGGCTGTTCACGTACGAACATTATATAAACGATTTATTGTTTCTGATAAGAGAGCTCAATTTGACGAATGTGCATTTAGTAGGGTTTGGATTAGGCGCATTGATTGCGGCCCGTTTTACAGCGCTTTACAGTGAATGGGTGCAAAAAGTAGTGCTCATTGCGATGCCGTGTAATCCGCCGCATTTAATTGAAAAGGTGAGAATGCATCGAAGAGAAATAAGCCAATTCGGCACGGTTGTTCCGGTTGATTATATTATCGAGATGTCGACGGTTTTACCGAAAGAGGATGAACGTGTCGTAAAGCTGCGTGAGACGATAGCCAAGACACCTGTGTCTACTTATGCGTGGTTAATGGATTTGTCGGTTAGTGCGACGCCGCTTACGGATTTGCGCCAAATTCACAAGCCGGTGCTGACGTTATCGGGGGATAAAGATCTTGTTTTCCCGCCTCACTTTTTAGAAGCGAGCACGATGCATTTGCCTAACTTTCGGCATATGACGATTACCCATTCTTCCACGTTTACGGTGATCGATCAACCGGAAGTAACTGCCCAATTGATTCTTCATTTTTTACGAGAATCAGAAGTGGAGATAAAAGGAGCGGATGACTTTTTAACCTCCATGTATGAAGACATTCGGCTGTATACGAAACAAGTATATGACACGGGAATTGAACAAGTAGAGGAGTCTCATCATAATGAGATTCACATTGACTTTTTATCTTCTTTTCATGTGCAAATTAATGGGAAAGCGGTGATGAACGGCTGGAATAAGCGGTTTGCGAAACAGCTGTTTCTGTATTTGATTTTTCATCCATCCACGACGAGGGAAGCGATGTGTGACGCGATATGGCCGGATATACCGATTCAGCAGGCGCGAAAAAACTTGCGTGTCTATTTATCTTATTTAAAAGGTTTAATTCAAGTCGATGCCAATAAAGAGCCCATTTTATTAATGGACCGGGAGCATGTGTACGTCAAGGCGAACCTGTCAGGTGATGGGATGGAATTGAACGAAGCACTGCAGCGTGCTCATCATGAATCCGATCTGCTTAAGCGGTTTAAAGCATGCAAGAAAGTGCTGGATCTCGTGCAAAACGTCATGCCGATACGTCCGGTTCTGTATGATGACTGGTTTCTTGAAATTCATGATCGAATAGAGCAGCAAATTACAGACGTTATCATTTGGATGGCAGACTGGCTGTTTGAACAAGAAAAAGAGGCAGCGGTCCAACACATTCAAACGTATTTGCCGCTCGTTCAAGATGAGCTGGCTTTACAGGATAAATTAGAAGAGTTTCACATTCGGTCTGCCCATGAAAAGAGTATAAGAAAATAGGAGAGCTGTCCAAAAGAAGAAACCATTCTGGATAGCTCTTTTTTTGCATGAAAAAAGGTCTATGAAATAAAGAATATAAGGAATAGTTATGTTACTATTTTAGTTGTATTGTATCCAGGATAAGAAGGCGGTGGAAATATGGGAATTGGAAGAGTCGCAGGTAAAGGCATCGGGCTCGTAGGAGGAACGGTGCTTGGCGGTGCTGTGAAACTAGCAGGAAAAGCGGTGAAGCAAGACTGGCTGGAGGAAGCCGGAGACAATGTGAGGAATGCTTCGGTTTCAGCGCTTGAGACAGCGGGACAGTTCGTTGATGGAGGTGTTGGACTAACGACGGGTGCGATTCGAAAAGATGAGGGTCAAAAAGAACGGGCGATAAAAGATGTAAAAGAATCGGCGGGTCGTACGGTAAAAGGGATTGCGGGAACAGTGAAGTATTCGGCGGTCAATGCGGCCAATGTGGTGAAAGGTGCTGCAGCAGGCGATAAAGAGCAGGCCATCCTGGGCTTAAAGAATCTCGGAAAAGTGGTCGTGACGGCGACGGTCGCCATCGGTGTCATTGATCTTTTAGATGGAGCAGATATAGCAGAAGCAGAAACGATTGAAACACGGAACGATCATTTGATTGGGGCCGAGCATTCAGACACGGGTGTACCGTTCGTGGAAAAAACGGTTGAATTACCGAGTGGGGAAGTGCGTGAAGGTACATTTCCGGTCTTTTCTCCTGTATTTGAAGTGCAAATAGCAGAAGAATCCTATTTGCAAAGTGATGCGGCCCATTTTGGTGCTGCCAATGATACTTTATATGCAGAGATCGCTTCAAATCCGGTATTGGCCGTACAAATGGGCTTTAGTCCAGCTGACGTAAACATGCTTGCAGCAGGGGAAACGCCGGAAGGATATACATGGCATCATAATGAAGAACCGGGCGTGCTGCAGCTGGTAGAAGAAAACATTCACCATGAAACAGGACATACGGGCGGCCGTGAACTGTGGGGTGGCGGAGAAGAACACCGGTAAAGTGAAATGTTATGTAAGGGTATTTGAAAGAGAGAAAGAGAGGCAGTAAGAATGAAAAAATTTTTATTTATATTAATGACAGCAGGTCTTTTATTTGGTTTAGCGGCACCCGGGACAGAAGCAGCGGCGTATAAGGATGTCCCGCCTGGGCACTGGGCGGCGAAAGAAATTTCCTATTTAAGCGACCTTGGTATTTTAAAGGGCGGTTCAAACGGCAAGTTTAATAAAGATGCATCGGTCACGAAAGCACAGGCAGCGGCCATTTTAGTGCGGGCAAAAAAACTATCGTTAGCGAATGTCCCAAATCCAAAGTTTTCAGATGTACCGGTGACGCATCCGTTCTATAAAGAAATTGCGGCCGCTGTGAATGCGGGCTGGTTTTCAAAAGGAACATCGTTTCAGCCAGACAATCAGCTGAAGCGTGTGGAAATGGCGAAAATTACCCAGCTGGCTTTTGGCATTAAAGGATCGGTTCCCGTGGAGTGGGAAGACATGAGCCGTACGTATTCCGGTCATACATATATTACGCCGCTCGTTACCAACGGAATTACGTCGGGCTATACAGCGACGAAGTTTAATCCGATGGCGAAAGTGACGCGTGCCCAGTTTGCGGTCTTTACAGCGCGGGCGATGAATCCAGCATACCGGATGAAAGTGGTGACATATCCAAAAAAAGCGGCGGAAGCAACTTATTACCCGCAGTTTATTGACACAACGGGTGTAAATGATTTTACGTATTTGAATGCGTTTTATCGGGAAGAAGGACAGTCTTTCGTTGACTATAGAAAGGAAATAATGGAGCTGGCACGAGAAGATTATAGTCTTGGAGAGTACTATAGTTATGATGTTTCCTATAAAGTCACGCGTGCGGATGCCAATTTTATTAGTGTTGTCTTTGAAAGTTACGAATACACGGGTGGAGCGCACGGATACGAGCAGCTTTTTTCTTATAACTATGATGTGAAGAATGACACGCTTATGTCGCTTGATGACCTAGCTACAAAATACAATTATGAATGGTCAGTCATTAACCGAATTAATGCCCAGGCCTATGCTCTTCATCATCGCGGTTATATTTCGTGGGATGGACTTGAACGTTTAGATGAACATCAATATCAATTTTATATGACCGCAAATGGATTTACGATGTATTTTAATCCGTATGAATACGGCCCGTATGCGGACAGCATTCGAGAATTTACAATGCCTTATTCATTAATTCGTTAACAAAGTGCCGGAAGCGACATTGGCTTTAAACGCCCTGGTCAATAAAAGAAGTCATATTGGGTTCATTTTGCCGTATATAATCAAAGGATGTTTTGACTAACCGAAAAAGAGGTGTAAACGTTGAAAAAGGTTTCGTTTCTTTTCATGGTTCTTGTTCTTTTACTAGGGTTGACAGCACCGCCGCAAACGGAAGCAGCGACGTATAGGGATGTGCCGCCTGGGCACTGGGCGGCGAAAGAGATTTCCTATTTGAGTGATCTGGGCATATTAAAGGGCGGTTCAAACGGCAAGTTCAATAAAGATGCGCCCGTAACGAAGGCGCAGGCAGCAGCGATTTTAGCAAGGGCGAAGAAGTTATCTTTAGCGGGTGCCCCAAATCCCGGGTTTTCAGATGTGCCAGTGACGCATCCGTTTTATAAAGAAATTGCGGCCGCTGTAAATGCGGGCTGGTTTTCAAAAGGTGCTTCTTTTCAGCCAAACAATCAGCTGAAGCGTATTGAGATGGCGAAGATTACCCAGCTGGCATTTGGGGTGAGGGGATCGGTTCCTGTGGAGTGGGAAGATATGAGCCCCGCGTATCCTGGTTATCCGTATGTCACACCGCTTCTTGCGAATGGAATTACGTCCGGTTATACAGCGACGAAATTTAATCCGACGGCGAAAGTGACACGTGCCCAGTTTGCCGTCTTTATAGCGCGGGCGATGAATCCAACGTTTCGGATGAAAGTCGTAACATATCCAAAAAAAGCCGCGGCTGATCTATTCTATCCGCAGTTTGTGGACACAACACGTGCCCATGATTTTACGTATTTGAATGCGTTTTATCGGGAAGAAGGACAGTCTCTCGTCAATAAGCGAAATGAAATAATGGAACTGGCACGGGAAGATGATCAATATGGTGAATATTACAGCTATGGCGCCTCTTATAAAGTGACACGTGCTGATTTGCGTTTTATCAGTGTCGTGTTTGACAGCTATGAATACACAGGCGGAGCGCATGGCTATGGACAGCTGTTCTCCTATAATTATGATGTAAGCAGCAACCGCTTCATTTCACTTGATGATCTCGCTACAAAAGCGAATTACGAGCGGGCGGTTATCAATCGAATCAATGCGATGAATGCTGCCTACTATCCATACTTTGGCGGTCCGGAAAGCTTGGATGAACTGCAGCATCAATTTTATATGACGTCTGCCGGATTTGTGATGTATTTAAATCCGTATGAATATGCCCCATACGCAGCAGGTATTCGGGAGTACGAGATGCCGTATTCCATGATTCGTTAAATTCGTTAAATAGAAAAGAGCCCCGCTAGTTTTATGCCGGGGCTCTTTCCTATCGGGCTTTTTTATGCTCTGTTCTTTGCGCCCATTCCTTTAAATTGACTCATTAATTTTGTACGGGATTTTTCGTTTCTAAGCAGATAAGCGGCGCCTGCGCCCAGTGCCAGTGTAGTCATCATTGTCTTATTGTTTCTCATCGGTTGCACGCTCCTTTTCTAGTTTTGATTCCTTCTTACTGTACCCTTTTCGTTTGAAGAATAAACAAGGAAAGGATTATCAAAGGAAAGCAGTGCCTGTTGAAAAACACATATCATAAAATGAGCCGCCCTCTACTGTTTTAGAGGACGGCTCGTTTTTATTTATTAGATAAACAAGCTAAGGATCAAGACAACACCAAGACCGACAATCGAGTTCGTAAACAAGAGAAGGCCCCACGTTTTGAATGTTTCTTTAATGGATAAGTTAAAGTATTCTTTAAACAACCAGAAAGAGGCATCATTTACGTGCGTGATGGTGTTACTTCCGGCTGCTGTTGCTAATACCATTAAGACAGGGTTTACATCGAACGTGTCGATGAGGGGACCAACAATACCGGCTGCTGTAATGGCTGATACAACCCCTGTGCCTGTTGCGATACGGAGCATCGCTGTAATGACCCAGGCCATAATTAATGGCGAAACGCTTGTGCTTTGCATCAACGTTGCGATGGTGTCGCCAACACCAGAGTCTAAAATAATTTGTTTGAAAGCACCACCGGCACCAACGATAAAGACAATCATGGCAATACTTTCAATGGCTCCTGAGAACGAACCCATAATTTCCGGCATTGTCCGGCCTACGCGGAGACCAAATACGTAAATGGCGACTAATACAGCGATGATTAAACTAATTTCCGCACTTCCGAAAAAGTTGACGATTTGATGAACAGTTGAACCTTCTTCAATAAAGTAATTAATAATGGTTGCTGCTGTAATGATAAGGGCTGGAATTAATGGAACGAGCAAACTAGCCGCAAACCCAGGCATTTCTTCATCTGTAAATTCTTTTGATTTTTTCAATAGCGGTGGAACGGGACGATCCAGGTTGCGCAATAATCTTGGTAAAATAATACCGGCACAAATAACAGAAGGGATGACAACAACAAGACCTAAAATATACACCATACCCATGTCCGCACCGTACGCATCTACAAGGGCTACAGGACCTGGCTGCGGCGGGAAAATACTATGTGCCATCGTAGCGGAAGCCACCATTGTAATACCGAGACGCAAATATGGAATTTTGGCTTCAATCGCAATACTGATCACAAGTGGAGCTAAAATGATAAAGGCTACTTCATAAAAGACCGAAATACCGAAGATGGCACCGACAATTAAGATGGCCCATTCCACATTTTTTACACCAAATTTGGTTAAGAGTGTCGTGGCTACACGTTGAGCCGCACCCGAATCCACCATCAATTTACCAAGAACGGCACCGAACCCGATAATGATGGCTAAGCTTCCAAGAGTTCCCCCAAAGCCTGCTTTTAAAGAAGCAATGACATCAGGTAATGTCAGGCCATTTAAAATACCTACAAAAATGGCTGAGATTAAAAGGGCAAGAACACTGTTGAGCTTCACTTTCATATTTAAGAATAGAAGCAAAGCAACCCCAAGTGCTACCCAGATAATCGGTAAATAATTTGTTATTCCATCCATGCTTATTTCCTCCTCTAGTCTAGATAGAATAAAAGTAAATTAATAAAGCGCTTACTTCGTCCACCTAATGATGTATGCCCGTGACGTATTTTCTGCATATCTTTTATATAATTTACAGAAAAAGATTAAATAAACCAGCTTAATTGATTTGTTTGTTTACTAAATAAACGAAAACCAACAAAAAACATCTTAATCGATTTGACGGGTATAGTCAATCAAATAATATGAATTATAAGTATTAAGAAAAGAAAGAAAACAGTGCCAATTTTAAATTGTCGTTCCATCCTGATAATGGTAGTATAAAAGTATGGGTACGAAGGGGTGGGTTTATAAGATGAAAAAAACAAAAAGCATTGCAAGGAAGCTATCAGTCCTTATTATTGGTCTATTTTTACTACTGTTTGCGGTGTATGCCATTGTTACAAATGTCATGCTTTATAACAAAAGCATGAACGATGCAGAATCCTATGCAATTAAAAATACACAGCTGTCAGCCGCGAAAATTGGTGACCGTTTTGAAGAAACGGCAGAAATGCTGCGAACGATCAAAGTGATCACGGAATCGATGCAGGCAGATGGAAAGTTAACTGCTGCATCGGCACTCCATACGCTGCAGAAGACTTTTGAGGGAAATGAGCATTTATTCGGTTTAGGGATCGTGTTAGAAAGTGGAACCGTGCCGATTGAGCCAGGCATAGATACAGCGCTTATTGACCCGGAAAAGCGGTTTCTTCCTTATGTGTATAAAGGAGAAAGCGGGACAGAGGTTGAAGGGCTGACCGGTTACGGAAAAGAAGGGGACTGGAACCTGATTCCTAAAAATGAAAACCGGCCAGTATTAACGGAAGCATATGAGTATGAGCTAGATGGTAAAGTGATCAACATGTCGTCCATTGCTATGCCGTTAAATGCTTCAGATGGAACATTTTTAGGTGTTGTTGTCGCAGACTTTTCGATTGATTTTATGGATGAACTCGTGAAAAGCGGGGCGCCGGAAGACGGTTATGGCCGCATTATTACCGATCAAGGTGTCATTGTGGCGGACAGTATGGATAGGAATCAGGTAGGGACGAATATTGATGAAACAAGGGACTGGGGCAGCATTAAGCCGGTCATTGATGAAGGAAAAGAGTTGGCGCTTTATGCAGATTCACAGACTATGGGTGAAAGTTCGTATAATGTTTTTGCGCCGGTATGGGTAAACGGTATTGACGAGGAATGGGCTGTGCAGACGGCGGTCCCAAAATCAAGCATTCTGGCGGCGTTTAAACAGACGATTGTCGTGACGGTTATTGCGGCGATTGTGATGATTATAATGATGGCTTCAGCAACGCTCTGGTTTATTCATCGCCAGTTGAAGCCGCTTCAGTTTTTACGGTCATCTATTGAAACGGCCGCAACCGGTAACTTAACAGAAAAAGTAGATACTGGGCATCTGCAAAACGATGAAATTGGGGCAGTCGCCTATGCCTTTAATGATATGCTGGATAAAGTGAGTGGAGTCGTTCAAACGGTGCGTGATTCGACTTTGAATTTGAATCGGTCTTCGAAAGATGTCCAGCATGTTTTTGAAGAAATCGTTGCATCGAATGAGGAAGTAACAGCGGCGGTGGATGAGATTGCACAAGGGGCGTCGACTCAGTCAGAGGACACAGAAGACACAGGGAATCAAATGGCTGGTTTGTCGGACCGGATTGATTCGTTGTCCGTTTTATCGAGCGAGATGAATGAACTGTCGAAACAGGCAGGGGATTCCACGGCTCAAGGCTTGTCGCAAGTGGCACTGCTTCGTGAGCATAATGTGGCGGTGAATGCGATGAACGTGCGTGTGAAGGATCAAATGCAAGGCTTGTCTTCAAATATTAGTGAAATTGAGGCGGTCATTGAGTCTATTAACGGCATTACGGCACAAACGAATTTACTGGCACTGAATGCGTCGATTGAAGCGGCGCGCGCAGGTGAACATGGGCGAGGATTTGCGGTTGTGGCAGCAGAAGTTCGGAAGTTGGCCGAGCAGTCACGTAAAGAGACAGAGATGATTCAAAAGACGGTCCAAGATATTTTAGAAGCATCGAAGCAGACGTCTACGGTCATTGACGAAAATATGCTGCTAATGGACGGACAAAATGAGTCGGTGACTCATACAGAATCATCCTTTGCGAAGCAGGCTGAAATCGCGGAACGGATTGGCCATTCGGTCGATGAGCTGACAGTGAAGCTGGAGGAAATGGTTGGACAGAAAGAGCAGGCACTGCTGTCGATTCAAAATGTCTCGGCCATTTCTGAAGAGACAGCCGCTTCTGCCGAGCAGGTAAGTGCGTCAGCCGCTGCTCAGCAAGTGGAGTTGGAACGTGTCGCAAGAGCGACGGATGAAATGAATAAAATTGCTGGTGAGCTAAAAGAAGCGGTTGACCGGTTTAAAGTGTAAAACGAAAAAAAGGCTGTCCCTATTCATTTAATGGGGACAGCCTTCTTTTTGTTTTTAAAAAATGCTGTCGGATTGGTTGCCGTAAATTTGTTGAAGCAGTTTATGACACCATCCCGATCTTATGTAGTCAAATGATGTTCTGCTCGAATTTTCTCAAGCAGCGCCCGGCAGCCGTCTGAGACGAGTTCATATGTTTCGTGGAAATCGCCTGTGTAATACGGATCGGGTACATCTTTTTGATGATCCGTTAAATCAAGCATTCGAATAATTTTCGGATGATCCGGCTGGCCGGTCATGTCGTAAATGTTGCGAATATTGCTTTGATCCATGCCAACAATGTAATCGAACTTGTCGAAGTCTTCTTTTGTTAACTGTCGGCCGGCTAATCCTGCTGCAGACACATTGTACTCTTTTAAAATGGCAAGTGTTCCTTTATGCGGAGGCGAACCGATATGCCATGAACTTGTGGCGGCGGAATCAACGGTAATGGCATCATTTAAGTTCTCTTTTTCGAGTAAGTCGCGAAATAAAGCTTCTGCCATCGGGGAACGGCAAATGTTTCCAAGGCAGACGAAAAGTACGTGAATCACATTTTTCAGCTCCTTTTATTTCTAATTATACCATAATTGAACAGGATGCATCCATTCTCCTGTGTAACAAACCGTTTGAAGAAGTGAAAAGAAGGGAATGGCAGGGAAAAAACAGAATTTTCTTAAAAAGGGGAGGGGAAACCATTTTGTCACAACACATACGAGTCACGATGAATGGGGAAGAAGTGAGCCTGCAAAATGATCAAACCATTTTACAAGCCTTAACGGAGCATTCGTTTCCGATTCCAAGTGTTTGTTATCATCCGAGCCTTGGGCCTATTGAAACGTGTGATACGTGTATTGTACGAGTGAATGGTGAATTTGTCCGGTCTTGTTCCACGGTCCTTCAAGAAGGAGATGTGATTGATTCTCTTTCACCTGAAGTTAAAGAAGCACAACTCATCGGCATGGATCGAATTCTTCACAATCATGAGCTTTATTGTACCGTTTGTGACTATAACAATGGAACGTGTGAGATCCATAATACGGTAAAAGAAATGAAGGTCAACCATCAGAGCGTTCCATTTGCAAAGAAACCGTATGAGGTAGACAATTCAAATCCTTTTTACCGGTATGATCCAGATCAATGTATTTTATGCGGACGATGCGTAGAAGCTTGCCAGGATGTACAGGTGACAGAAACATTATCAATCGATTGGAGCTTAAAAAAACCGCGTGTTATTTGGGATAAAAACACAGCCATTAATGAATCGTCCTGCGTATCGTGCGGGCATTGCTCGACCGTCTGTCCTTGTAATGCGATGCTGGAAAAAGGAATGGAAGGAGAAGCGGGGTTTTTAACAGGTATAGCGAAAACAACGCTCCGTCCTATGATCGAGCTTACGAAAAATGTGGAAACGGGCTACGGCTCCATTTTAGCGATTTCGGATATGGAAGCAGCGATGCGGGAAGAAAATATTAAGAAAACAAAAACGGTTTGTACATACTGCGGTGTCGGCTGCAGCTTTGATGTATGGACGAAGGACCGGAAAATTTTAAAAGTGGAACCGCAAATCCAAGCGCCAGCAAATGGTATTTCAACATGTATAAAAGGAAAATTTGGCTGGGATTACGTGAACAGTGAGGAAAGATTGACGAAACCGCTTATTCGGGAAGGCGATGCGTTCCGTGAAGCAGAGTGGGAAGAAGCACTTGAGCTGATTGCAAGTAAATTCACAGAAGCAAAGAAAACATATGGACCGCACTCCATGGCCTTTATCAGCTCTTCAAAATGCACCAATGAAGAATCGTATTTAATGCAGAAACTGGCTCGCGGCGTGGTTGGCACGAATAATATTGACAACTGTTCACGGTATTGTCAGACGCCGGCAACGATGGGGCTTTTTAGAACGGTCGGCTATGGCGGCGATTCAGGTTCCATTACAGATATTGAGCAGTCAGAGCTCGTTTTGATTATTGGCTCGAATACGTCAGAATCCCATCCTGTCTTGGCGACGAGAGTAAAACGGTCCCATAAGCTGAAAGGACAGAAATTAATTGTCGCTGATTTACGCAAGCATGAAATGGCGGATCGCGCCGATCTCTTTATTCGGCCTAAACCAGGAACGGATTTGATTTGGCTGTCTGCTGTCACAAAATACATGGTCGATCAAGGATGGGAAGATAAACATTTTTTGAAAAACCGTGTGAATGGGCTGGATGAATATAAAAAAAGTTTAGCACCGTTTACGATGGAATATGCGGCTCGTATGACAGGTGTTCAAAAAGAAATCCTTATTCAAATGGCGGAACACATTCATCAGGCGAAAACGGTGTGCGTATTATGGGCGATGGGTGTTACGCAGCATATGGGTGGAAGTGATACGAGTACAGCGATCTCTAATTTACTCTTAATAACAGGAAACTATGGAAAACCAGGCGCAGGAAGCTACCCGCTCCGAGGTCATAATAATGTGCAGGGAGCCAGTGATTTCGGCAGCATGCCAGATCGTTTGCCAGGTTATGAAAAAGTAGCAGACGACTATGTGCGTTCAAAATATGAAAAAAGCTGGGGCGTTAAAATCCCGTCTGAACCTGGATTAAATAATCATGAAATGGTCACAGGCATTCATGAGGGGAAAGTGAAAATGATGTATTTAAAAGGGGAAGACATGGGTCTTGTTGATTCGAATATAAACTACGTCCATTCAGCATTTGAAAAACTGGATTTCTTCGTGGTGCAAGACATCTTTTTATCGAAAACGGCTGAATTTGCGGACGTTGTTTTACCAGCAAGCCCGAGTCTTGAAAAAGAAGGAACTTTTACGAATACAGAACGCCGGATTCAGCGTCTTTATCAGGCACTGGAGCCGCTTGGTGACTCAAAACCGGATTGGGAAATTATTATGAACATTGCAAACCGCCTTGGTGCAGACTGGCAATACGATCATCCAGGAGACATTATGGCAGAAGCGGCAAGTCTCTCTCCGCTTTATGCCGGTGTTTCGTACGAGCGTTTAGAAGGATATAAAAGTTTGCAGTGGCCTGTCACAAAAGAGGGTGTGGACTCACCGCTTCTTTTTATCGATGAGTTCCCATTCCCGGACGGAAAAGCGCAGTTATTTCCTGTTGAGTGGACAAAACCGCTTGAATTTGACGAAGAATATGATCTGCACGTGAACAATGGCCGGCTGCTTGAGCATTTTCATGAAGGCAACATGACTTATAAATCAAAAGGCATTACGTCTAAAACGCCAGAAGTGTTTCTTGAAGTGTCACCGGAGCTTGCAGATGAACGTGAACTTCAAGATGGGACACTCGTACGGCTTACGTCTCCTTATGGCAGTGTGAAAGTGAAGTGCCTCGTAACAGACAGGGTCAAAGGGAAAGAAGTGTATTTGCCGATGAATGATTCAGGTGAAGGAGCGATTAACTATTTAACGGGCAGTCACGCCGATAAAGATACAGATACACCTGCCTACAAAGAAATTAGGGCGACGATGGACATTTTAAAAGAAAAAGGAGAGAGCCCAGTGCCGCGCGTGAATTACAGGAATGGAAACCCGCAGCCGCAAATCGGCGTACAAGTGGAGAAAAAGTGGGCGCGTCCGGATTATATCTTCCCGGGTGATGTAGTGAAAAAAGGGGGAATGACGCGTGGCTAAGCCGATAACGACAATCCATCGTATCGAATTAACGGAAGAGGAAAAGCGGAAGCAGGACTTGCTGGAAATTGAGCAAATGCTTGCGGATAACAAAGAGGTTATCAAGGATTTATTGAGCATTCTCAATAAGATGAATGACCGCAAGATGTTAACGATGGTGAACAGTCTGTTCGGACAAGGTGACCGCGTACTCGATATTGTTGTAAAGGCGGCGGACAAGCCGGAAACCGCTAATACGATTAAAAATCTTCTTCTCCTGCTTGGCATGCTTGGAACGTTAAATGTTCAGCAGCTGGAGCCGGTTATTTTAAAAGTCAATAATGGAATTGCCCGTATGGCACAAGCCGATAAGGAAGAGGATGCAGGGTATGGAGCAATGATCGGCTCACTTGCAAACCCGGAAGTAAAAAGAGCGATTCGCTTGTTGCTGACGTTTTTAAAAGGAATGGGTGAAAACAAAAAAGAGTTTGAACGAACGACACAGATGCCGGAAGATCAGACAGGAATGATCATGCAGGCTGAAAAAATAGACATGCAACGAGACGCTAGTCATGCACAAAAACAGCCGGGAGTATCAAAAGGATGGGTGATGGCAGCAACCGGTGTATCATTGATCGGAATCGCCCTGGCGAAAAAATCCAAAAAACAATAACATTGCTTCACAACAGGGCTGCCTCCATCCGTTATTCGTTAACTTTTGGGTCAGTCCTTTCCTGCTTCGCTATGCTACAATGAAAGAAAACGAGTAAAGGAGTAGTTGAATGATTCAGCGTGCACGTGAATTTTTGCAGTCGCATTTCGGATATGATTCGTTCCGGAGTGGGCAGGAGCAGGCGATTGGCCAAGTATTGGACGGTGAAAATACGATTTGTGTCATGCCGACAGGCGGTGGGAAGTCGATTTGTTATCAAATTCCGGCACTTGTGCTGCCGGGAACCACTATTGTCGTATCGCCGCTTATTTCCTTAATGAAAGATCAGGTGGATACGCTCCTTGAAGCAGGCATTCCCGCTGCCTATATAAACAGTTCGCTTGGCAATGCAGCGTTTCGGGAAACGATGAATGCAGCGCGGAACGGGGAGTATAAGCTTCTCTATATTGCGCCGGAGCGGCTTGAATCGCAGTCATTTGTCGAACAGTTAAAACAGCTGCAAGTACCGCTCGTTGCCGTTGATGAAGCACACTGTATTTCACAGTGGGGACATGATTTTCGCCCGAGCTATCGCCATATTCAGCGGATGGCGGACATGCTGCCAGGTAACCCGGTTGTGCTGGCATTGACCGCGACCGCGACGCCAAACGTGCGTGAAGACATTTGCCGGCTTCTTTCGATAAAAGAAGAAAACACGGTCATTACGGGATTTGAACGGAAAAATCTATCATTTTCAGTGATCCAAGGCCAGGATCGAAATGGCTTTTTGAAAGAGTATTTGAAAAAAAATGAAAAAGAAGCAGGCATTATTTATGCGGCAACACGTAAAACGGTTGATCAGCTGTACGAACGATTGAAAAAAAACGGCATAGACGCAGCGCGTTATCATGCAGGAATGAGCGATGCCGCGCGCAATGCTGAACAGGAGCGGTTTTTGACCGATGAAGCAGCGGTCATGGTCGCAACAAACGCATTTGGAATGGGGATCGACAAGTCGAATATTCGTTATGTGATCCATTATCAGCTGCCGAAAAACATGGAAAGCTACTATCAGGAAGCAGGCCGTGCTGGACGTGACGGACTGGACAGTGAATGTGTTGTGCTCTATTCATCTCAGGATGTGCAGACACAGCGCTTTTTAATTGACCAAACGCTTGAACGGGAGCGCATTCCGCAAGAGCTTGATAAACTGCAGCTGATGGTCGACTACTGCCATACGGAAAAGTGTTTGCAACAGTTCATCGTCGCTTATTTCGGTGAAGAATACTTGGAACCGTGCGGACGGTGCGGCAACTGCACCGATTCACGTGAAAGCGTTGATGCGACGAAAGAAGCGCAGATGGTGCTGTCATGTGTGATACGGATGGGACAGCGCTTTGGTAAAGCGATGACGGCCCAAGTACTGACTGGATCGAAAAACAAAAAAATACAAGATTTTGGCTTTGATCAGCTGTCTACATACGGTATTTTGAAACATCAAAGTGTGAAAGAGGTGACGAATTTCATCGAGTTTCTCATTTCACAGGAGCTGATCGGCGTTGAGCAAAAACAGTATCCAACGATCTTCGTGACAGAAAACGGGAAAAATGTACTGATTGGAAAAGAAGCAGTGAAACGAAAAGAAGCCGTTCAAACGAAGAAAATCGCAAAAGATGACCCGCTCTTTGAAGAACTGCGCTCATTGCGAAAAGAACTGGCTGACGAAGCAGGTGTACCGCCGTTCGTTATTTTTTCGGATAAAACACTGCAAGATATGTGCACAAAAATGCCGCAAACAGAAGAAGAATTTCTCTCCGTCAGCGGCGTCGGTCAAAGTAAGCTTGAAAAGTACGGCGATTCATTTTTGCGTGCGATTCAACTATTTTCTGCCGATCACCCGGGGCGTGAAAGGGAGGTAAATGTAACGTATGCAGCGAAAGCCCCGAAGAAAAAAACAGTGAACGGTTCTCATCTGGAAACGTTTGATTTGCATCAAAACGGGTTAACAACGGCTAAAATTGCTGCGGAGCGGGAGCTGACTGTGAGTACGGTTGAAAATCATTTAATCCAGTGTATAAATGAAGGGCTTGCGGTTGATCTGAATTTAATGGTGCCTGAGCCACACCGGGAGTCTATCGAAAAAGCGATTGAAGAAGCGGGGGCAGAGCGGCTAAAGCCGATTAAAGAGCTTGTGTCCGATGAGATAACGTATGGGATGATTAGAGTGTTTTTAGAAATGAGAAAAATAGAATCTGGTCGTTAAATCGGTGGAGGGGGATGCGATATGGCGTTTGAAGTGCGCGAGTTTCCGGAGTTTTCATGGTCATTTTCCCGTCATAAAACGATGCTGACATGTGCACGCAAATATGGGTATGAGTATTATAGAAGTCATAACGGCTGGCTTTATGATGCAGATGAATCAGTCAAACACGCCTATAGGCTGAAGAAGTTGACCAATTTGCCCATGGCGTTCGGACAGATTGTACATGAACTGGCAGAAAGAGCAGTGAGGCTGTTTTTAAAACACGGGCATGTGATGACACAAGTGGATTTGATCGAAGAAGGGCGGACGATGCTTAACCGGGCGTATATAGATTCACGAGACCGTAAACAGCTGTGGATGCAAAAGCCGGCCCGCTATAAAATGCTGTATGACATGTATTATGAAGGGGAATTAAACCGGATGGAGGCAGAAGAGTACCGGAGCCGTCTTCCCATTGTGTTCGCCAATTTGCTGGCGAGCCGTTCCTTTCAAGATATAACGGAACGTCCACAGACGATGCAGTTTCAACAGGCGGAAGAATTCCGGTTTATGACGATCGACGGCGTAAAAATTTTCATTGTGATGGATTTAGTGTACCGTGATAGAGAGGCTGGGAAATGGGTCATTGTCGACTGGAAAACAGGAAAAGAAGCAGAAGACGACCGAAGCCAGCTTGCGTTGTATGCGTATTACATCATGCAAAAATACAAGGCAGGAATAGACGAAATTGAGATTCGGAATGAATATGTTCTGACTGGAGTGCAGCGTGTGTACCAGTTGAAGGAAACGGATATTGAACGGATGCTTTCCAAAATGAAGCAAAGTGTCCACGTGATGCACCGCTACCAGCTCGATATCATTTCGAACGAACCGGTCGACCTTGACGACTTTCCCCGGACGAAATACGAGCAGCGTTGTGAGAAGTGTAACCATAAAGAAATATGTTTGGCACAGCTATGAAGCTGTGTCTATTCTTGTTTGAAAACGACGGAATAAGGCAAAATAAACAGTAGGGTGCATTGAGGGAGGTTATACATGTGGAAATCGTAAAAGTAAACGGTACGGTCAATATGAAAAAGCTGATGATAAGCGTTTTAGTACCGGTTGTTGGCGGTTCCATTATTGGAGCAATCGCCAATCAACATACACGTGAAAAGTATCGGAAATTGAAGAAACCATCCTTTTCACCTCCAGGTTGGGTATTTCCTCTCGTGTGGACGGGCCTTTATAAAACGATGGGTATTGCCGAGTACCGAGTTTTAGCAAAAGCAAAGAATAAAGCAGAAAAGGAAAAAATGCTCATTCCATACGACATTCAACTCGGTTTTAATTTTTTATGGTCATTTTTGTTTTTTAAATGGGGACTGCGGGGGACTGCGTTTATCGAAATGGCGGCAATGCTAGGGGTCATCACATGGACAACATATGAATTTTATCAAGTTGATCAGCTCGCGGGTCATTTAATGATGCCTTATATTGCCTGGGTCATGTTTGCGCTCGGCTTAAACTATTCTATCTGGAAGCAGAATAAGTCTTACTCTTAAAAAAGAGTAAGACTTTTTTTTTATAAAAGTGGTCACGAATAAGGCGTAAACGGTCAAAAATAGAAGAAAGCCCCTTTTCCAGGATCCTGGAAAAGGGACTTGTTCGCTATTTTACTGCAGATTCAATTTTTCTTTTTAGCCTAGTTCTTTTATTTAGCACTAGTATAAACACAGTGTTAGTACTGTGTAAAATCAGATTAAGTCATAATTTCCTATAAAGAAATGAAGAGATATGTCGATATAAAAAGGAGAAGAATGTACGGCAGGGGTGAAAAAGGATGATTGAACGAACGGGAGACGGTGTTTCGCAGACGGTCATGAACGTGAGTCAGGCGAAAGAAACAAAACCGGACGTGCCAATGCAGCAAGGGGCAGAAAACGTAGTGGAGCAGCCTGTTCCGATAAGAGAAGAAGAGTTTGCAAAGTTTGCGGAGCAAGTTAACACGTTTTTGCAGCCGACGCGGACGCATGTTCAATTTGAATATCATGATGATTTAAAAGAATATTATGTTGTGGTTGTGGATGATATGTCCAAGGAAGTTGTTCGGGAAATCCCACCGAAAAAGATGCTCGATATGTATGCGGCGATGACGGAGTTTATCGGACTGCTTGTCGACAAAAAGGTATAAGGAGAGGGCGATTCGAATGGTTATGCGTGTTGGTGGATTGGCAAGCGGGATGGACATAGATTCCATTGTTAAAAACTTAATGACAGCGGAACGGATGCCGCTTGATAAATTAAAACAGAAGAAACAAGTGCTCGAATGGCAGCGTGATGACTACCGCTCGATGAATACACTTTTGCTTGATTTTCGGACAGAACTGACACAGATGAAACTCACAACAAAATATCGAGCGCGTACGACTACATCATCAGATGAAACGAAAGTGAGCGCGACAGCTACAAGTGCAGCATCGCAGGCGTCTTATTCGATTTCAGAAGTAAAAGCTCTTGCAAAAGCGGAAAACTGGGTGACAAACTCGATTGGTAGTGTCGATGGAACGAAAGAACTTGCGGCTCAAATGCCAGATTTTACGAAATGGTTAGGTGGTGCTGTTGGCAGTAAAACATTAACCCAAAAGGGAACGGACCCGCTAAGTTTAGGAGTAGATGCTGGGACGGTTCAAGAAGCCGAGTTTGCTAAAATGTCGGTAAAAGTAAATGGTGTTTCTTATCAAATGGTGGGGCTTGGAGATACGTTTGATTCAACTAAAAATCAAGCGAAAATTGACAAAGATGGGAATATAACATTTAGTCATACAATTGAACCAAATTCTACGGTGAAAGTTGATTACATTTCAGTCGCTCAAAATGGTGAAAAGTATGCTGATTTTTCAATTACAGCTAAATCCTCAAAAGGCGATGTGAAAGAAAAATTCCTTATCAGTTCTACAGAGACATTGAACCAAGTAGTCAATAAAGTAAACAGTTCTAATGCAGGCGTATCAATGTTTTATGATACGGTAACGAATAAAATTTCGTTAATGCAAAAAGAGACAGGTGATTTTAATAACGGTGCCGGTAATATCACTATAAGCAGTGCTGCTATTGATGCTGCTATTGCTACTGTTATCGATCCTGATAACCCTACTCCGGCTGAAACTGACGCGATTAATACAGCTAGAGCTGAATCTTTTATTACATCAGCATTGAAGCTGGATAAAACAGCCACTCCGAGTATTGTTACAGCAGGAGCAAATGCAGTATTTACGATCAACGGTCTTGAAACAAATCGTTCAACGAACACGTTCGACATGAACGGTGTCACGATTACATTAAAAAAAGAATTCACTGATGGAGTTTCGGCTAACTTATCTATCAACAACGATGGCAACGCGGTCTATGACAATATTAAGTCATTCGTTGATAAATACAATACGCTGATTGGTGCGATCAGCTCCAAAACGTCTGAAGAAAAGTATCGTTCATACACGCCGCTGACAGATGAGCAGCGTGAGCAGTTAAGTGATAAGCAGCAGGAGCAGTGGGAAGAGAAAGCGAAGAGCGGTTTGCTTCGCCGTGATTCAATATTGACCGGCGTGCTTTCGAATATGCGCAGCAATTTCTCACAGCCTGTTTCAAATGACCTGATCGACCCGATGTTCAAGCAGTTAGCGTCGATCGGCATTGCAACAACAGCAAACTACCTTGAGGGCGGGAAACTGGAAATTAATGAAGCAAAGTTGAAAGAAGCGATTAATAACAATCCAGATGCAGTTGAATCATTGTTTCGCGGCGGCGGTGATTCATCGGCTGCTTCGGAAAAAGGGATTGTGCACAGGCTGTATGATACGGTGAATGCCACGATGGATAAACTGAAAGAGCGTGCGGGAAATTCATTCTCGACGAATCAGCAGTTTGCGCTTGGCCGTCAGCTGTCAAACATCGACAGCAGTATTACACGGTTTGAGAGCCGTTTGATTCAAGTAGAAGATCGGTATTGGAGACAATTTACGGCAATGGAAAAAGCCATTCAACAAGCAAACTCACAATCAAACTATTTAATGCAACAATTTAGTATGTAATTATTCAGATAAAAGGAGTCGTTACAATTGGCGATGAACCCACAACAGGCATATGCAAATAACTCGGTTACGACAGCTTCTCCGGGTGAACTCACATTAATGCTTTATAATGGCTGTATTAAATTTATCCGCCTTGCCGAACGGGCGATGGCGGACAAGAATATTGAACAAAAAAACGTGAACATTCAAAAAGCACAGGCCATTGTGCGCGAACTGAGCATTACGCTCAAAACGGATACAGAGGTAGCGAAAAATATGCTCGCGCTTTACGAATATTTATATACACGCCTTATTGAAGCGAACGTTCAAAATGATCCGGCTATTTTGAAAGAAGTGGAAGGATTTGTGACGGAGTTTCGCGATACATGGAAGCAAGTCATTCAAGAAAACCGCCGCATTCAGCAAGTTGGTGCGGGCGGACGTGTGTAATGACGCCGGTTCAAGACTGTCATAAAATGACCAAGCGGCTTCTTGATTTATTGGAAGTGGTTGAAAGTAACCGTGACAGTCAAATTGAAGAGACAGAAGGGCTGCTTGATCAGCGGGCGGCCATCTTGCCTTCCATTAAACCGCCGTTTACAGCAGAAGAGCAGGTACTCGGGCGTGAAATTATACAGATGAATAAAGAGATTGAAGCACGGCTGAACCGATTGAATCATGCGGTGAAAGAGGATCTAAAAGAAGTCAGTATGAAAAAGCAGTCGATGAGTAAATACTCAAATCCGTATGAGTCACTGCAAACAGATGGTGTTTTTTACGATAAGCGCAATTAAAAATCCGGTGCTGCATAAGCCCGGATTTTTCTGATCATTTAAAAATAGCAAGAACACCTTTCGCGATCTCGCTCGTGTCGCCGATTAAAATCTGATCCGCTTGCTGACGAATACTTGAAACAGCGAGTTGAATCACTTCTTTTGATACATCCGTATCACTCATTAAAGATAATCCCTTTTTCAAATTATCTTCAAGTACATTAGCATTTGTTAGCTCATGTTCAATGGCTTCGTAGTAGCTGCCGACTTTTGTCAATTGACCGGTGACCTGTGTGACAGCATTTTGGATTTTGGGGAATAGTTTACGCGCTTCCTCAACAGGGTCCAGTTTGGCATTTTTTAATCCAAGTGTTTCCGTATTTGTTTTCTGAAGTTCAATTTCCATCGTTACACCGGAAGAACCGCCGGCAATTTGAATTTTCTTATCGCTGCCAAACAAATTAATCGTATTAAATTCCAGTTGATTGGCTGTATCATCAATCGTATCGAGAATTTGATCAAGCTCCATCTGAGCAGCTTTTCGATCTTCATCGTTCAGCGTGTCATTCGAACTCAGGACAGCTAGCTCATATCCCCGATGAAGCTGTTTTGTCACATGATTCAAACCTTCATCAGCAGCACTAAGGAGCGATAGTCCATCTTGCATATTGCGCTGTCCTCGTTCAAGGCCGCGTACTTGCGCTTTAATCGTTTCAGAGATGGCGACACCCGTCGGATTTTGGCTGGCTTTGCTAATCTGGGAACCGCTTGAGATTTTTTCCATTGATTTCTTCGCTTGAAGATTATTTTTTTCATAACGTGACATGGAGTAGGTAAAACTCTGCAATCTCATGTTTATATTCACCCTCTATTTATTAGGATATTCATTACATTGTATATCGGTCAAAAGATAGAATTATTAACAGCATTCTAAAAAATATAAGCGGGATGTGAGTAAGTTGAATAGAAAACGGGCAAGGGATATGTATATTCAAAACACTATTGCGACAGCTTCACCGGCTGAAATGGCTTCTCTCCTTTTAAAGGAAGGCATAACGTGTATGAAAAAAGCGAAAGCTTCAATAGAAGATTCGAACCGTTTCGAACAAAATTTGCATTTGAAGCGGGCACAGCAATGCCTATTAGAGATCGTTCCCTTTTTAAATGAAAAGACAGAAGAAGGGAGGTCTGTATCGGTTGTCTATCGGCATATCAATTCGATGCTGGTGGAGGCGAATGTAAAGAGTGATGTGGTGCTTATTGATGAAGCAGAAAGAATGGTGTCGTCTTTATATGGAGCATGGCAAGACAGCCGAAAGCCACAATAAAATAGTTTGAAAATTCGACAAATTAATTTAAGGATTAGGAAGGATTATAAAGGGTATATAAAGAATAGTAAGAGTATAGCAAGACAGCAATTAGTTGAAGGAGGAGTTCTGTATGAAGAACTATAACATTCGCGGTGAAAATATTGAAGTGACTCCGGCAATCCGAGAGCACGTAGAAAAGAAAATCAGCAAGCTGGAGCGTTATTTCACCGAAACTCCTAATGCGAATGTGCATGTGAATTTAAAATTATATAATGATAAAAATGCAAAAGTGGAAGTAACAATTCCAATGAAAGAGCTTGTTCTTCGCGCTGAAGAACGCAATCCAGACTTATATGCAGCGGTTGATTTGATTATAGATAAACTGGAGCGTCAAATCCGCAAACATAAAACGAAAGTAAACCGTAAATTCCGTGAAAAAGGCGAGCCGCAAGATTACTTTGCTATCCTTTCAGACAATGCGTCTGCCGAGGAGCAGGATGATGATCTTCAAGTTGTCCGCACAAAACAATTTGAACTAAAACCGATGGATGAGGAAGAAGCTGTATTGCAAATGAACTTACTCGGCCACAATTTCTTTATTTATACAGATGCTCAATCTGATAGTACCAACATCGTATACAAGCGAAAAGATGGCAAATACGGTTTAATCGAAACAACTTAAGGAAAAGAAGTCAGGGAAGTCCGCTATAGCGGACTTCTTTTTTATAGAGGCCATTCGTGGTATGATTAGTTTCGTGATTTTGCAAGAGGGGGAAATGATGAATGTCAATTGGACGAAATGATCTATGCCTATGTGGCAGCGGAAAGAAATATAAAAAATGCTGTGGGAAAATAGAAGGGGCTGCGATCCTGAGTGTATTAGTAGAAGAGTGCAGCGATATACAGCGTGAACTGATCGATTATGCGATGGAAAAACATTCCGCGGTGCTCAAAAAACAATTCCAGCCGCTTCTAGAAGAATCTGAGACACTGCGTAAAAATGAGCAGGTGTTTCTCGTAACCTTTGAAATTTGGGCTATTTTAACACAGGTATTGAAAGGGAATGAAACCATTTTAACGGAGTTTGTGAAGCGCCGCGTTCCGTCTATTACACGGAAGCGGACAGCGGAAATTGTGGCATCGTGGACGGATTACCGGTTTATGACTGGTGTGATTGAATCAAGTGAAGGCAAAGTGTATCATGTTCGCGATCTATTAACGGATGATATGTATACCATTCGGGCGCTTAAAAGTGTATCACTTGAAGGAGCCTTTGTGACCGGTGCGCTTTTGCCGCATGAATCGGACTATACGTTTTTTATGACTGATTTTCATTTTGAGCCTGCGCGTGTCGATGCGATGACGAAAGCTGTTCGAGAATTGTACGAAGCTTCTCCGTATGAGGATACACAGTCGTTCTTTACAAACATGTTCATGGTGGTAATGGATCGCCTATTCACTATATATGAAGAACAGCAAAATGCAGTGGATATAGAGGCATTAACGTGGCTGAAAGACGCTCATCGTGCGACTGCGGACCATATTGCCGAATCGTTTGAACAAGAAAAAATTGAGCAGCCGATTGTGCAAACGGCGGTATTGCTTTGGAATTATTACTGCAGCCAAGAAGATCCAACTGTCCGCAAACCGGAAGTCTTTACAGCCGCTCTTCTCTCACTGATGCAATCGCATGGTATTGTGGATAAGGAAGAATCGAAAGCAGCCATTGCCGGCCGATATTCGATTTCTGTTTCGACCCTATCAAAACGGTTGAAAGAAATGGAAGCTGTACTTGAAGAAAAGCTAAAACCTGCGGCAGAAGTAGAGCAGGCGGGGCAGCAGTAGACCATATAAGTGTACGCATCCTTTTAGAAGTGGTAATATTAAATAGGAAAATTGTAAAGGTTTTACCCTGTTGAACCTGAAAAGGAGCGTTTATAAATGGGTTTATTAGAAAAAGTATTTGATGCGAATAAAAAAGAAGTCAAAAAACTTGAAAAAATGGCAGACAAAGTAGAAGCGCTTGCTGATAAGATGGCGGCGCTTTCGGATATTGAGCTAAAAGCAAAAACAGCTGAATTTAAAGAACGTTACCAAAAAGGCGAGTCACTCGACGCTATGCTGTCAGAAGCTTTTGCTGTTGTGCGGGAAGCAGCGAAGCGTGTACTGGGACTTTATCCATACAAGGTGCAGTTAATGGGGGGGATCGCTCTTCATGAAGGCAACATTTCTGAGATGAAAACGGGGGAAGGGAAGACGCTGACGGCAACGATGCCGGTGTATTTAAATGCGCTTTCCGGTAAAGGGGTTCATGTTATTACAGTCAATGAATACTTGGCGTCCCGCGATGCAGAAGAGATGGGGCATCTGTATGAATTTCTTGGCTTAACGGTTGGATTGAACTTAAATAGCTTGTCAAAAGAGCAGAAAAAAGAAGCGTACGCGACAGATATTACGTACGGAACGAACAATGAGTTCGGTTTCGATTATTTGCGTGACAATATGGTGCTGTACAAGGAACATAAAGTGCAGCGGCCGCTTCACTTTTCCGTTATTGATGAAGTGGACTCTATTCTCATTGATGAGGCGCGGACTCCTCTTATCATTTCCGGCCAGGCCGCAAAGTCAGCACAGCTGTACATCCACGCTTTTTCATTCGTTCGCACGTTGAAAGAAGACGAAGATTTTACAGTTGATATTAAAACGAAAAGTGTTCTTTTAACAGAAGATGGGATGACGAAAGCGGAGAAAGCATTTGGCATTGAAAACTTATTTGATTTAAAGCATGTTGGGCTGAATCATCATATTGTGCAAGCGTTAAAAGCACGTGTGACGATGCACCGCGATGTTGATTACGTTGTGCAGGATGACGAGGTCGTCATTGTAGACCAATTCACCGGCCGTTTAATGAAAGGACGGCGTTATTCCGACGGGCTTCATCAGGCGATTGAGGCAAAGGAAGGCGTCAACATTCAAAATGAAAGCATGACGATGGCGACGATTACGTTCCAAAACTATTTCCGTATGTATGAAAAGCTATCCGGTATGACAGGGACGGCGAAAACGGAAGAAGAAGAGTTCCGCAATATATATAACATGCGTGTTGTGGCCATTCCGACGAACCGTGACATTCTCCGTGATGACCGCGCAGATTTAATATACGCGTCGATGAACGGAAAATTTATGGCGGTTGTAGAAGATATTTATGAACGCTATCAATTAAAACAGCCTGTTCTTGTCGGAACGGTAGCCATTGAAACGTCTGAACTAATTTCCGCTCATTTGAAGAAAAAAGGTGTTCCGCATAATGTATTGAATGCCAAAAACCATGAAAGTGAAGCGGAAATTATTTTAAATGCCGGTCAGCCCGGAGCGGTGACAATTGCAACGAATATGGCTGGACGGGGGACGGATATTAAGCTGGGCGAAGGTGTAAAAGAGCTCGGAGGTCTTGCCGTTATTGGCACAGAACGCCATGAATCCCGCCGGATTGATAATCAGCTGCGCGGACGTTCAGGTCGTCAAGGAGACCCGGGTGTGACACAATTTTATTTATCGATGGAAGATGAATTAATGCGCCGCTTCGGTTCGGACAATATGAAGACGATGATGGAAAAGCTGGGCATGGATGATTCACAGCCAATTCAAAGTAAAATGGTGTCACGCGCAGTTGAATCTGCTCAAAAACGTGTGGAAGGCAACAACTTTGATGCACGGAAACGTCTTCTTGAATACGATGATGTGCTTCGTCAGCAACGCGAAATCATTTACAAACAGCGCGATGAAGTATTAGATTCAGAAAACTTGCGCACGATTATGGAAGAAATGGTTAGAAAAGAAATCGCTTCAACGATTGCTGTGCATGCGAACGATGGGGATGAGGCAGAACCATTTGATGTATCAGGCATTACAGATACGATAAATGCGAATTTGCTTGAAGAAGAGGCCCTTACAGAAGAAGAATTACGAGGCAAAGATTTAGATGCAATCAGCGGGATTATCTGGGATAAAGTTGCCGCACGTTACAATGCGCGTGAAGAGCAGCTTGGTTTTGAGCAAATGCGTGAGTTTGAAAAAGTCGTTCTTCTTCGTGCCGTTGACTCTAAATGGATTAATCATATCGATGCAATGGATCAGCTTCGTCAAGGGATTCATTTGCGGGCTTACGGACAAATCGATCCGCTCCGTGAATATCAAAATGAAGGCTTTGCCATGTTTGAAGCGATGATTGAAGCAATCAACGCAGAAGCGTCGAAATACGTCATGAAAGCGGAAATCCGCAGCAACCTTGAACGTCAAGAAGTGGTGAAAGGCCAAGCGGTTAATCCGAAAGAGGATGAGGGCGCAAAAAAGAAAACGCCACTTCGGAAAGCACCGGAAATTGGCCGAAACGAACCATGCCCATGCGGAAGCGGCAAGAAATATAAAAACTGTCACGGGCTGCAAGAATAATCCGCCTATCCGCATATAGCGGGTTGGATTCGCATGAAATGATGGTGCATGCACGCGCTAATCAAACTAAAAATTAACAGAGGTGTATCGTATGGAATTATTTGAAATTCGTAATGAGCTAGACAATTCAGCTGGAAAATTGGCGGACTTTAGGGGGTCTCTTTGACTTAGAAAACAAAGAGGCAAGAATGGCGGAATTAGAAGAGCGGATGACAGATCCGGAATTTTGGAATGATCAGCAAAGCGCTCAAACCGTTATTAATGAATTAAACGGATTGAAAGAACTCGTAGTGGAATACAAAGATATGGTCGAAACACATGAAAATCTTGAAATGACCCATGAGTTATTAAAAGAAGAAAACGATGAAGACTTGCACAAGGAACTTTCCAGTGAAATGAAGGAGTTTATGAAGCGTCTCGCGGATTATGAACTTCAGATCCTTCTCAGCGAACCGCATGATAAAAACAATGCGATCTTGGAGCTTCATTCAGGCGCAGGCGGCACGGAGTCGCAGGATTGGGCGTCTATGTTACTGCGCATGTATACACGCTGGGCGGAAAAACGCGGATTTAAAGTTGAAACGCTTGATTATTTGCCAGGGGATGAAGCGGGTGTTAAAAGTGTGACGCTGCTTATAAAAGGTCATAATGCGTATGGCTATTTAAAAGCAGAAAAAGGGGTGCATCGCCTCGTCCGTATTTCACCATTTGATTCATCAGGCCGGCGTCACACCTCTTTTTCATCATGTGAAGTCGTGCCGGAATTTAACGATGAAATTGAAATCGAGATTCGGACAGAAGATTTAAAAATCGATACGTACCGTGCGAGCGGTGCCGGCGGTCAGCATATCAATACAACAGATTCTGCTGTTCGGATTACCCATCTTCCTACAAACGTTGTTGTGACGTGTCAAACGGAACGTTCACAAATTAAAAACCGGGACCGTGCGATGAACATGCTGAAAGCAAAATTGTATCAGCGCAGACTGGATGAGCAGGCAGCGGAAATGCTAGAAATTCGCGGTGAACAAAAAGAAATTGGATGGGGGAGTCAGATTCGTTCGTACGTCTTCCACCCTTATTCAATGGTAAAAGACCATCGTACAAGTGAAGAAACAGGGAACATTCAAGCGGTGATGGACGGCGATCTTGATAGCTTCATCAACGCATATCTTCGTTCTCGTATCTAAAAAAATCCAAGTGCTGCTATAGGAGGCAGTACTTGTTTCCATAATGGTTTTTTTTTTTGAAAAGAGGGAAAAGTGAAATCGTGCCAGTTTTGCCATTTTACCAAATGTTTTAAATCTGGTGAAATTGGTATACTAATGAAGGCACGAAAAAAACCATTTTCGAAGAGGGGGCTTTTTAGAATGGAATTGAAAAAATCATTGCTTGCGCTTATTCTCGGTTCATCCGTAGCACTTGCAGCATGTGGCGGCGGAGATGACGCAGCACAAGACGCAGAAAATGCGGTTGATGAGGCAGAACAAAACACGGAAGAGGCTGTGGATGAAGCACAGCAAAACACAGAAGAGGCCGTTGATGAAGCGGAGCAAGGCACAGAAGACGCTGTTGATGAAGCGACACCGGAAGAAGGTGCCGATGACGCAACGACAGCAGCAGCCGGTGAAGAAGTGTACAAGCAAAGCTGCCTAAGCTGTCATGGCGGTAATCTTGAAGGCGGATTTGGACCGGCGCTTGACAAAGCGGGTGCAAATTACAGCAAAGATGAAATTTTAGACATTATCCATAATGGTAAAGGCCAAATGCCAGCAAATGTCGTGGAAGGCGAAAATGCGGAAGCAGTTGCCGCATGGCTCGCAGAGAAAAAATAATAGAAAAAAAGGGTTTATCTTAATCGTCATGCGATTGGGATAACCCCTTTTTTTTATGTATAAAAACCGGCACCTTTGCCACCCTATGGAAAGGGGAGGTGTAGTTTATATGGCAATTTGGCAAAGCGGTAAAGACGATCCGTTTGCTTTTGCAAAGTCGGAGAACACGAAGCAACAAAGCAATGATAGTAGTCCATTTTCTCTTTCTGCGGCTGAAAACACAAAGCATCTTCAGGATTTGCTCGGCCGGCCGGCCGATTTAAAAGAGCGAACCTTTTTATATGAAAAAGTGGAAGGCCGGCTTTTGTATTTAGAAAATATTGTGAGTTCTCTACGGATCGAGGAAGCTATTCTCCGACCCCTTTCGGAAACCTCTATGCCAAATGCGGAAGATTCGCTGACGGTGCTGGAACGGGAGGAAAAAGCAAATCCAGATGAAGCCATCGCCGCGTTATTGCAGGGAAAAGTGCTTCTTTTCTTTGAAGGACGTTCGGTATGCATCGCGTGTGGTGTGGAAACCTTTCTTTTACGCGCTATTACAGAGCCAGCGAATGAAAAAGTGATCCGCGGGGCCCACGATGGCTTCGTTGAAAATTTAAACACGAATATATCCTTAATAAGAGAGCGGATTAAAAGTCCGGGACTCATGATTGAATATGTACAAGTCGGGAAAAAAACCAATACGCGTGTGGCCATTATTTACGAAAAAGAAATCGCGAATCCGGAGCTGGTCAAGGAAGTTAAGCGGCGTGTAGACAGCATTGACACGGACGAACTCTTTACCCCCGGGTTTCTAGAAGACATGGTCGAAGATTCAACGATTTCTCCCTTTCCGCAATTTTTGAATACAGAACGTCCGGACCGGGCGATGGCCAATATAATGGAGGGCAGAATTTTGTTATTTGGAGACGGGAGCCCGACAGGTCTTATCATGCCAGTCACTTTTTTTGCTCTGTATCAGTCTCCAGATGATTACAATGCCCGCACGTTACCAGGCTCTTTTTACCGGCTGCTCCGGTTTTGGTCCTTTTTAATCGCGATCCTGCTGCCCGGTTTTTATATCGCCATCGTTGGCTTTCACTTTGAAGTGCTGCCAGCCGATCTGATCTTAACGATGAAAGGGGGCGTTCAGACCATTCCGTTTCCGCCGATCATTGAAGTACTGGCAATGGAAGTAGCCATTGAAATTATCCGGGAAGCCGGTGTGAGGCTTCCAACCCCAATCGGACAGACCATCGGGATTGTGGGCGGTATCATTATCAGTGAAGCCATTGTCGGCGCCGGGTTTGCCTCGCGTACGACTGTGATTGTCGTAGCGCTCACGGCGATTTCATCTTTTGTCGCGCCATCATCGGAAATGAGTACAGCGACCCGGCTTATTCGTTTCCCCTTAATGATCTTGGCTTCTTTACTTGGCTTTTACGGACTGATGTTTGGCATCGTGCTCCTTGTGATGCACTTATGTAAACTTGAATCACTCGGCAAACCTTATTTTGCACCAATGGCTCCTTTTAATTTAAAAGATATGCTGAGGGATACGTTTATTAAACAGCCTGCCTGGAAGAAGAAAAAACGGCCGCTCGACAGCGCTCCAGTAAAAGAAGGTCTCGATTTCGGTTCACGAGAGTGGGTGAAAAAGTGAAATCGCCCGCTACGATTTCGCCTGTTCAGTTGTTTTGTATCATCTTGCAGACGCAAATAGGCATTGGCCTTTTATCCTTACCTTACGACGTGCAAGAAAAGGCGGGGAAAGAGGCATGGCTTTCTATTTTGCTTGCGGGTCTTCTCATACAAGGAATGATTGCGGTCATGTGGCTGCTTTCGTCACGTTTTCCGGGGCTCACCATCTATGAGTTTGTCCCGCTTCTTGTTGGAAAAATAATCGGTACGGTCATAAAGAGCCTATATGTTCTTTTCTTTTTTGTGATCTTGGCCCAGCAGCTGGCTCTTTTTTTGGCGATATCATCCAACTGGGCCTTTCCGCGAACACCGCATATCGTCATTGCAGTATTGATGCTCGCCGTATCGGTTTACCTCGCAAAAGAAAATATCAGGATCATTGCCCGATTTTACGTTCTGGCTTCTTTTTTACTCGTGTTTGTTTTACTGGTGCTCCTTCCGGTCATTCCACACTTTGACATACAATACTTGCTTCCGTTTGGTTCAAATGGAGTGAAGGACATTGTGATGGGCCTGGAGAAAACCGTTAATTCATTTATCGGATTTGAGCTTTTGCTTTTTTTGTTCCCTTTTACAGAAGGATCCAGCAAAGTGAAATGGAAAGCCGTTGCCGGGGCACATGCGCTCTCCACCATCATCTATGCCTTACTTGCTTTCTGTGCTGCTGCTATATTCAGTCCAAAAGAACTAAAAACCGTGCCGGAACCGGTTCTCTATGTATTGAAAGAAGTGGAACTGATTGTCATTGAACGGATTGATCTTCTCTTTTTAACCATATGGGGCGTGTTGGTGATTACCACGCTTATCAGTTATTTGTATATCGCCTCGACCGGACTGACACATCTCTTCAAGTTGAAAGAGCACAAGAAACCGCTCTATGTATTAGCCGTTCTCGTGATTCCACTGGCGATTTCGAGTGAAGATCGATTGGAGATTACAAGGATCGGGGATAAAATCGCTACCGCATATATCGTTCTTTTCGTTGTCATCCCGATCATTCTGCTCATGGTTGCGTGGATCCGAAAAAAAAAGGAGGCGTCGGTGTGAGAAAATGGGTTGGATTAGGGCTGTCCTGCCTGCTGCTGGCTGGCTGCTGGGATGAACGTCAGTTAAAAGAGAGAAATATTATCTTCGGAGCCGCCATCGATGCGCCGTCAAAAGAAGACATCACGTTTACCGTTGACGTTCCAGAACCCGGCAACGAGCAAACGCCGGCCTCTACAGTACAAGTGATATCGGCGAAGGGAAAAACAGTTCAAAAGGGTGCGCGTGAAATCGATCGTAACATAGGTTACGGGATGGAAATAGGAAAAATACGTGTTGTACTTATTAGCAAAGAATCGGTGCAGCAAGATGACATTTATCGGCTGCTTGATGCCTTCTATCGGAATGCGGAAAGCCCGCTGAATGCCTATATTATCATTACAGAAGGGAAGGCGGAGTCTTTTTTCAGAAAGGAACTAGAAGGAGCGCCGCTGTACAGTACCTATTATCACAACCTGATTGAAAGTGCGGAAAGCTTGACCATCGTACCAAAGACGAATCTGCAGCGATTTGCTTCACCGCTTTTTGATGAAGCCGAAGAAGATACGATGGCCCCGCTGCTTACTTTTAACGAAGAAAAGAAGATGGCGGAAGTAAAAGGAACAGCCCTTTTTAATGGTCAGCGTATGAGCGGTGAATTGTCTACAGCAGAAACGACCATCTTGCTTTTAATGAAAGATGAAATAGGGAAAGTGGCCTCGCTCACATTCCCGGTGGAAAAAGAACAGAGTATTACGTTTCGGATTGAAAAAATGAAACGGAAAATAAACGTCCACGTGCCGAAGGACGGGCCGGCATCGGTTGATTTATCGTATGAATTTAGCTACCGCGTGACCGACTATCCGCCAGATCATTTAGAGGAACAAAAGACAGTGAAAAAAATCAATAAAACAATCTCCGGCGAAATCGAACAGTCGATGGAAAAAACGATGGATAAAATCAAAGAAGCCGAATCCGACGTGCTAGGCCTCGGACTGAGGATCAATGCAAAGGATCCGGAGCGGTTTAAACAATTAAAATGGGAAACTGCCTATCCCGAAGTGGAAGTCAACATTAACGTGAAAGCAGAGATCATCGAAAGCGGAATTACGTTCTAATGTCCCGCAGATCATGAAACCAGGAAAAGAAAAAGACGATGAGAAAGCAAGTTGAATCACTCGGCAGGCCTTATTTTGCGCCACTGGCGCTATTTCGTCTAAAAAAGATATGTTTTCATGTTTTCAAACAGCCTGCCTGGAAAAGGACCAAACGGCTGTTGGACAGTCCTCCAATAAAAGGAAACACCGAGTTCGGTTCAAGAAAGTGGGTGGAAAAATGAAATCGCCCGCCACGATTTCGCCTGTTCAGCTGTTTTGTATTATCTTGCAAGCACAAATAGGGATTAGCCTTTTATCCCTTCCTTACACCGTTCAAGAGGAAGCGGGAAAAGATGCATGGATGTCCATTTTGCTTGCTGGTCTTTTCGTACAAGGAGGTATTACGGTGATCTGGCTGCTTTCGTCGCGTTTTCCGGGCCTCACATTATTTGATTTTGCACCCCTTCTTGTCGGAAGAATCATCGGTACCTTGTTGACGATGATGTATATTCTTTTCTTTTTTGCGATGATTTGGTATGAGTTGTCTTTATTTCTGGCTGTATCATCCAACTGGGCGTTTCCACGAACACCGCATGTCGTCTTTGCGGTGTTGATGGTGGCGGTATCAGTTTACCTTGCCAAAGAAAATATAAGGATCATTGCACGATTTCACGTTTTGGCTTCTTTTTTACTCGTATTTATTTTACTCGTGCTCCTTCCGCTCCTTCCACACTTTGAGATGCGATACTTGCTTCCATTTGGTTCAAATGGAGTGGGGGACATGATGAGAGGCCTGACTACACAAGCTGCTACTTCGTTTGCAGGATTTGAGCTTTTGCTTTTTTTATACCCTTTTACGGAAGGATCCAAAACAGCGAAATGGAAAGCCGTTGCCGGGGCAAATGCGGTCACCACCATCATCTATGCATTACTCGCTTTCTGTGCTTCTGCTATATTCAGCCCAGAGGAAATAAAGGTCGTACCGGAGCCGGTTCTCTATATATTGAAAGAAGTCGAACTGATTATCATTGAACGGATTGATTTACTCTTTTTGACGATCTGGGCTGTGTTTGTTTTGACATCGATTATCAGTTACTTGTATGTGGCCTCCATTGGACTGACGCACTTTTTAAAGACGAAAGAGCACAGGAAACCGCTCTATGTGTTGGCTGTTCTCGTGATTCCACTGGTGATTGCGAATGAAGATCGGTTGAAGATCATGAAGATCGGGGATAAATTGAATAGCGTCTCCCCAGTTGTTCTCTTTGTCATCCCGATTATTCTGCTCATGGTTGCATGGATCCGAAAAAAAAGGGAGGAGTCAGTGTGAAAAAATGGGCTGGATTGGGGCTGTCCTGTCTGCTGCTGGCCGGCTGCTGGGATGAACGTCAAGTAAAAGAGACAAACATTATCTTTGGAGCCGCCATCGATGCGCCGTCAAAAGAAGACATAACGTTTACCGTTAGCGTTCCAGAACCGGGCAGCGAGCAAAAGCCGGCCTCCACAAAACAAGTAGTTTCGGCGACAGCAAAAACAGTTCGAGAGAGTGCGCATGAAATCGATCGTAAACTCGGTGACAGGATGGAAATGGGAAAAATGCGTGTTTTACTTATTAGTAAAGAATCGGTGCAGCATGATGATATTTATCCGCTGCTTGATGCTCTCTATCGGAATGCATCAAGCCCGTTGAATGCCAAAATCATTATTACAGAAGGGAAGGCAGAATCTTTTTTCAGAAATGAACTAGAAGGAGAGCCGCTGTACAGTACCTATTATCACAACTTGATTGAAAGTGCGGAAAGCTTGACCATCGTACCAAAGACGAATCTGCAGTTATTTGCTTCGCCACTTTTTGATGAAGACGACGGCGAAGCGGCGATGGCCCCGCTCCTCGCATTTAATGAAGAAAAGAAGCTGGCGGAAGTAAAAGGAACAGCCCTTTTTAATGATCAGCGTGTGACCGGTGAATTGTCTCCAGCAGAAACGACCATATTGCTTTTAATGAAAGATGAAATGGGGCAAGACGCTTCGCTGACATTCCCGGTGGAAAAAGAACAGAGTATTTCGTTTCGGATTGAAAAAATGAAACGGAAAATGAACCTCCACATACCGAAGGACGGACCGGCAACGGTTGATTTATCATATGAATTTAGTTACCGGGTGACCGACTATCCGCCGGGTCATTTAGAGGTACAAAAGACAACGAAAAAACTCAATAAAAAAATCACTGATGAAATCAAACAGTCGATGGAAAAAACGATGGATAAACTAAAAGAAGCCGAATCGGATGTCTTAGGCATCGGGCTTAGTATAAATGCAAAGGATCCGAAGCGGTTTAAACAGTTGAAATGGGAAAAAGCCTATCCGGAACTGAACGTTAACATTAACGTGAAAGCAGAGATCATCGAAAGCGGAATTACGTTCTAAATTTTCAATGTGAAATAGGAAAATACGGCACTACAGGTGGAACAAAGTAATCATCCTGAAGAGCCTATTTGAAAACGTCCATCTGGGCGTTTTTTTTGTTGAAATAAGGAAGGATTTGTTACAGTTTGAAATGAATCTGTAACATATTCTTTTTAATGTGACAAATGAAAGAATGCTATAATGTTTTGGGAGTCGAAAACAGGGTAAATATGTCGGCTAAATAAAAAAACAAGGTGATCCAATGATTGAGATGCAAGATGTGACAAAAAAATATCCAAACGGGGTCACGGCGCTCTCAAATGTGGATGTTACGATTAGGCAAGGCGAGTTTGTGTATATCGTTGGTCCGAGCGGTGCCGGAAAATCGACCTTTATTAAATTAATGTATCGTGAAGAAAAGCCGTCAAAAGGCACTGTCATTGTGGGCGGCATTAATACGGCTGCACTTAGACAGCGGTCCATTCCAATGTTGCGCCGTCAAGTCGGTGTTGTCTTTCAAGATTTCAAATTGCTGCCGCTCTTAAATGTGTATGAAAATGTGGCATTTGCCCTTGAAGTCATTGAAGAAGAGCCGTCGGTTATTTACAAACGGGTAATGGAAGTACTTGATCTTGTCGGATTGAAACATAAAGCGCGCATGCTGCCGACGGAATTATCAGGCGGGGAACAGCAGCGGATCGCGATTGCGAGATCGATTGTGAACAATCCGAAAGTCGTAATTGCGGATGAACCGACCGGAAATCTTGATCCAGATACATCGTGGGACATTATGAGCTTGTTTGAAATGATTAACGAACGCGGGACGACGATTGTAATGGCTACGCATAATAAGGAAATTGTCAACACCATTCGACGGCGTGTTATTGCGATCGAAAACGGACGGATTGCCCGGGATGAACAGCGGGGGGATTACGGTTATGAAGCCTAGAACAGTCCGTCGCCATTTTAGAGAAAGCTTTAAAAGTTTACGCCGTAACGGCTGGATGACATTTGCTTCAGTATCAGCTGTGACCGTGACATTGCTTTTGACCGGTGTTTTTCTTGTGATCATGCTGAATTTAAACAAAGTTGCGACAGACATTGAAAATGATGTAGAAGTGCGCGTTCATATTAAACTACTTGCTGAAGAAACAGATAAAGAGCAGCTCCGCAGGCAAATAGAATCGATACCAGAAGTAGAAAGCATCGACTATTCTTCAAAAGAAGAAGAACTGCAAAACATGATTAAAGACATGGGCAGTGATTTTTCTTTATTCGAACAGAGCAACCCGCTTTACGACGTCTTTATTGTGAAAACAGCGCGTCCGCAAGATACACCGGATGCGGCACGGAAAATCGAACAGTTTGAATACACAGAAACCGCTGTTTACGGTGAAGAAAAAGTAGAGAGTTTGTTCAATTTTATGAAAACAGCCCGGAACGTAGGAGCTATACTCGTAGTTGGATTATTGTTCACAGCAATGTTTTTAATTTCCAATACCATTAAAATAACCATTTTTGCCCGTCGAAAAGAGATTGAAATTATGAAACTTGTTGGGGCAACGAATGGATTTATCCGCTTTCCCTTTTTATTGGAAGGGTTATGGATTGGTCTGCTCGGTTCGCTCATTCCTATTGCGTCCGTTGCGATCGGTTATTATTATGCAGAACAGGCCCTTTCTGCCCGTATGTCTGCTCACTTTATTGAATTCATCGGCTACTTGCCGCTCGTACTGCCGGTAACAGGTTTGCTCTTACTCATTGCCATTTTTATCGGCAGCTGGGGCAGTTTCATTTCAGTTAGACGATTTTTAAATGTATGAGAGTAGTAGATACAGGAATGAGAGGGGAAAAGAAGTTGAAAAGACGTTCTTATATGACGCTTATGATTGCGGCGTCAATTGGATTTAGTTTTACAGGGGAGGCTTTTGCTGCGAATCTTTCTGATCTTGAACAACGCAAGCAGGAGATTCAGTCGCAAAAATCCGGTTTACAAAGCGATATTACAGAGAAAGAACAACAAATTTCAAAACTGCAGCAGCAGCAAGATCAAGTCACAGCGGAAATTCGTAAACTGGATCAAGCGATAGCAGAAACGGAATCGAAAATCCGTGCGAAAGAAACAGAAATAGCGAAAACGAAAGCGGAAATCAAACGCCTTCAAGCTGAAATTGAAGAGTTGAAAATCCGTATTGCTGAGCGGACAATCGTCCTAGAAGACCGTGCGCGTGCTATTCAACAAAGCGGCGGTTCTGCCAGTTACATAGATGTTTTGCTCGGTGCAGAAAGCTTCAGTGACTTTATTAACCGAGCTACGGCTGTCACAACGTTGGTAAACGCAGATAAAGAAATTTTGGAAGAGCAGGAGAAAGATAAAAAACAGCTTGAAGAAAATGAGCGCAAAGTAAAAGAGCAACTCGTAAATTTAGAAACGATGCTCAAAGAACTGGAAGCGATGAACGCCCAGCTTGCTGAAAAACGCACAGCGAAAAACAAGGTCATGAAAGGGCTTGTGGCGGATGAACATGAAGCACATAATACAAAACTGAGTCTTGAAGAAGAGCAGTCATTGCTTGAATCACAGGAAGCATCAATTCAAGCAGCGATCAAAGCAGAACAAGGACGTGTAGCTGAGCAAAACCGTCTTGCCAGAGAAGCGAAACAACGAGCAGCAAAAGAAACAGCGCAAAAAGCAGCTGCTCGATCTGTTGCTCAAACGCCCGCAGCTTCTGCCCCTTCTACAGCAGAAACAGCGCGTTCAACCGCTGCCCCGGTTCAGTCTGGCGGCATGTTTATGCGCCCGGCACAGGGAAGCTTTACATCTGGATTTGGCACACGTGACCTTGGCGATCATAAAGGTGTCGACATTGCTAACAGCGCAAGTGTCCCGATTGTAGCGGCAGCAGACGGTGTCGTTAGCCGTTCGTATTACTCCGATACGTATGGAAATGCTATCTTTATTTCGCATTCGATAAACGGTCAAGTATACACCACTGTGTATGGCCATATGTCAGAACGTATTGTCGAAGGCGGCAGTGTTCAAAAAGGCCAGACTATCGGCTACATGGGCAATACCGGTCGTTCATTCGGTCAGCACCTTCACTTTGAAATTCATAAAGGTCCATGGACACTAGGCAAAGAAAATGCCATCGATCCAGCTCAATATATTAATTTTTAAATGTTTACAGGGTTATCTCAAAAGAAATAGTTGAGATAACCCTTTTTTTTTTGCAATCGAATCCTATACGATAATTTTTCTCTTTTGGGGAATAATGAGAATCGTGAACAGTTTAATTTATTGAAACAGCAGAGAGGTGAATCGATTGTATGTCTTAAATTATGTGGCTTTTGCAATGATTGCTATCCTATTTTTCCTTTTCATATTCATGCTTTTTGGCTGGCGCTGGGTTGTTAAACGAATGGTTAAAAAAATGGGGAAAATTGCTTTAACGGACAGCTATCAAGAAAATATTATGGAATTAATGCCGGGCCTGCGGCATATGGGCGTTCAAAATGTACTTGAAAATAGCTTGCGTGCAGAAACAGGAGATCTCCTTCACCGTCCAATGGGCTCTTCCAAAAAATGGCCGCATTTTGATCCGATTACCTTTATCCCTGCCCAGACAACACCGTTTCCAATAGATAGTGAAGAAGATGTAGATACGAAGGTAACGATTGGCCCAAAAGCAAAAAAACCAATGGAAATAAAGATTCCGTTTATGATCAGCGGGATGGCTTACGGGATCGCCCTTAGTGAAGAAGTAAGGCTGGCTCTGGCTAAAGCAGCGAGCAATACGGGAACCGCTATTAATTCTGGTGAAGGGGGAGTCATGCCAGAAGAGCTGGAGACAGCAGATAAGTTTATTTTACAGTTTTCAAAAACAAAATGGGCAAAAGAAGAGGACGTTATTAAGCGGGCAGACATGATTGAAATTAAACTGGGACAAGGTGCGCTGGCTGGAACGGGCGGGAAAATATCGCCTAAAAATTTAACCGGCCGTGCCCGTGAAGTGATGGGCCTGAAGGAAAATGAGGATGCCGTCATTTTTGAAAATTTTTATGAAAATCAAACAATAGAAGATTTGCAAGGACTTGTTGAAAAGCTGCGGAATCTATCAGGCGGTGTCCCGATTGGTGTGAAAATAGGAGCTGGCGGTAAAATTGAAGAGGATATTGATCACATATTAAGCATGGGTGTTGATTATATTGCGATTGATGGCGGACAAGCGGCCACACTCGGTGCAGCGCCCATTTTATCCGATGACTTTGGCATACCAACCTTGCATGCGGTTGTCCGGGCCGTTAATCATCTGGAAAAGAGAAAAATGAAGGAACAAGTAAGTTTAATTGTCTCGGGAGGGCTTTTTAATCCCGGCCACTTTTTAAAAGTACTGGCGCTTGGTGCTGATGCTGTTTATTTAGGGTCTGTTATGTTATTCACTGTCGCACATGACCAAACCTTGAATGCATTGCCGTTTGAACCGCCTACGCAAGTTGTGTGGAATGAAGGGAAATTTAAGAACCAATTTAAGCCTGAAGAAGGAGCAAAAGCAGCAGAAAAATTTTTAACATCCTGTACCGAAGAAATAGAAACGGCATTAAGAGCAATGGGAAAACGATCTTTAAAAGAGCTGTCAAAAAAAGATTTAGTCTCTTATGATCAATTGACGGCGAAAATGGTTGGCATTCCCTTTTCATTTGAACCATTGGAGCCGACGGAAAAATCTTTTGAAAAGACAATTGATAAGAAAACTACACTATTTGAAAAATTAAGATTTAAATAAAGGATTGGCGACCCGGATAGGCTGACCGCCCTGCCGATGATTCTCTTCCTGCATATTCTGTAAGAGTAGAGAGCAGGGAGGTGGATTGGCATGAGTGGACAAAAAGAAAATAATTTCGGCGGCGGCTTCGCATTAATCGTTGTTCTGTTCATCTTGCTCATTATCGTCGGCGCAGCGTACATTGGCTGGGGAAGCTAACACATGAAAGCCGCTAGGTAAGCGGCTTTTTTTATTTTTCATCCGTCAATATATGAAATGATCATAAATGGATCATATGATAATATAGTAGGGAGAAGGAGACGATATGGAATTTATTCAAATCGCGAATGTCACCCTGCCTGTTCAACAGCCGGCTGTTATCATTGCTTTATTTGGTGCTTGGTTGTACGCGCGTATCCAATATGGAAAATCGTTTGCGGACCGCTTTGGCAATACTGTTTTTTTATTTATAATGGTTTGGAAATTCAGCATCATTCTTTTTCAATTCCCGCTCGTCATACAAGCACCAATGTCCATTCTCTACTTTAACGGGGGCATATACGGATTTTGGCTGGGACTAGCTGTCGCCCTTTTATATACATATATAAAAAAGATGCCTCCGTTTAAAACGGCAGGAATGTGGGCAGCAATCACTATCTTGTATCCGCTTGCTTTATCCGTCTTGGCTGAAACATGGACGGTTTGGACGATTGTGCAGGCAGCAGGAAGCATCCTTTTTTTCTTTGTGGCGAAAGAAGGACTAGAGCGTGCACTCACATTGCTCTTATTTTGGCAGCTGCTCTTTTTATCAGCAGAAGGCCGTCTTATTGGGATGCCATCACTCGTATACATAATCGTCACAGCTTATTTCATTATTTGGAGGAAGAAAAGATGAATAAAAAATGGTTGGGCGTCCTTTTACTAGCCTTTTTAATCGGAATGGCTGGGTTTAATTTGTACAGTGACCGGAAAGATGTCACCGAAATTGAAAACACTGGGATGGTCGTTAATGACGACGTAACAGGTATTGCACAAGGCGAGAAAGCACCTGATTTTACCGTAAAAACGATGGAGGGCAAAGAAGCAAAACTGTCTGACTATGAAGGGAAAAAAGTGTTTTTAAATTTCTGGGCAACATGGTGCCCGCCGTGTAAAGCGGAAATGCCGCACATGCAGTCGTTTTATGAAGAGAAGCCAGAAAACATTGAAATACTTGCGATTAATTTAGAAGAAAGCAATAAGAAAATCAGCGAATTCGTTGATCAGTATGGTTTAACGTTCCCAATTTTACGGGATGAAGACGGGAAGGTAGCTGAAACATTTGAAGTGTACACGATTCCGACAACGTATGTGTTAAATGAAGATGGCATCGTCCACCAAAAAATTGTCGGTCCGATGGATGAACCGATGATGAAAGAGTTAATAAAAGAGTAATCCGTCTATTACAGGCGGATTTGTTTTTGTACAAATTCAGGAATATAATGAAGAGGGAAAAGGAGTGAAAAAATGTGGATTCATTTAATACGAAAGCCATACATGGCAAAAAATTGCCATCATCGATTCGAAGTAAAGTAACACCTATATATCAAACATCGGTGTTTTCATTCGATAGTTTAGAAGAGATGGAAGGCTATTACAGTGGGGATTCCCCTTATTTATACACGCGTGTTGGCAATCCAAATGCGGATGAATTGGCACATATCACTGCCCGTCTTGAAGGAGCGCCTGCAGGCGTGGCTGCATCTTCTGGTCTTGGTGCTATTATGGCTGCTGTGCTTGCCGTGGCGAAAAGCGGTGATCATCTTGTCGCCGCGCACGATGTATATGGCGGCACCTTTTATATGTTAAAAGAAGAGCTAGCCCGAATGGGGATTGAGACGTCATTTGTGGATTTTGAAGATCAACAAGCGGTGGAAGCGGCGATTCGTCCGGAAACGGTTCTTTTATATACAGAATCGGTGACTAATCCATTTTTACGTGTTGAAAATTTGGAAGCAATGACGGCGGTTGCCAAAAAACATCAACTTGTTTTGATCGTTGATAATACGTTTGCCACCCCTTATCTCGTTCAGCCGTATGCGCTTGGTGCCGACCTTGTTGTTCATTCAGCGACGAAATACATTGGCGGGCATAGCGATGTATCGGCCGGCGTTTTATGCGGAAAAGAAGAATACGTTGAATCGGCTCGCAGCCGCATTGTGAACATCGGGTTAAATTTAAGTCCATTCGAATCATGGCTTGCGTGCCGCGGAGCGAAAACACTCGGCCTCCGGATGGAAAGACAATCGGCGAATGCACAAAAAGCAGCAGATTGGCTTGTCTCACATCCAAAAGTAAAAAAAGTATTTTATCCGACGACCGTATCTGACAAAGGAAACGGTGCGATTATCACGATTCATCTTGCAGATGATACCGATGAATCTGCTTTTTTTCGTTCACTAGGCTGGATTCAGCTTGTTCCATCACTTGCGGGAGTGGAAACGACCGTCTCATGGCCGTTCGGTACATCCCATCGTGCTTTGTCACCGGAAGAAAAGAAGGCAGTGGGTGTATCAGAAAAGACAGTCCGTATCTCGATCGGTATTGAAGAAGCAGCGGATATTATCGCCCAGCTTGAGAATGCACTAACCCGTGCTTGACGAAAAAGTGTCTTGACAGCTAACGTTCGTCCAAGCTTTCTGTTACAATAAAGGGAAGAATTGTATGCAACGTTTTGGAGGGACACTTATGGTTTTAGACTGGCTTTTGCAATTGGCTTCAGCAGCGTTAAAATTATTTATACATCCTATTTTTTATTTTTCATTCATTCTCGCATTTATCGTCGGGATGTTTCGCGTGACACGTGAACGAAAAGATTTCAGCACGCGCATCTATGATATCTATCAGGAAATCAGGTTTATTTTGCCGTCAAGTCTTGCGATCGGTGCTCTGTTATCTGTCATCACGATCGTGGCCGGACTGGCATTGCCAGCGGGACTGCTCAATTTTATAGCAGCGATTTTAATTATTTTCAGTATCGCAGGCTTTTTTCTTTTGTCACCGGCATGGACGATGGGGGCGGCATATGGCATATTCGTTTTATCGGAATGGTTTAACTACCCGTTCATTCCGTATGAAAATCTGAATGTACAAGCAATTTTGTCTGTGTTTTCGATTGTGACCGGGCTTCTTGTTATAGCAGAAGGCGTGCTGATCCGTAAGCGGGGTCACCAAGGCACATCACCGCGTATTGAAAAAAATAAGCGGGGCTTACTAACGGTTGTACATCTCGCACGCCGTCTCTGGCTCGTCCCGGTCTTTTTACCGGTTCCATCGAGTAAACCGCTTACTTCATTTGCGGAATGGTGGCCGGTTATTGATACAGGTGCTGTCTCCTATAGTTTTGTTTTGTTCCCCTTTTTAATCGGGTTTTCGATGATAGTAAGAAGTACATTGCCAGCGCTTGCCGTTAAATCAACTGGGAAAAGTATTATCAAAGCGGGTGTGCTTACACTCATCATTGCGTTCTTCTCTTACTGGATATGGCAATTATCTGCAGTCGCTGTTTTATTTGCGGTCCTTGCCCGTTTGGCGATTATGCTTCGTCATTACAATGATGAAAAACGTCGTTCTTATTTCTTTACGGCGCAATCGAAAGGCATCATTATTGTTGGTGTTCTTCCTGCATCACCTGCACGAAAAATGGGGATTGAGATAGGGGACATTATAACGAAAGTAAATGGTGTGCCAGTTAGCAGTGAACCCGAATTTTATACAGCACTTCAAAAAAATGCAGCGTACTGCAAAATGGAAGTGATCGGGACGAACAATCAGCTTCGTTTTGTACAAGGGTCCATTTATGCAAATGACCATCATGAACTTGGATTAATTTTTGTGCCTGAAGAAAAAGAATATATGGATGATTCGTTATTTATTGAGTAGACGCCCTTATTATTGGGCGTTTTTTTTATTGAAAAGGCTAGGTTAAACAATATTGTTTATCAAACGATTTTTGGCTCATTTCATCAAGCTAGAGCCAAAATGAGCCAAAAATCAACAATGTTCTGTAACAGAGCCTTATTGAAAAAAGCAATCTGCTCGTTTTCGGCCAAACGAAGCAGATTTTCTTTTTTTTATGTTCATTTGCCGGTACAATAGGCATAATAGACGGAAAGGGAGCGAATGACATGGGTGTACATACATACTTTAAAAGTTTGTCAGACCTTGAACATTTAGACCGGCTGCCGGGAAAATTTAAATTTCAGACACATACAGTTGCTGCCCACTCCTTTAAAGTGACGAAAATCGCCCAATTTTTAGGGACGGTAGAGGAGTTGGCTGGTGAGACAGTTAATTGGCGGTCGCTCTATGAAAAGGCGCTTAATCATGATTATGCAGAGCTTTTCACAGGGGATATTAAAACGCCAGTCAAATATGCGACTGTTGAATTGAAGGAATTGTTTTCACAGGTAGAAGAACAAATGTCACGTAAATTTATTGAGGAGGAATTTCCAAAAGAATTTCATGAAGTGTATTTGAGGCGATTGAAAGAAGGAAAAGATGGATCGCTTGAAGGGCGTATTTTATCCGTGGCCGATAAAATTGATCTGCTTTACGAAGCATACGGGGAAGTTTTAAAGCGCAACCCGGATCCGCTCTTTTTTGAAATTTATGAAGAAGCGCTAAATACGATTTTAAAATTCAAAGAGCTGCATTGTGTAAATTACTTCGTTGAATATATCATGCCCGATATGCTTGCGGAGAAGTTTATGCCGCATAGTGAATTGCGCGATTTAACGGAGCGTATTATTCAACGTCACGAGTAATCTACTCTTTTCACTTTCTTCCAAATAAGCTATGATAAAAGAAAATAATTTTAGGAGGAAGCAGATGGTCGATAAGATGATCTTGGCGTTGCTGTTGCCCGCTTTGCTTGTGGTCTTATTTTCACGCGTGACATACAATCAGTTTGTTGGTCTTGTGCTGACGGTCGCGCTTATTGCTGCATCTGCCTATAAAGGATATACCCATACATGGGAACTTATTATTATTGATGCTGCTTCGCTGACAGCTGGTTTATGGCTGTCCAACCGAATGATGAAGCAGTTGAAATTAAAATTAAACTAACACCGAAAAACTTTTTGGTGTTTTTTTTATTAGGCTCTGTTATAAAACGTTGTTGATTTTTGGCTCATTTAGCTGGAGCAACCCTCCAAGCCTGGGCTGAAAAGGCATGCCCGGAACCGCGTTTTAGACGAAATGAACCAAAAATCGTTCAATCAATCATAGTGTTTAACAGAGCTTTTCAGTAAGAATGGAGCAATAGCGCTAGATCCGAACGAGTGTGCGCTATTTGTTGGCGCTTTTTGTTTCGTTCATGTTAAAATGGGAAGTATCAATAGAGTAAAGAGCGTTAGAGGAAACAAAGGGGGGCTTGTTAGGGTGGAGCGGGAATTTAACTTAGTATCAAAATACAAACCAGAAGGTGATCAACCGGCAGCGATTGCTGAACTCGTCGCCGGAATTGAGAGCGGAAAAAAACATCAGACCCTGCTTGGTGCGACAGGAACAGGAAAAACCTTTACCATCTCTAATGTGATTAAAGAGGTAAAGAAGCCGACACTTGTGATTGCCCATAATAAAACACTTGCTGGCCAGCTATACAGTGAGTTTAAAGAGTTTTTTCCGGATAATGCAGTAGAATACTTTGTTAGTTTTTATGATTACTATCAGCCGGAAGCGTATATGCCGCACACCGATACGTTTATTGAAAAAGATGCGACCGTGAATGATGAAATCAATGAAATGCGTCACTCTGCAACATCGTCTTTATTTGAACGAAAAGATGTGATCATTATTGCATCCGTTTCGTGTATTTACGGTCTCGGTTCTCCTGAAGAATATAGTGAATTAGGGATATCACTGCGCAAAGGCATGGAAATTGGCCGAAATGAAATGCTAAGACGATTTGTGGACATCCAATATGAAAGAAATGATATTGATTTTAAGCGAGGTACGTTCCGTGTGCGTGGCGATGTGGTGGAAATTTTGCGAGCATCCCATGATAACTATTGTATCCGCATTGAGTTTTTCGGTGACGAAATTGACCGTATAAGGGAAGTAGACCCGCTTACAGGCGAAATATTGGGCGAACGTGATCACGTATTCATTTTTCCGGCTTCCCACTTCGTTACTCGTGAAGAAAAGCTGAACAAGGCGATCGAAAGTATTGAGGAAGAGCTGGAAACAAGGTTGACAGAGCTGCGTGCAGAGGGAAAATTACTCGAAGCTCAGCGGCTTGAACAGCGGACGCGTTACGATCTCGAAATGATGCGGGAAATGGGCTTTTGCTCGGGGATTGAAAACTATTCGCGTCATTTAACCCTTCGTCCGCCTGGTTCGACGCCGTACACGCTGCTTGACTATTTTCCGGATGACTTTTTAATGGTCATTGATGAATCGCATGTGACATTGCCTCAAGTGCGCGGGATGTTTAATGGTGACCAGGCCCGGAAGCAGGTACTTGTTGATCACGGTTTCCGTCTGCCTTCTGCGAAAGACAACCGGCCGCTGACATTTACTGAATTTGAAGAACACATTCGTCAAGTTGTATACGTATCGGCAACGCCAGGTCCGTATGAACTTGAACAAACACCGAACATGACCGAGCAAATTATTAGACCGACTGGACTGCTGGATCCAACGATTGAAATTAGGCCAATTGAAGGGCAGATTGATGATTTACTCGGCGAAATTAATGACCGCGTAGCGAAAAATGAACGTGTGCTTGTTACCACTTTAACGAAAAAAATGTCCGAAGATTTAACCGATTATTTAAAAGAAGTCGGCGTAAAAGTACAATATTTACATTCGGAAGTGAAAACGCTTGAACGAATTGAAATTATTCGCGATTTGCGTCTCGGAAAATATGATGTACTTGTTGGGATTAACTTGCTAAGAGAAGGACTTGATATTCCGGAAGTATCACTCGTGACCATTTTAGATGCAGATAAAGAAGGATTCCTTCGCTCAGAGCGGTCGCTTATTCAAACGATGGGTCGCGCTGCCCGTAATTCACAAGGGCATGTCATTATGTATGCCGACAAAATCACGGACTCCATGACAAAAGCAATAAATGAAACGAAACGTCGACGTGAAATTCAAGAAGCATATAATGTGAAGCATGGTGTAACACCGACCACGATTCAAAAAGATATTCGTGATGGAATTCGTGTAACACAAGTCGCTGAAGACAATGGAACGTATACATCGAAAACAACCGGGAAGAAAATGACAGCAAAAGAGCGCAATAAGCTGATTATAAGTCTTGAAACAGAAATGAAGCAAGCAGCTAAAGCACTTGATTTTGAACGGGCTGCTGATCTTCGTGATGCATTGTTTGAACTGAAATCAGAGTAGAGGTGAGTGTTGATGGCCATTGATCATATAGCAGTAAAAGGGGCGCGCGCCCATAATTTGAAAAACATCGATATTACGATTCCTCGAGACAAGCTTGTCGTATTAACCGGTCTATCCGGATCGGGGAAATCATCGCTTGCATTTGATACGATTTATGCAGAAGGACAGCGACGCTATGTAGAATCTCTGTCTGCCTATGCCCGTCAGTTTTTAGGGCAGATGGATAAACCGGATGTTGATTCGATTGAAGGACTCTCCCCGGCGATTTCCATTGATCAAAAGACAACGAGCCGCAACCCGCGCTCGACCGTCGGGACTGTAACAGAAATATATGATTATTTGCGTCTATTGTATGCAAGGATCGGCCGTCCATTTTGTCCCGTTCATGGGATTGAAATTTCATCGCAGACGATCGGCCAGATGGTTGACCGTCTGATGGAACTGGAAGACCGGACAAAAATACAAGTGCTGGCCCCGGTTATTTCGGGACGAAAAGGGACACACGCGAAAGTATTTGAAGACGTGAAACGGCAAGGTTACGTACGTGTCCGCGTTGATGGAAACATGCATGATATAGAGGAAGAAATTGAACTGGAGAAAAATAAAAAGCATTCCATTGAAGTGATTATTGATCGGATTGTCATGAAAGAAGGGATACAGGCACGTCTCGCCGATTCCCTTGAAACGGCACTTCGCCTCGGTGAAGGCAATGTTGTGATCGATGTCATGGAAAAAGAAGAATTGCTGTTTAGTGAACATCATGCCTGCCCGCACTGCGGTTTTTCAGTCGGTGAACTTGAACCACGTATGTTCTCATTTAATAGTCCGTTCGGTGCCTGTCCATCATGTGACGGCCTAGGTATGAAGAAAAAAGTGGATGTTGATCTCGTTATACCAAATCGGGAGCTGTCGCTTAATGAAAATGCTATCGCTCCATGGGAACCGGTTAGTTCCCAATATTATCCTCAGCTATTAAAAGCTGTTTGTCTACATTACGGTATTAATATGGATACGCCGGTGAAAGACCTGCCAGACGATCAAGTAGATAAGCTGTTAAATGGTTCAGGAAAAGATAAAATCCGTTTCCGTTACGAAAATGACTTCGGACAGATTCGGGATAACCAGATTATGTTTGAAGGCGTGCTGCACAATGTTGAGCGTCGGTATAAAGAAACAAGTTCTGATTATATACGCGATCAAATGGAGAAATACATGGGTGAATCAAAATGCCCCACATGTAAAGGACAGCGTCTGAAAAGAGAAAGTTTAGCGGTGAAAATGAATGGACTAACAATTTCAGAAGTGACTGATTTTTCTATTCAAGAAACAGAAGCCTTTTTTAAAGACATTGAATTAACGGAAAAAGAAATGCAGATTGCGCGGCTTGTTTTACAGGAAATTAGTGAAAGGCTTGGCTTTTTAAATAATGTGGGCCTGGATTATTTAACATTAGGCCGTGCTGCAGGTACATTATCAGGTGGTGAAGCACAGCGCATTCGGTTAGCGACACAAATTGGTTCGCGCTTAACAGGCGTATTATACATTCTCGATGAGCCGTCCATTGGGCTCCACCAGCGTGATAATGACCGTTTAATTCGCACGATGCAAAACATGCGTGACATTGGCAACACGCTGATTGTTGTCGAGCATGATGAAGATACAATGATGGCCGCTGATTATTTAATCGACATTGGGCCGGGTGCGGGTATCCATGGCGGTGAAGTCATTGCAGCCGGTACGCCGGAAGAAGTAATGAAAAATAACAAGTCGCTAACCGGGCGGTATTTATCCGGTGACAAGTTTATTCCGCTTCCGGATGAGCGCCGCAAACCGGATGGCCGCTGGATTGAAGTAACGGGTGCGAAAGAAAACAATTTGAAAAACGTTAAAGCGAAATTTCCGCTTGGCTTATTTATCGCCGTAACGGGCGTATCCGGATCAGGAAAAAGCACACTTATCAATGAAATTTTGTACAAATCGCTTGCACAAAAACTGAATCGGGCAAAAAGCCGTCCTGGTGCACATAAAGAAGTGAAGGGGATGGACCAGCTTGAAAAGGTCATTGACATTGATCAGTCACCAATTGGCCGGACACCAAGGTCGAATCCAGCCACGTACACTGGTGTATTTGATGATATTCGAGATGTATTTGCGCAAACAAATGAAGCGAAAGTGCGCGGTTATAAAAAAGGCCGCTTCAGCTTTAACGTAAAAGGCGGGCGCTGTGAAGCGTGCCGTGGTGATGGGATTATCAAAATTGAAATGCATTTTTTGCCCGACGTATATGTGCCATGTGAAGTATGTCATGGCAAGCGGTATAATCGAGAAACACTTGAAGTAAAATACAAAGGGAAAAATATTTCGGATGTGTTGGAAATGACGGTTGACGATGCACTTGTCTATTTTGAAAATATCCCGAAAATTAAACGAAAGCTGCAGACGATTGTGGATGTTGGACTCGGCTACATAACACTCGGACAGCCGGCAACGACCCTTTCCGGCGGGGAGGCCCAGCGTGTAAAGCTGGCATCTGAACTGCATCGACGTTCAAATGGCCGCTCTTTTTATATTTTGGATGAGCCGACGACGGGCCTTCATACAGATGATATTGCAAGGCTTCTGGATGTATTACAGCGGCTCGTTGAAAACGGTGATACTGTTCTTGTCATCGAGCACAATCTTGACATCATTAAAGCAGCGGACTACGTAGTCGATCTTGGTCCTGAAGGCGGCGATAAAGGAGGAACCATTGTAGCGTCCGGTTCGCCGGAAGAAATTGCGGATACAAAAGAATCGCATACGGGTTATTATTTGAAGAAAATTTTAGAACGTGATCGGGAACGGATGACTGTACATTCAAAATAAAGTGAAACTTTTCAATAGGTACTTGCGTATACGAGGGTAATAGACAAAAACAATGGAGGTTTCACAATTTATGAGTGAAGAAAAGATTCGTATTTTGAAAATGTTGGAAACGGGCATTATTTCGGCAGATGAAGCAGTAAAATTGATTGAAGCACTGGAAAAAAGCAATACAGCAACAAGTGCAACATCAAAATCAACTGAAAGCTCAAAAGGACTCGGTGGCTTTTTTGATGAGTTAGAGAAAATCGGTCAAAAAATTACCGGGCAGCGTCCGCATACAGATACGATTCCTCAGTCAAAAGATAAATTGTTTGAGTTTATGCAATCAGCTATGCAGCGTCTAAAAGACATTGAATTACCATTCCTTGGAAAAGGCACTGAATTTAGCCATGTGTTTCATGAAGAAGGTGTAACGCCGAGCCACATGAAAATCGAAACGGCAAATGGCGGTGTCACGATTCGTACATGGGAAGGGCCCGGTGTGAAAGCAGAATGCCGTGTGAAAGTCTATGGTGCCAGCACACAGGAAGAAGCACATGAATCATTTTTGAAGAACAGCACTTTTTATGCACGTGAAGATAAATTATCATTTTCTGTTGGCTTAAAATTAATGAAAACAGATGTAACGTTGTACGTTCCAGCGAAAACGTTAAGTAACCTTTCTATAAAATTGTTTAATGGTGCATTCGATATGCGGGACATTGATGCTGAAATGCTTGAAGTGCGCGCGGCGAACGGCAAGATTGAACTGAAAAACAGCAAAATAACGACGCTTGAAGCGGAAACAGGCAATGGGCCAATCCGTATTGTTGACTGCGAAGGCGAACGTGCCGAGTTGAACTCGTTTAATGGGGCCATCCATACAGTGGGTACCTTCCGCTTTGCCGATTTGAAATCATTTAACGGAAACATTTTATATGATACAAAATCGGACAAGGCAGAAGCCGTTAAAACAGAATCAATGACAGGCAATATTGAATTGTATGTCCCGCAGGAGCTGGCAGTAAAAGGTGAGATTCGCACGACAGCTGGCCGCCTGCAGCTTCCGGAAACCGGAATGGCGAATGTGACGGAGAAAGATGAACGTATTCAAAAGTCACTGAAGTTTGAAAGTGAAAACCCGCTTGCCGGACCTCAGCTTGTCATTGATGCGGAAACAAAAACAGGTTCTGTCACACTGCGGACCTCTTCGCTTCATCAAACGCCGCCGGCTAATCCGGATCAGTCATTTGGCGAAGGTATTTAATTTTAAGAAATAAGGGAGTTTTCTGCATGGGCTGGCTTATAAGTGTGCTCATTAATGCTGTATTGTTTGTGGCGCTTTCCGGGTATTTCCCGGGCCTATATGTGGACAGTTTCTTATCCGCGGTTATCGCAAGTCTTGTTCTGTCCATTTTGAACTTGCTTGTACGGCCGTTTATCATTATTTTAACACTGCCGATTACAATGCTAACACTCGGGCTTTTCTTGTTCATTATTAACGCGGTAACTTTATTAATGACAGATGGTATTATGGGCTATGCCTTTGAAATCGAAAGTTTTGGTCTCGCGATTATCATTGCAATTGTTATGGCACTCGTAAATATCGTTCTGCAAATGACCATATTACGAAAAAAATAAACGCGGAAAGCCTTTAGGCCTTCCGCGTTTATTTTTCATGTTTTTGTTTAAATGAAGAAAAGGAAAGGCATTAAGAAACGAGAACGATGCTTAACAAAAGACGCGTTTAATCCCGTCTGCGATGGCTAGGGCACATGTTTTACGATACTGAGTGGTTTTTAACAAGGCGGCTTCTTCCCGATTTGTCATAAAGCCGGCTTCAATTAAAATGGCAGGCATGTTTGTTTTACGCAATACATAAAAATTAGCTGTTTTAACACCACGATCCCGTCTGCCCGTAGCGGCTGTGAGCTCGTTTTGAACAGACTGTGCCATTTTCAATGCAACGGCAGGACGAGATGTGTACACATATGTTTCGATACCATGAGCATTTGTCCATCCTTCCCCATAGGCATTCGCATGAATCGAAACATACAGGTCAGCTCTGGCTTGATTAGCTTTTTGTACCCGTTTGACAAGTGGCATATCATGGCTGTCATGATGTACAAATAAAGTGTCAGCGTTTATGAATTCCCGCAAAAACAGTGCTGTTTCCCGATTGAATTCATATTCCCGCATTCCGTCTGGTGTTCTCTTGCCTGGCGTATCCCATCCGTGTCCTGCATCAATAGCTATTTTCATCTTCCATCCATCCTCCTTTCACTCTCTATATACAGTGAAATCGTGAAAATCGAAACGGAAAGAATCGGTTTTCTTAAAAACATGATACAATAATAACAAAATAACAATTCGTTTTTTGTGAAGAAGGAGGGGGAACCACGAAATGGTAAAAGTGCGTACAGTGGATATTTTAGAAAAGTTTGATTTAGAATTAATAAGCGGAGAAGAAGGACTCCACCGTCCCATAAAAATGAGCGATTTATCGCGTCCAGGTTTAGAAATTGCTGGTTTTTTTGATTATTATCCAGCGGATCGCATTCAGCTGATTGGCATGACTGAATTGTCTTTTTTTCAGCGGCTTAGTCCGCCGGAAAAAAAGGAGCGGATGGATAAGCTATGTGATTATGAAACTCCAGCTATTATTATTTCTCGTAATTTAAGTGTCCCGCTTGAATTAATTGAAGCATCCGAAATGTTTTCTGTACCCGTCATGCGCACGAAAATGACAACAACAAAATTTACGAGTCAATTGACAAATTATTTGGAATCGATGCTTGCACCGACAACGGCTATTCATGGTGTACTCGTTGATATTTATGGGATTGGCGTCCTTATTACCGGTCAAAGCGGCGTTGGGAAAAGTGAAACGGCACTCGAACTTATAAAACGGGGGCACCGTCTTGTCGCGGATGATTGTGTGGAAATTCGACAGGAAGACGTTGATACATTGATTGGCCAATCTCCGGAACTGATTGAGCATTTGTTGGAAATTCGTGGTCTCGGTATTATTAACGTCATGACATTGTTTGGTGCTGGAGCTGTTCTTTCCCATAAGCGTATTACGCTTAACGTGTACCTTGAGCAGTGGCATCCGAAAAAACAATATGACCGGCTCGGTATTGAAGATGATAAATTGAAAATTATTGATTCTGAAATTACGAAAATAACATTGCCGGTTCGTCCTGGACGAAATTTAGCTGTCATTATTGAAGTAGCTGCGATGAACTTCCGCCTGAAACGAATGGGTGTCAATGCAGCACAAGAATTCTCTGAAAAACTGGCAGGCGTTATTAGCGAAGCCGGCAGTGATGAAGAAAACTAAGGAGGGAACAGATGGAGGGGTATCCGTTAAATCCGATTGCGATTGATCTCGGGCCTATTCAAGTCCACTGGTATGGGATTATTATCGGTATCGGCATCGCGCTTGGTTTTTATTTGGCTTCAAAGGAAGCTGATCGACTAGGTCTTCAAAAAGACACATTCGCTGACTTGTTAATATGGGCGATTCCCATTGCTCTTATATCAGCACGGCTTTATTATGTTTTGTTTCAATGGGAATACTATTCATCAAACCCTGGTGCTATCATTCAAATTTGGAACGGCGGCATTGCGATTCACGGGGCTCTTATCGGGTCCGTTATTACAACGATTATTTTTGCTCGAAAACGAAATATTTCATTTTGGAAAATTGTTGACATTGCGGCACCGTCCATCATTCTCGGTCAAGCCATTGGCCGGTGGGGCAACTTTATGAATCAGGAAGCACATGGTGGTGAAGTAACGAGAAGTTTTCTTGAAAACATGTATATGCCGGAATTTATTGTGAATCAAATGTACATTAACGGATCTTATTATCATCCGACCTTTTTATATGAATCGGTTTGGAACCTTATTGGCTTTGCGTTTCTCTTGCTTTTGCGAAAAGTGAACTTGAAACGCGGTGAACTGTTTTTAACATATGTCATCTGGTATTCAATCGGCCGCTTTTTCATTGAGGGACTGCGGACAGACAGCTTAATGTTGACGGACTTTTTGCGTATTGCGCAAGTGCTCTCGCTTATCTTAATTGTCCTCGCCGTAGCGCTGTTCATTTATCGCCGCTTTACATACCGTCTTCCCTCTTACAATGATCCATCGAATGAAGGGAAGATTGTATCTTGAAACAAACGATTCTAAAAGGACTAATGACGGGATTAAAGACAACATGGAAGCTCGGAAAAGTCATCTTTCCCGTTACATTGATCGTAACCGTTTTACAATTCACACCTTTTTTGCCGTGGATCATTCAAATGATCAGCCCGATCATGGGTATTTTCGGTTTGTCGGGCGATGCAGCTATCCCGCTTGTGCTCGGCAATATGCTGAACTTATATGCGGCGATTGGTGCCATTCTCTCGCTTGATTTAACCGTAAAAGAAGTCTTTATATTAGCAATGATGCTGTCATTTTCACACAATTTATTCATTGAATCGATCGTAGCATTAAAAGTTGGCGTGAAAATATGGATTGTATTGGCTGTTCGTCTCGGTCTGGCGTTCATGGCCGGTGTAATCATTAACCTGGTCTGGCACGGCGGAAGCGAACTGGCTCAGTATGGCATGGTGCCAGCAGCAGAAAGTCAGCCTGAAACATGGAGTTCGATTTTTCTTCTTGGAGTGGAGAAAGCCAGTTACGGTATCTTGCAGCTGGCGGTTATTGTTATTCCGTTAATGGTTATGATACAAATAGCAAAGGATTTAAAATGGCTTGATTCGTTTTCGCGGGCAATGGCACCTGTTACACGTTTTCTTGGCATGAAAGAGAATACGTCGATGACACTTGCATCCGGCTTGTTGTTTGGTCTTGCAATGGGCTCGGCTGTGATGATTCAAGCGGTGGAAGAAGATGGCGTCAGCCGGAAAGATGTGACGATTGCGTTTGTTTTTCTTGTCGCTTGCCACGCTGTAGTAGAAGATACTCTTATTTTTATTCCGCTTGGGATTCCAGTGCTGCCGCTCTTTTTTATCCGGATTGCGACAGCGGTAATGTTAACACTTGTCATCGTCCGGCTCTGGAATCGGACTGAAGCTGGGCGGAGAAAGGAAGCTACTTATATATGAAAAATATTACAACGCTTTTGTTTGATTTAGATGGGACGTTAATTAACACAAATGAATTAATCGTAGAGTCATTTTTACATACACTCAATCACTATTATCCGGGCCAGTACAAACGAGAAGATGTTTATCCGTTTATGGGTCCGCCGCTTATCGACACGTTTGAACAAATTGATAAAGAGCGGGTAATGGAGATGGTCGCACATTACCGGAAATTCAACTTGGAACAGCATGATTCCCTCGTTACGGAGTTTCAAGGTGTGTATGAAACGATTCGTATTCTGCACGAAAACAATTACAAACTGGCGATTGTGTCAACGAAAATACACGATACGGTTATTCAAGGCTTAAAGCTAACGCATCTTGATCCATTTTTTGATGTAATTATTGGACTTGATGATGTGGAGAACGCAAAGCCGCATCCAGAGCCTCTTGAAAAAGCCCTTGCCGCTCTTGGCTCAAAACCGGAAGAAGCGATTATGGTCGGTGACAACTACCATGATATTGAAGGCGGTCAAAATGCGGGAGTGATGACGGCAGGTGTTGCCTGGTCATTAAAAGGGCGCGACTTTTTAAACGAGTACAACCCGGATTTCATGCTTGAATCCATGGCGGACTTGCTTGAAATTTTGAAAATCGGAGCCGAAAATAAATGAGACGAACGAAGCGGTACAGACTGGAAGGCGACAAAAATCCGCTGTTCCATATATACGAAACCGTTTCGTTTTGGAAAACGTTTAAAAATACAGTCGTCATTGAAATCGGCCGTTTTACGCCAACGGCACGTCTGAAAAACGCGTTGTACCGCCGTTTGCTTAAGATAAATATTGGCGAAGGCAGTGCGCTTGCGTATAAAGTAGTGCCGGATATTATGTTTCCAGAGCACATTGTGATTGGCACTAATACGATTATCGGCTATAACACGACGATTCTCGCGCATGAATATTTAACGGATGAATATCGGATTGGTTCGGTTGTCATTGGAGACAATGTGATGATCGGCGCCAATTGCACGATATTGCCTGGTATCGAAATTGGCGATGGAGCGGTTGTGTCAGCGATGACACTTGTGAATCGCGATGTACCGGCCGGTGCGTTTGCTGGTGGAAATCCAATGATTGTTAAACCCGATTCAACGAAAAGTTGAAACGGGTTTTTTATACGTTTATTGTGTGCTTTCGAAACTTATGATGATTTAACTCGTATTGAAAAGGGATACTAAAAGGGAGGGATTGGTGTGGAAGGGAAATTGATTGAAGAAAATGTAAATATCTTGCGCAAAACGGCAGGAAAATGGATGGATAAGCGTCTTGTTTTACTGACAGCTGCCCAATTCGCAGCAAGAAAAGAACTCATTGACGGACAGGCATTTATGTTTTTATCCAATAAAATTAAAAAAACAGAATCTGTTTTTTCACCGCTTAGAACGATTCACTTTCCAATGACAGGTCTCCTGCTGACAAAAGAGGGGGATCCGAATGAAGCGTTGGAAAAGCTGCTTCTTCATTATAAAACACTCCGTTCAGTAGGTCTTCGTTCTTCTGCCTACACGTACATTGCTGCTTTTTTAGTAGAGGATTCGACGAAACCTGAACGCATAAAAGAGATTTTTGAGGAAATGAAACGATATCACCGTTTCTTAACGTCGTATGAAGATTATCCAGCGGCTGTTATTATGGCAAAGCGGCCGGAAAGCGCGGTGGAGCTCGTTGACGCAGCTGAAATGTATTACCGTTTTTTGAATGAAAAGGGTTTTTGGAAAGGGAATGACCTTCAGTTTTTAGCGAATATGCTCGTGATGGATGGACTGTTTCGCAAACCGTCGGCAGAAGCAGTCCTTCATGCAAAAAGAGAACTGGACATGCACGGATTGAAGGTAAAGGCCATGCATTATCCCGCAATAGGCATCATCGCGCTTTCAGGAAAAATAGAGGAGACCGTACAGATTGCTCGGGAATTAATCGATATGAAAGTATTTAAATGGTCCAAGGAAATGGCGATCATTGTGGCAGCGATTTTTGCTTCACAAGCATATATCGATTCATCAGCAGGGCTTACAACAGCCGTTCAAGCAATGATTCAGGCACAACAGGCAGCAATAGCGGCTGCCACAGCTGGAGCAGTTGCAGCATCTTCTTCTAGCAATTAAACAGGTTGAGAGAAATCCGTTTTTTTTGGCCTTGACGTGAATTATGAGAACCGTTAAAATACAAATAATAAGTCTTTAGTATATTAGCGAACTAAAGTGAAAATGGAAAATAATGATAGATTGGGTGATGAGATGTCGAAACTGTTAATGTTCGAAAAGCCAGTTGGAATGCGGGATACGCTGCCGCACATTTATGAAACAAGACGAAAATTAAAAGAAGCTGCGGAACAGGAAATGAGAAGCTGGGGCTATCGTTTTATTCAAACACCGGCGCTTGAATACCATGAAACAGTCGGCGATGCGTCGGCCATTTTAGACCGCCAGCTTTTTAAGCTGCTTGACCAGCAAGGCAATACGCTCGTACTGCGTCCGGATATGACGGCACCAATTGCACGTGTTGCCGCATCCAAACTGTTAAAAGAGCGTATTCCATTACGTCTTGCTTATTCAGCAAGTGTATACCGTGCGCAGCAGCGTGAAGGTGGCCGTGCCGCCGAGTTTGAGCAAATTGGTGTGGAATTGATTGGTGACAATACAATGAGCGCAGATGCGGAAGTGATCGCGTTGCTCGTATCGGTTATGAAAAAATCAGGCTTGGAAAATTTCCGGATTTCTCTTGGCCATATTCGTTTTATAGATGAATTATTTCGGCAAATTCTCGGGACAGAAGAGCGTTCTGAACAGCTTCGCCGCTTTCTTTATGAGAAAAATTATGTCGGTTATCGCGAGCACATCACAAGCTTGCCGCTGTCCTCGATTGATAAACAGCGACTTTTGCAATTTTTAAATTTGTCGGGTGATATTGACTGTCTTGATGAAGCCATGAAATTAGTCGAAGGAAGCGCGGGAGGCGCAGCGCTTAATGAATTAAAAACGGTGTATAACCGGCTAAAAGAATACAATGTTGATCAATATGTAACGTTTGATTTACCGCTCGTCAGCCATATGAGCTACTATACGGGACTTGTATTTGAAGTATATGCAGACGGAGTAGGCGCTCCTGTCGGAAACGGCGGCCGCTACGATAATTTATTAGAAAAGTTTGGTCAGCCAGCTGGTGCGACAGGGTTTGGCCTTCGTGTAGACTTTTTGCTTGAGGCACTGGAGCAATTGGAAGAAGAAGAAGGTGTTCATTGTATTTTATTCAGCAATGAACGACGCGTTGAAGCCATTGAAGAAGCACAAAAACGCCGTGCAAACGGAGAATATGTTCTTTTACAGGATGTTGCTGGTGTAAAAGATGTCGATACATTCACACAAACGAGTAAAAATGTAACGTTTTTTGTGGGGAAATCAAGTAATGGAGGTAAAGGTTAATGTCAATGTTAACGATTGCGATGCCAAAAGGCCGTATTTTTGAAGAAGCAGCGGCGCTTTTACAGGAAGCAGGCTATCAGCTTCCGCCAGAGCTTGATGAATCACGAAAACTGATTATTGAAGTACCAGAAGAAAATATGCGCTTTTTCCTTGCAAAGCCAATGGATGTGGCAACCTATGTCGAACATGGCGTCGCGGATGTCGGTATTGCCGGCAAAGATGTGCTATTGGAAGAAGAACGTGATGTATATGAGCTGCTTGATTTGAAAATCAGTCCGTGCTATTTAGCTGTTGCCGGTCTTCCCAATACATCGTTAAACGAAGTCGCGCCGAAAATTGCGACGAAATATCCGAATGTCGCCTCGACGTATTTTCGCGGAAAAGGCGAACAAGTTGAAATTATTAAGTTAAATGGTTCTATTGAATTAGCTCCATTAATTGGCTTATCAGACCGTATTGTCGATATTGTCTCAACCGGTCAAACGTTAAAAGAAAACGGCCTTGTTGAGTATGAAACGATTGTTGGCATTACGTCCCGTCTTATTGTGAATCCAGTCAGCTATCGGATGAAAAATGCCGACATTTCCAAACTGGTCACCCGTTTAGCGGATACGATTGCAGAAACGGCGGTGCAGTAACAGATGATTAAAGTGGAGCGGATCACAGCCGGATTGTCTATTAAACGATCCGTTGACGCGGGAACAGAAGAACAGCAGAAGATCGTTCATGCTATTATTAATGAAGTAAAAGAAAAGGGCGATCATGCACTTTTGGCGTATACGGAAAAATTTGATGGAGCAAAATTAGTCAGCTTAAAAGTAACACAGGAAGAAATTAACGAAGCATACGAGCTGCTTGATCAAGAGATGATTCCTATCATTCGTGAAGCAGCCGACAATATCGCGTCTTTTCATGCGAAGCAAAAAAGGGAGACATGGCTGTATACAAATGCAGACGGTTCCATTCTCGGACAGAAAATGACGCCGCTTGATTCAGCAGGTGTTTATGTCCCGGGCGGTACAGCCGCGTATCCGTCTTCTGTTTTAATGAATGTTATGCCAGCAAAAACAGCCGGTGTTGAGCGAATTGTCATGGTGTCTCCACCCGGACCGGACGGAAAACTGCCAGCAGGTGTGCTTGTGGCGGCGGACATTGCTGGCGTGAAAGAGATGTATAAAGTCGGTGGTGCGCAAGCAGTGGCTGCTCTTGCCTATGGAACAGAATCCATTAAGGCTGTTGATAAAATTACTGGACCAGGCAACATATTTGTCGCACTCGCAAAACGGGAAGTATTCGGTGATGTAGATATTGATATGATTGCAGGGCCCAGTGAAATTGCCGTGCTCGCTGATGAAACGGCTTCTGCGAAAGAAGTGGCAGCGGACATGCTGTCACAGGCAGAGCATGACAAGAGAGCATCTGCTGTACTCGTGACGACTTCACAAGGATTGGCACAGGCAGTCGCCAGTGAAATTGAGGAGCAGCTCCTATCGTTGCCGCGTTCTGAAATAGCCCGTGCGTCGATTGAAGATTACGGAGTGATATACGTAGCGGAAACAATGGAAGAAGCCATTCAAACAATTAATGAATTAGCTCCCGAACATCTTGAAATCATAACGGATGGGGCCCTTGGTCTCGTGAAGGATATTAAGCATGCAGGAGCGATTTTTGTCGGACGTTATTCATCGGAGCCGGTTGGCGATTATTTTGCAGGTCCGAATCATGTATTGCCGACGAATGGTACAGCCCGTTTTTCCAGCCCGTTATCTGTGGATGACTTTATGAAAAAATCGAGTATTATTATGTATAGCAAGCAGGCATTCGATCAACATGGAGCAAAAATTGCTGCATTTGCCCGGCTTGAAGGATTAGAAGCACATGCCCGCGCGATTGAAGCGCGTAACACTTAAAAAAGAAAGAGGGTTCATAATGGGGAATCGCTATGCAGAATTGCAGCGTTATACAGGTGAAACGAAAATTGATCTCGCATTTGAGGTGGACGGTGAAGGAAAGTCAACTATTGACACTGGTGTGCCATTCATGAATCATATGCTAGACCTTTTCACGAAGCACGGTCATTTTGATCTGACAGTGAAAGCAGATGGAGACGTTGATGTGGATGATCATCATACGACAGAAGATCTTGGTATTGTTCTTGGCACGGCACTTAAGAATGCGCTTGGAGATAAAAAAGGCATTAAACGATATGGCAGCTTTTTCGTGCCGATGGATGATGCACTTGCGCAAGTTGTAGTTGATCTTAGCAATCGTCCTCATTTTGAAATGCGTGGTGAGTTTCCGACGCAAAAAGTCGGTACGTTTGATACGGAACTTGTATATGAGTTTTTATGGAAATTTGCTTTGGAAGCACGCATGAACTTGCACGTCATTATTCATTATGGCCAAAATACGCACCATATGATTGAAGCGGTTTTTAAAGCAATGGCGCGCGCAATTGATGAAGCGACAACCCTTGATCCCCGTGTGAAAGGTGTTCCGTCAACGAAAGGGATGTTGTAAATGATAGGCATCATTGATTATGGAATGGGCAATTTATTCAGCGTCAGCAAAGCGCTTGAGCGAATTGGGGTTCCATATATAATCAGCGAATCACCAGAAGAATTGAATAATACGAAAGGGCTCCTGCTGCCAGGTGTTGGCGCTTTTAAAGATGCAATGGCCAGTCTGCAGGAAAAAAAGCTCGATCACTTTATTCATCGTTATGTGGACAGCGGCCGTCCATTTCTAGGTATTTGTCTCGGCATGCAGCTTTTATTTGAAGAAAGTGAAGAGAATGGCCTTTTTAAAGGGCTTGAATTGTTAAAAGGGCGCGTTGTGCGTATTCCGGATCGGGATGTCGATGGTGAAAGGCTAAAAGTGCCGCATATGGGCTGGAATAAGCTTCACTTTCATCAAGAAGCACCTGTGCTGCAAGACATAGAAGAAGGATTTGTTTACTTCGTCCACTCATACTATGTAGACAGCATCGATAAGGCTTCACTGCTCGCGAGCGCCGCTTATGGTGTTCAGGTGCCTGCAATTGTCGGCCGTGACAACGTATTTGGCATGCAGTTTCACCCGGAAAAAAGCAGTGAAACAGGCATGCAATTGCTTGCCAATTTTGCAAAAGCGATGGAACGATCGGAGGAAATAATATGAGTTTTACCATTTACCCGGCCATTGATATGCGCGGCGGAAAGTGTGTCCGTCTCGTACAGGGCGATTACAATCAGGAAACGATCTATGGGGATTCGCCGTTTGATATGGCAAAATCATTTGTAGAGCAAGGTGCAGAATGGATTCACATGGTCGATTTGGATGGGGCAAAAGATGGCCAGCGTGTGAATGACAAGTTCGTCATTGAAGCGGCACAAAAACTTTCTGCCCGTGTTCAAATTGGCGGTGGTATCCGCACAGAAGAAGATATCCGTCATTATCTGGATAACGGCGTCGACCGCGTTATTATTGGCAGTCTTGCTGTAAAAGAGCCGGAACTCGTAAAACAATGGCTCGGTACATATGGAAATAAAATTGCGATTGGTCTTGATGCAAAAAATGGCTATGTAGCAACACATGGATGGTTGGAAACGTCGACGATGAAAGCAGTGGATCTTGCAAAAGAATTTGCGGATGCAGGTGCAGAAACGTTTATTTTTACCGACATTGCCAATGATGGGATGCTCTCTGGTCCAAATACAGAAGCGACAGCAGAACTTGCGCGTGTGACAGGGAAAAGTGTTATAGCATCAGGTGGTGTTAGTTCACTTGAAGATTTGCGCGAACTGGCAAAATTTGAAGCAGATGGCTTATGTGGCGCTATTTGCGGAAAAGCCATTTACACGGGCCGTTTTAGTGTGAAGGAAGCACTGGAGGCAGCGAAATGATGACAAAACGTATTATCCCATGTCTCGATGTAAAAGAAGGCCGTGTCGTAAAAGGCATTCAATTTGTTGAATTACGTGATGCAGGCGACCCGGTTGAACTGGCTCGTGTTTATGATGAACAAGGGGCAGATGAACTTGTTTTCCTCGACATCTCTGCGTCAGTTGAAGGGCGGAAGACGATGGTGGACGTTGTGCAGGCTGTTGCGTCAGAACTGGCGATTCCATTTACAGTCGGCGGTGGAATTAACGCACTCGATGATATGAAAAGGATTTTACGTGCAGGAGCAGATAAAGTATCATTGAATACAGCGGCTGTAAACAATCCGGATTTAATCAATGAGGGGGCAGCCTTTTTCGGTTCACAATGTATCGTCCTTGCCATCGATGCAAAATACGACGATGAACTAGGCACATGGCGCGTATATACGCATGGCGGCCGGACACCAACAGAGCGAAACGTTATCGACTGGGCGAAAGAAGCGGTGGAACGGGGTGCTGGTGAAATTTTGCTGACGAGCATGGACGAAGATGGAAGCAAAAAAGGCTTTGATATTGCACTCACAAAAGCCGTTGGTGATGCCGTTTCTGTTCCGGTCATTGCATCAGGGGGCGCCGGTAATGCAGAGCACTTCTTAGATGTATTTAAAGAAGCGAAAGCAGATGCAGCGCTGGCCGCATCGATTTTCCATTATAAAGAAACAGGTGTCGGAGAAGTGAAACAATTTTTAAGAAACGCGGGGGTGAACGTCAGATGATTGAAGAAGTAAAATTTGATGAAAAAGGACTCGTGCCTGCGATTGTGCAGGATGCGACAACATACGAAGTATTGACGCTTGCCTATATGAATAAAGAGTCGCTTGAGAAAACGATGGAAACAGGCGAAACATGGTTTTATAGCCGTTCACGTGAGGAACTATGGAATAAAGGGGCAACAAGCGGCAATACGCAAAAAGTCGTGTCGATGCAATTTGACTGCGACAAAGATGCGATCGTTGTTAAAGTAGAGCCTGCAGGACCAGCATGCCACCGAGGCACGACAAGCTGCTTTGATGAACCATTTTATGGCGATGAAAGCGGATCATTGCCTTATTCGATTTTACAGCAGCTTGAGCAAGTAATTGCTGACCGCGAGCAAAATCGTCCAGAAGGTGCATATACGACGTATTTATTTGAAAAAGGCGTCGATAAAATATTGAAAAAAGTCGGTGAAGAAGCATCGGAAGTCATTATTGCGGCGAAAAACCGTGATAAAGAAGAGTTGCAGTGGGAAGCAGCGGATTTGATCTATCACTTGCTTGTTCTGCTCCGTGAGCAAGATCTGCCGCTTAATGATGTGCTATCTGTGCTGGCGCGTCGTCATGAGGGTAAAGGAAAAGAATAAATGAAGCCGGTCCGATTTAGGGCCGGCTTTTTCTCTCTATTCTTTCAGTGCGTACCTATGGTATAATACATAAGTTAATCATATAGAACGTACGGAGGATTTTCATGGGAAATGACTCAATTAGCTGGAAAGAAAGCGGGAAAGTTGTCCCCTTTTATCCAACGGGAGAGTTTTACTATTCAAAAGGAATGAAGGCACTTGAAAAAAGAGAGCTGGCAAAAGCGAAAAAATATTTTTCACGGGCAATCGATTTAGAACCACTTGAACCGATTATCGCCTGTCAGCTAGCTATTGTGGAAACAGAGCTTGGTCATTATGAACAGTCGATTGGGCTGCTTCATTTTGTGCTGGATGATCTAGATCCAAATATGAGCGAGTGCCACTATTTTTTGGCCAATAATTATGTGCATATCGGTTCGTTTAAAGATGCATTCCGCCATGCACAAGCTTATTTAGATGCAAATGAAGACGGCGAGTATAGCGACGACGCAGAAGATTTGCTAGATTTAATTACGTTTGACAGCGAAGAAGCTTTTGACGATTTGTATGAGCAGGATGAAATGATAGAGCTGCAAGAAGAGGCACGCTTTTTGCTTGAAAGCGGTCACTTTGCGAAAGCAGCTGCTCATCTTGAAGAATCGGTAAAAAAGTATCCTGATTTTTGGGCAGCATACAATAATTTAGCACTTGCTTATTTTTATCTGGGAAAGACTGAAAAAGCGCATCACATGTTGAATGATGTACTGAAGAAAAATCCGGGCAACTTACACGCGATCTGTAATAAAATCGTGTTTTATTTTTATGAAAAAAAGCAGGAACAACTTGATTTTGTAGCGGATCAGCTGGCAAAAGTCCAGCCGCTTCATCCGGACCAGCAGTTTAAACTTGGTGCAACGTTTGCCCTTATTGGCCGCTATCAAGAGGCTTACAGATGGCTGAAAAAGCTTTATAAAAGTGGATACGAGGGGGAAACGGAATTTTATTACTGGCTGGCATATGCTGCGCATTTTACTGGACGTAATGAAACAGCGCGCAAAGTATGGAAGAAAGTCATCCAAAGCAATCCGGAAAAAGAAGGGCTTGAACCATGGAATGGTCTTCAAGAAGAGGGCGAAATTCAGCGGAATCCAGAAGAGATTGTCCGGTATTTAAATGGAGAACGGGATGAAGAACGATTATTTGGTATTTTCTTATTATCACTTGCAGGTGACCAAAAAGAAGTGATGACGCATCCTGAATTTTGCGACATTGATTATTTGGAGCCGCATGAGAAAATTTATATGGCGGATGTGCTCGGTATGCCGGTGAACCATTCGCTCTTTAATCACATTAATACACGTTTAGCGCACGATACAGCTCTTATATTGTATCGGCATTTCCGGCCGCTCAAGAGCGAAAACGCAGGTTTATTTATGATCTGGTTTTCCATCTTTTTAGAGCTTCAAAATCATCCTACAAAGCTAACGAAGCCTGAAGCCTTGGCGGCGGCCGTAGAATATGTATGGCGGAAATTGCGCAGTGAACCCGTCAGCCAGTCAGAGATGGCTAAGCAGTATGGTGTCTCTGTTTCAACTGTACAGAAATACGCCAAATTTATTCGAGAACATCTTTTGTGAGCATAATAATAGACGGAAATGCTGAATTTAAGTACGATGAAGGTATAAATTGAACATACATTTACACGTATCGTTTAAAAAGCGAAGGAGAGTTGATGATGGCTGCTACTGAAGAAAAGATCTATGACGTAATCATTATCGGTGCCGGTCCAGCGGGAATGACGGCGGCTGTTTATACATCGCGTGCTAATCTTTCTACACTTATGATTGAGCGTGGTGTGCCAGGCGGACAGATGGCGAATACAGAAGAGGTCGAAAACTATCCGGGCTATGATCATATTCTAGGTCCTGAATTGTCGACAAAAATGTTTGATCATGCAAAGAAATTCGGTGCGGAATATGCATACGGCGATATTAAAAAAATTATCGATGGCAAAGAATATAAAACGATTGATGCGGGTTCAAAACAATATAAAGCACGGACCATTATTATTACAACAGGTGCACAATACAAAAAAATAGGTGTACCGGGTGAAAATGAGCTTGGCGGCCGCGGCGTATCTTATTGTGCAGTATGTGACGGTGCCTTTTTTAAAGAAAAGGAACTTGTTGTGATCGGCGGCGGAGACTCTGCTGTTGAAGAAGGCGTCTATTTGACGCGTTTTGCGAAAAAAGTGACAATCGTGCATCGCCGTAATGAATTGCGCGCACAAAAGATTTTACAAGACCGTGCCTTTGCAAATGAAAAAGTAGACTTTATTTGGAGTCATACGCTAAAAGAAATTCATGATAAGGACGGTAAAGTGGGCAGTGTGACACTTGTTTCGACAGAAAATGGAGAAGAGCAAGAACTCCAGGTTGATGGTGTCTTCGTATACATTGGGATGCTGCCGCTGACAAAGCCATTTCTTGACCTTGGCATTACAAATGAAGAAGGCTACATTGTAACCAATGAAAAAATGGAAACGAGCATTCCGGGTATTTATGCAGCAGGCGATGTTCGTGAAAAGATGCTTCGCCAAATTGTGACAGCAACAGGTGATGGAAGTATTGCGGCACAGTCGGCTCAGCACTATATTGAAGAATTGAAAGAAGAAATGGGCGTTAAAGCGTAATCTTTTTTTACACAAGCGTAATCCTTTTGAAATATGTAAGTGGTATAATGAAAGATGTAATTAGACTGCCCCCTGCAGATTTTTTTACATTGCGCTCGGTATTGCCCGAGCGCTTTTTGTATGCGTGAAAATACTTGAGGCACGATTCAGCTGCCTGTCGCCCCTGACCAGCCGCTCTCCGCTTTTCTTTGTGTCTAGCTGCGAGCGCCAGAGGCTCGGGGTCATAAGTCAGCCTGTCTGCGTGGCAAAGACTGCCACTTCGACAGTCAGCTTTATGCCTGTCGCCTCTAAACGGGCGCTCTCCGCTTTTCAAATAAACACCCGGCAGCGTTGCAGTTCTTACAGCATAACTATATAATAAAGGAAAGTAATGTTGGACTGACTTTGGGTGGGGGTGTTATTGTGCAACGAGTCACAAATTGTGTGTTAATGAAAGATGGACAAGTACTTTTAATGCAAAAACCGCGTCGGGGCTGGTGGGTGGCACCTGGCGGGAAAATGGAACCAGGTGAATCTGTCCGGGATGCGGTCATTCGAGAATATCGTGAAGAAACAGGACTTTATTTACGCAATCCAAACGTAAAAGGGATTTTCACCTTTATTATTAAAGACGGCGATAAGGTGCTGTCTGAATGGATGATGTTTACCTTTTTTGCTGAGCAGGCAGATGGTTTCGTGCTGTCAGAAACGAGAGAAGGAACCCTTCATTGGAAGTCGGTGGAGGAATTAAAAGAACTTCCAATGGCAGAAGGAGATCGCCACTTGCTGGAGTATATGGTACATGGAACGGGACTGTTATACGGCGCATTTACCTATACACCCGATTTCAAACTGATTTCATACCGTCTCGACCCGAGTTGATGAACAGAAAGGGGAATGATCATGGCAAAGGATGTACAACTCGTTATTATTACAGGAATGTCAGGTGCCGGTAAAACGGTGGCAGTCCAAAGTTTTGAAGACCTCGGTTTTTATTGTATGGATAACTTGCCGCCAACGCTTCTCCAGCCATTTTTAACATTAATAAAAGATTCCGGACAGCAGTTGAAAAAAGTAGCAATCGTTATGGATATGCGCGGCCGTGAATTTTTTGATCATTTATCGACGGCCCTTGAGGAAGCAGCAGAAACACTTAATGCAGCGCCAAAAGTGCTGTTTTTAGACGCCGAAGATGAAGTTCTTGTCAGCCGGTATAAGGAAACGCGCCGGACGCATCCCCTTTCACGTGATGACCGCCCGCTTGATGGCATTCATCAAGAGCGTGAACTGTTGAATGACTTGCGCGGCCGAGCCCACATGATTTTAAATACATCAAAGATGAAGCCGAAAGATTTACGCGAAACCATCATGCGTGAATTTTCGCCAGATAAGCAAGCGTCCTTTACAGTAAATGTGATGTCCTTTGGGTTTAAGCACGGTTTGCCGATTGATGCGGATCTTGTTTTCGATGTGCGTTTTTTACCTAATCCGCATTACATTGAACATATGAAACCACGGACAGGGCTTGATACAGATGTAGCAGAATATGTAATGAAATGGACAGATACGCAAAAGTTTCTTGAAAAAGTGTCCGATCTTCTCACATTTATGCTGCCCCATTATAAAATGGAAGGAAAGTCACAGCTCGTCATTGCGATAGGCTGTACGGGAGGTCAGCATCGTTCAGTTGCCCTTTCTGAATACTTGGCAAACTATTTTGCCGACGGGTACAAGACACGGGTTACTCATCGCGATATAGATAAGCGAAAGGCAGCGCAGTCATGATGAACGATCCGCAGCCAAAAGTTGTCATTATTGGCGGTGGAACCGGGCTATCTGTTTTACTTCGGGGATTGAAGCGTCATCCAATTGACTTGACTGCGATTGTTACGGTGGCTGATGATGGCGGGAGCTCTGGGCGACTGCGAAATGAGTTGAATATTCCGCCGCCAGGAGATATTCGAAATGTACTCGCAGCCTTATCGGATGTGGAGCCGCTTGTCGAATCCCTTTTCCAGCATCGGTTTTCAACAGAAAATGAACTGTATGGCCATGCGCTTGGCAATTTAATGATTGCAGCCCTGTCCTCCATTACCGGTGATTTCGGCCATGCGATTCAAGAAATGAGCCGTGTATTAAATGTGCGGGGCAAAGTGCTGCCAGCTGCGAATGAAAGTGTTATTCTCCATGCGGAAATGGATGATCAGTCGATTGTGTCAGGAGAATCACAAATACCTTATTCCAGAAAGAGAATTCGGCGTGTATTTTTAACTCCAGAGAAAATTAAACCCCTTCCAGAAACGATTCGTGCCATTCAGGAAGCCGATTTAATTATTATCGGTCCAGGCAGTCTGTACACAAGTATATTGCCGAATTTATTAGTACCGGAACTCGGTGAAGAAGTGTGTACAGCAAAGGCACAAAAAGTTTATATTTGCAATTTGATGACCCAAGCAGGAGAAACGCTCGATTTTACAGCAGCCGATCATGTTAAAGCAATTTACGATCATATGAAATGCTCGTTTATTGATACGATTCTTGTCAATAAAGAACCAATCCCGGATCGTATTCAAGAAATTTATAAAGAAGAAATGGCAAAACCAGTTGTGTACGATGTGACGAAACTGCAATCAATGGGACTTAATGCCATCATTGATGATATTGTCACGTATGATGGCAGTATTATTCGGCATGATACAGCGAAAGTAGCTGAAATATTAGTGCGTCTCATCCCAAAACGGTAAGCGGACATCACGAGAGGAGTGGTGATGTTGTCTTTTGCATCAGAAACGAAAAAAGAACTGACCACCATAGAAACGAGCGGATGTTGTGCGAAGTCAGAATTATCCGCGCTCATTCGTATGAATGGCTCGCTGTCATTTTCCAATAGGCAGCTTGTCGTTAATATACAAACAGAAAATGCGGCCATTGCCCGGCGTATTTATGTGTTAATTAAACGAAATTATGAAGCAGTAGTAGAGCTTCTTGTCCGTAAAAAAATGAAATTGAAGAAAAACAATGTCTATATTGTCCGGTTAAAGGAAGCGGCAAAAGAAATACTCGATGACCTTGCTATTGTTGAAAAAGGTTTTTCATTTGTTCATCATATTTCTGATAAAATTATTAACAAGGACTGCTGCCGGCGTGCCTATTTGCGAGGTGCCTTTTTGGCCGGCGGATCTGTCAATAACCCGGAAACATCCTCTTACCATTTAGAAGTGTCTTCTCTCTATCAAGAGCATAACGAAGCACTGTGCGAATTGATGAATCGATTTCATTTAAATGCCAAACCGCTTGAACGAAAAAAAGGGTTTATCACTTATTTGAAAGAAGCCGAAAAAATATCTGATTTCTTTAGCGTTATTGGAGCACATAATGCATTAATGCGTTTTGAAGACGTGCGTATTATTCGGGATATGCGCAATTCTGTAAATCGGCTTGTAAACTGTGAAACAGCGAATTTGAATAAAACGATTGGCGCGGCATTGCGCCAGGTTGAAAATATAAAATATATTGATAAAACGATCGGACTGGGTATATTGCCAGATCGGCTTCGTGAAATTGCAGAACTGCGCGTCCTTCATCAAGATGTGACGTTAAAAGAGCTTGGAGAAATGGTATCAGGAACAACGATTAGCAAATCAGGTATTAATCATCGTCTGCGCAAAATAGATGAAATTGCTAATAAAATTCGAGCTGGAGAGCTTACAGCAGCCGAAAAATAAAAAAAGGAGTGTATAAAATGGTTGAAAAAAAAGTAAGCGTTCAGTTAAAATCAGGACTGCAGGCAAGGCCAGCTGCCTTATTTGTACAGGAAGCAAATCGATTCAGCGCCGAAATTTTTCTTGAAAAAGACGGCAAAAAAATTAATGCTAAAAGCATTATGGGCATTATGAGTCTTGCGCTAGGACGTGGTGCAAGTGTTACGATCAGTGCTGAAGGACGGGAAGAAGCAGAAGCCATCGAAACATTGGCATCCCTTGTGGAACGGGAAGAGTGGGTATAGGAAGCTTAACATCTTTTCGATAGATGCGCATGAATGGACGTCTTCACATAGAAGGCGTCTTTTTTGTTTAATACGCACGTATAGGAGCTGTAAACGTATACGCATGTTCCGAAAGCTTTTTGGTTAAATTAAAAATGAATCTTATGACAAGAGGAGGGAAAATCGGTGGAAAAAGAGAGCACACATGATTTTATCGAAAAATTAAATGATACAAAGAAAAAAGACGAACGGAATAAAAAGAGGCAAGGTAACGGCCATCCCGAAAAAAAATTGCCGACCAAACAGCAATAACTAACCCTTATTGAACTACCCACCACTTAGTTAACGCTTGAAGTGGGGGATTCCTACGAACACCAGTGTATCCACCAGTTATTGAGTAGGCTCTACCCGTAGTCCCTACGGTGAAAGCAAAATATCTTGTACGTTGACTCACCACACGCCCTACTTTAGCTTGGTTTTCGCCACTTCGGTACGTGTGGATACGATTAGAACGTTGAAGATTTTACATGACAGATGAGTTTCCTGTCACCACCTCATATCTTCAGTTTTCAAAGAACAACTTGTACAGAAATACTATACCATACAAACAGGTGTTTCACTACGCAAAAAGGCGATTCATCTCCCACCTATTCATTGGGTCTATTGCCCTTCACATTCCTTGAGGTGGGAGTCTTCTCGCTTAAAATGATAAATAGTAAAAATAACCCCCTTTCATTTTCGTGAAAGGGGGCTGTTCTTTATTCGAATTTTACTTTTTTGGATATCGATTTTGATTTATTCGTTCTCGCTTTGGTCTTAGTTGAGCGAGTTCAGCTAATTCACGGGCATATTCTTCATTTACTGTATTTGATTTTATGTTTAAGTTTTTTGCTGTATGGGCTAAATGTTTTCCGTTGTTACTGCCTGTTTTATGATCGTTTCTTCTCATCATGATTAAGCCCTCCATTCAAATAGTTCGTTCTTTTTAATTGAAGAAGTACTTTTCTTTCTTTTCCTTACGTGTCCGTTGTTCTTTGGTTCGATGCTCTCATGCGTTCTTGAGGATGTGTATTAATGGTGCCGTCTGCTCGTTTGGAAGCAAATTCAGGCTTAGCTCGTGCTTTCCCTGCTTCCCCTTTCATCGATGTAATCGAGAAATTTTTCGCTTTATTCCTCATCATTTCCCCTCCAGACACGTATTAGATGCACGCGTTTCCGCGTATGACTAGTATGGGAAAAGGAAATAAAATTATCACAGGACTCTCCATAAAAATGATGGAAAAAACGCCGTGAATTAGGAACATTTATATAAAAGCGGACACAAAAAGACCATTGTGTCTTAAAAACACAATGGCCATCGTAAACATTGACGCCCTCGGCAGGAATCGAACCTGCATTTCAAGCTTCGGAGGCTTGCGTGCTATCCGTTGCACCACCGATTCATAACGATAAAGGATTCAGCTACTGTTCGTAGGCCTCCACGTTGTTTTATCCGCAGGCGTTTCGCGGTATTCGTTCCGAACGCCTCTTTTCGGTATCATAATAACTGATAAGGCGCATGCTGTCAATGAAGACATAAACGTTGCACGATAAAAAACTAAACAACAAAGAGGAAATTTACGACATGAAGATTTACTGAGGTCGAGAGCTACCGTCATACAGGCGATGAATGGACGCTGGAACACAATGCGACCGAGAGAATTAAGAAAGAAATCGCCGAATGGTCGGCCGACACGGAAAAGACTAAACTACGGCTTTAAAATGGGCAGAAGGCGATCACGCTTCATAAAGAGAGGTTTGCCGTCCTTACATCGGAGTAACAGTGCATAAAAAAAGGCCGCATGAGAGCCGCGGCAAAACAAAAATGTGTAGAAAGGTGTAGATAAGACCATGTATTAAACGTTACCCGCCACGGCGGAAATGTAAACCAATATTTCGAAATTTTTGGAATGGTTACGTAAATATGTAAGAGTTGGGCGCCATTTCAACGATTGAGAACTCCGGGGGGAAGTCGCTGAAATGGCGCTTGATCATTTAAATTAGTATTTCACGAATGAAGCACCAACAATGATTAAAAGAATAAACAACACTACAATCAGCACAAAAGAGCTGCCGTAACCGCCGCTGTAACCACTCATATCATCTCATCTCCTTTACAGAAAGGTAGCGAAGCAATTATATAAATCAATGTTTATTAATTGATCTATAATAATTGTTCTATGTTATAGAGTATGAACAGAGAATCGTATTGGATTAAGCATTTGTCCTCACTGATAATCTTTTTTGTGAAAGAGAATAATAGGTTGACTCGTTTCATTGGCATCACGAAGGTCCTGTCTCGGCCTTCTGCAGAATCAACGTCAGCAAAGGCGCAAGAATGCGCTGAAAGTCGACGCAATCTAACGACATCCAACACGTAACAAATGCAGTCGTGTCAAGGGTTCAAGGCATGTTTGCGTTTTGCGTGTACGTCATTCCTTTTGGTATGGTATGCGTATCGAACGTAAGGAGGAAGTTGCCATGAGCAAGAATAAGAAAAATAAGCTGAAGACACTCGATGAGAAGTTAGCGCAGAAATCGAAAAAGCCTGACTTATTGAACACTGTTCAGTTTAAATGATTCATCCAAGCAATTAACCCTTCCTTTGTAACAAAACCCAGTTCATTAATGTACGTTCATTAAGATCTTCATTATTACGTTTATAAACAATTGCCCTAATGTATTTTCCCGTCAGTCAATCTTGTTAAGTAATGAATACGATTGAATAACTTGTTGGAGTGAATCGAATAATTCCCCCAAGATAGGTCGGAATATATGCCATAACTGCTGTCAAAAACTTCTGAGCGTCATTCGCCAACTGCCGGGGTAAAAAATTCCACAATAATTTTTGAAATCACAGGGGTTAAACGTAGGCAGCTGCCCGTTCCATTACCGTAGAATCGACTGCGGTTATCCTACCGTGGTTTACAGCCATTCAACGTAGGCACAGCACCGTTTGTTGTATTTGTTTAATATAGGAGGAAATTAAAGTAGCCCGCCGGGGATTACTCCATGCGGGTTTCGGTCGCTTCAATACAATTAACGGGTATTGCCGTATTAGCCTTCGCAATTAATTTTATTAAATGGCTGCGATCGATGAGCTTCACGTTGGTTCTATCCGCCAAATTGCAGGCGTTTTTTGTAAACGTATTGTTTGTTATCACCCAAGCTTCGGTTGTACCATAGTAGCCTCTTGCACTGCTCACTTCCTGTATTGCGGACACGCCGACCGTACTTTTATATCTTTTAGCCTGGACAGCGATGGCCCTGCCTTCTTTCCGTAGTATTAAATCCGCGCCGTAATCGCCACTTGCTGGGGTGTATTGAACCTTGTAGCCCATTTTCTCAAACAATACCCCTAAGTAATTCTCGAAATCGGTTCCTTGCATGACATCAATTTCTTTAATACCTAATTCAAGTATTTTTTCCCTTGCTAATTCCTTTGCGTACCAACGGAAACCAAAATATAAAGCAACAATGGCAAGGATAAACATTATAGGCTTGATAAAAAATTCTATATATTCCAGAAGCACCAACGCCATCACTATAACAATAATAGATATTGCAGTTTTATCGTTAAATCCGAATCCCCGCCTTCTTGCCATCAGTGCCAGCTCCCTTATTTACGATTTAATTTCTATTTTTTACGATTACACAGGTATTTATTCAAACAAAAAACGCCGTAATCGCACTGAGCATGGCGTTTCTTTTCGTATTCTTATCGTCGTGGCGCCCAGTTGTTCATGTTACTTTCGAGCCGTAACGTCATTATCTCACTAATATCACTAATACCAAGAGCTGTAGCAATCCGTTCTATTCCTTCTCGTAATACTGAATTGTGTAAGGTGATAGCCCTTTAAGGCGGGAATGTTTATAAAACGACTCGGCAACGTCCCAATAATTCAACGGTTGCTTGGTCGCGCGGATGGGTTTTCGGAGTGCTGCGGTGGTCTTTTCATGGCGGAATGGCCTCCTCGCTGTTTTAGCGTAGGCGTATCGGGGGTAGTAGAATACCGGAGTGAAACGAAAAAAGTCCCTACGTTTAAATAACGTAGAGACTTACTATCCTTATCGTATGACGCCCTCGGCAGGAATCGAACCTGCATTTCAAGCTTCGGAGGCTTGCGTGCTATCCGTTGCACCACGAGGGCATTAACAGTACATTTCAAAATTATAGAGGAATGCAGCAATAAATGCAATCTTTAATTGAAAAAACATTCACAAATAGAAAAAAAACGTTGTTTAGCAGGAATTCTACAGGGAAAAGAAGAAAACGTACACAACAGCAGAGCATTATATTTGACCATCATTGACCTTAAATTGTATGATGATTGTACAGAACAACAATTAAAAGGAGGAACCATTTATGAATTTAATTCCTACAGTTATTGAACAAACGAACCGTGGCGAGCGTGCGTACGATATTTATTCTCGTCTGTTGAAAGACCGTATCATTATGCTTGGCAGCGGGATTGATGATAACGTGGCAAACTCAATTGTCGCGCAGCTTCTTTTCCTTGAAGCCGAAAACCCTGAAAAAGACATTTCAATATACATAAACAGTCCGGGCGGCAGTATTACAGCCGGTATGGCGATTTATGACACGATGCAATTTATTAAACCGGACGTACAGACAATCTGTATTGGTATGGCTGCATCAATGGGTGCGTTCCTGCTTGCAGCGGGTACGAAAGGAAAACGTTATGCGCTTCCGAACAGTGAAGTCATGATACATCAGCCGCTCGGCGGTGCACAAGGTCAGGCGACGGAAATTGAAATTGCGGCAAAACGCATTTTATTCCTTCGTGAAAAGTTGAATGGTATTTTGTCAGAGCGTACAGGTCAACCGCTCGAAGTCATTTCACGCGATACAGACCGCGATAACTTTATGACGGCCGAGCGTGCGAGAGAATATGGTCTCGTCGATCATATCGTGACACGCAGCGAAGCAGCAACTAAAAAGAACTAAGAGGAAGGCCTGCATCCAAGCAGGTCTTTTTTTTTTTTGCGTCTATCTGTATAATAGGCAGGAAGGGGGAGACACAGATGGATAGGCAGATGAAACCCGGTTTGTGGCAGCAGCAGTCAATTAAGCTTGCCATGACGCAGGAATTGACACAGGCGATTGCACTTCTTCGATATTCGACGCAAGAATTGACTGAATTTTTGGAATCGAAAGTAGTGGAAAATCCGTTCATTCAGCTTGAAGTGCCGGAATTGAAAGCGCTTAATAAAAAAAGTCGGTCACATAGTTTAAGAGACCGATCAGAAGATAGAAACTGGATTGAACATATTCCGGATTCTACTTATACAATTATTGATCATTTGAATACTCAATTTCAATTGATCAAATTAACAAAATTACAGAAACAAATTCTTGATTTTTTACTTCATAATATAGATGAAAACGGATACATGGAAATGAACGAGACGGATGCTGCTAGACAGCTTGCTGTAGAAAAGAAGGAAGTCACTCATATGATGAATATGATTAAGAGGATGGAACCTGTGGGTGTTGGTGCACGGGATTTGCGCGAGTGTTTATTAATGCAAATTGAAAACCGCCTAGATGGGCCATTCCTTGCCGAAGTCATACTACGTGATCATTTTATTGAATTTGCCAATAAAACGTGGAAACCGCTTGCTAAAAAACTAGGTGTGGAAATGAATGAAATCCAACAAGCAGCTGATTTCATTAAAACATTGAATCCGAAGCCTGCTGCCTGTTTTCACTGTGCTTCATCATCGTATGTTCATCCAGATCTAGCTGTCCAAGTGGCTGGTGAAAAGATTGAAGTTCATCTTTTGGAAGATGATTTACCAAAAGTCGTTTTTCAGCGGGACTATTTTGATAAAATGGCTGTCCATTCTGATAGAGATATGAAAAAGTTTATAAAGGACAAAGAGAAGGACTATCAATGGCTATTAAAAAGCTTGAAGCAGCGTCAGCAAACGATTCAGCGTGTTGGACTGAAGATTGTTGAAAAGCAACGGGCTTTTTTCTTTGAAGGGCCCGGCTCTTTACAGCCGCTGACAATGAAAGAAGTGGCAGAAGAGCTCCATATTCATGAGTCGACGGTTAGCCGGACGGTGAGGGAAAAATATATGCAGACGCCTTTTGGAACATACGAATTGAAATTTTTCTTTCCGTCTGGGCTGGCAGCTGCACAGTCAGATGGGGAAACAACGTCATCCAATCAAGTAAAAGCGCGTATGGAAGCACTTGTATTAACTGAAGATAAAAGAAAACCAATGTCTGATCAAGCGATTTGTACTATACTAGAAGAAGAAGGAATGACGGTTTCAAGACGAACGGTAGCTAAATACAGGGAACAGCTTCAAATCCCGTCATCGGCGAAGCGGAAAAGATATGATTGAGGTGAAGGACGTGGATGTTTATTTTTATACGCGGCCAAATTGTCATTTATGCGAAGAGGCAAAAGTGGTTATACAGCATGTGAAAGACGAAATGGATTTCACGCTGTATGAGCGGAATATCGATGAGCGCGATGAGTGGACAGCGGAGTATGGATTAATGATTCCCGTGATAGAATGCGGCGGGGAGATGATCCAATACGGACGCATTGACTATTTCACAGTCTTTACAAAACTAAAACAAAACCTTAACAAATAAATAAAAAATAAAAATGGTATCTTTCATTGATTTTTGAATAGCACCCTGCTACAATAATTTTGAAGGCAGGGAAATTTTTTTCGGGTAAGTGGGACGCATTAAGTTTTTGATGGGACGAAACAAAACCCGAAAACCGAAGAGGAGCGCCGAATATGAAACCGATCTTAAGTATTCAACAGCAGCTCGTACCGGACCTGCTTGACGTAATGCAAAAACGCTATCGACTTTTGCAAGCTGTCAGAATTGCGGGAACGGCGGGACGAAGAACATTAGCCCAGTCGCTTGGCATGACTGAGCGTGTTGTGAGAAGCGAAGCGGAGTTTTTGAAAGAACGTGGATTACTTGATTTTAGTGCAGCAGGCATGAAAATGACGGAAACAGGTATGGACATTGTGAGAGAGTTAGAAGAAATGATGCTCGAATTAAGGGGCATTGATGCGATGGCAGAAGAACTAAGGAACCGCTACAATTTGTCGAATGTCGTCATTCTTCCGGGCAACTGTGATGAATCAGCCTTTGTGAAGAAAGCAATTGGGGATGCATGTGCAAGCCGAATAAAGAGTCATCTTAGTGGGGAAACTATCATTGCTGTAACAGGTGGCTCAACGATGGCAGAAGTAGCACGGACAATGAAACCGGATTTCGCGGAAGGAAAGCAAGTATTGTTTGTGCCGGCACGGGGCGGAATTGGTGACGATGTCCGCAATGAAGCCAATACCGTTGCTGCTTTAATGGCACAAAATACGAACAGTTCGCACCGTGTCTTGTACGCACCAGAGCGAATCAGCCCCGATGTGCGAGAGTCACTTCTTCAAGAGCCGGCTATTAAAGAAGCGGTTAACATGATTCAATCAGCAGATATTGTCCTTCACGGTGTCGGTGATGCCCTTGCAATGGCTAAAAGGCGTAAAACACCAGATGCTGAATTAGCTAATTTGGAAGAGAAGGAAGCCATTGCAGAAGCATTTGGCTACTATTTCAACAAAGATGGCGATGTAATTCAGAAATTGTCGACAATCGGGTTGAAACTAGATGATTTACAACGTGCAAAAGTCGTCATTGCAGCAGCAGGCGGCGCTTCAAAGGGAAGTGCGATTCGTTCTTATTTAAACGGATCACCCAAACTGGATATACTTGTCACGGATGAAGCAGCAGCACGAGTGCTGCTGGAGCAATCATAACTTACATACATTTTAGGAGGAACTAACTCATGACAGTAAAAATTGGAATTAACGGATTTGGACGTATTGGACGCCTTGTTTTTCGCGCAGCTCTTAAAAACCCGGAAGTGAACGTAGTAGCAATCAATGACCTTACAGATGCAAACATGCTTGCGCATCTATTGAAATATGATTCCGTTCATGGAGCTCTTGATGCAGAGGTAACAGTTGACGGCGACACAATCGTGGTAAACGGAGAGCGTGTAAAAGTAACAGCTGAGCGTGAACCTGCGAAAATTCCTTGGGGTGCAGCTGGCGCTGACATCGTTGTAGAATCGACTGGCCGTTTCACAAAACGTGCAGACGCTGCGAAACATCTTGAAGGAGGAGCTAAAAAAGTCATCATCTCTGCTCCAGCATCCGGTGAAGATATTACAATCGTTATGGGTGTAAATGAAGATAAATACGATCCAGCAAATCATGATGTTCTTTCAAATGCATCTTGTACAACAAACGGTCTGGCTCCATTTGCAAAAGTATTAAATGACAAGTTTGGTATCGTACGCGGAATGATGACAACGATTCACTCGTACACGAATGATCAACAAGTTCTAGACTTGCCGCATGCAGACTACCGTCGCGCACGTGCAGCAGCTGTAAATGTTATTCCGACAACAACGGGTGCAGCGAAAGCCGTTGCTCTTGTAATCCCTGAGCTAAAAGGTAAATTAAACGGTATGTCTATGCGTGTTCCAACACCAAACGTATCTGTTGTCGACCTTGTTGCTGAACTTAAAACAGATGTTACGGCTGAACAAGTAAACGAAGTACTTAAAGCGGCATCTGAAGGTGAATTGAAAGGCATTTTAGCATACAATGAACTTCCGCTTGTATCTTCTGATTATAACGGCACGACTGCATCTTCTACAATCGATGCGCTTTCTACAATGATTATAGAAGGCAACATGGTGAAAGTGATCTCTTGGTACGATAATGAGAACGGCTACTCTAATCGCGTAGTAGATCTTGCTCAATACATTCATTCAAAAGGTCTTTAATAAAAAGATACTGTTTTTTCAGACTAATAGTTGGAAAATAACGGTTCACCGTCTATAATGAAGAAGTGAAACGGGGAGAGGGGTACAATCCCTGCTCCCCGTTTTTATTTAAATAACCCCTATTTACGCTTTTAATTACAACTGGAGGTCTTTTTAATGAACAAGAAAACGATTAAAGATCTGGATCTGAAAGGAAAGCGTGTCTTTTGCCGCGTTGATTTTAATGTGCCAATGAAAGACGGCGCAGTGACAGACGATACACGCATTCGCGCAGCTCTTCCAACGATTCAATATTTGTCAGAGAAAGGCGCAAAAGTGATTTTAGCAAGTCACCTGGGCCGTCCAAAAGGTGAAGTAAATGAAGAAATGCGTCTTACAGCTGCGGGTAAACGCCTGGAAGAATTGCTAGGACAATCAGTTACAAAAACAGACGAGGCGTATGGCGACAGCGTAAAAGAAGCTATTTCACGTTTGGATGAGGGTGATGTCCTTCTTCTTGAAAACGTCCGCTTCTACAAAGGGGAAGAAAAGAACGACGATGAGCTTGCAAAGCAATTTGCTGAACTTGCTGATGTATATGTCAATGATGCGTTTGGGGCAGCTCACCGCGCACATGCATCAACAGAAGGAATCGCGAAATATTTGCCATCTGCAACCGGTTTTTTAGTGCAAAAAGAATTGGATGTTCTTGGAAAAGCATTGTCTGAGCCTGAACGTCCTTTCACCGCGATTATCGGCGGTGCGAAAGTCAAAGATAAAATCGGTGTGATCGATCATCTGCTTGATAAAGTGGACAACTTGATTATCGGCGGCGGACTTGCGTATACATTTGTAAAAGCGCAAGGATATGAAGTTGGTAAATCACTACTTGAAGAAGATAAACTGGAGCTTGCGAAACAGTTTATGAAAAAAGCAGAAGAAAAAGGCGTGAAATTTTTAATGCCTGTTGATGTGACAGTTGCTGATGATTTTGGCGAACATGCGAATACGAAAATCGTTCCAATCAGTGAAATTCCGGCAGACTGGGAAGCGCTTGATATTGGTCCGAAAACAATTGAGCTTTACAAAGAAACCATTCAAGAGTCTAAACTTGTCATTTGGAATGGTCCGATGGGTGTATTTGAAATTGATAAGTTCGCAACAGGAACAAAAGGAGTTGCACAAGCGCTTGCAGATTCGGATGCTTATTCAATTATCGGCGGCGGTGATTCAGCAGCAGCTGTTGAAAAATTTGGTCTTGCAGGCGAAATGAGTCATATATCTACAGGCGGCGGAGCAAGCCTTGAATTTATGGAAGGAAAGGCTCTTCCAGGCGTAGAGGCAATTGACGAAAAATAAATCACGGATTTTAAGGGGGATTTTTTAACATGCGTAAACCTATCATTGCAGGAAACTGGAAAATGAATAAAACATTAGTCGAAGCACTTGAATTTGCAAATAGTGTAAAAGAAAAAGTACCGGCGTCCGCTACTGTTGACAGTGTTATCGGTGCACCAGCACTTTTCTTAGGACAGCTTGTTGAAGCGGTTGAAGGCACAGATGTGAAAATTAGCGCGCAAAATGCACATTTTGAAGAAAGCGGTGCATTCACAGGTGAAACAAGCTTGAAAGCGCTCGCTGATTTAGGCGTTTCTTACGTTATTATCGGCCACTCTGAGCGTCGTGAAATGTTCAATGAAACAGATGAATCCGTAAACAAAAAAGCACGTGCAGCATTTAAACACGGTATCGTTCCAATTGTATGCTGTGGTGAAACGCTTGAGCAGCGCGAAGCAGGCGAAACGAACGATTTTGTAGCCGGTCAAATTAAAGCAGCGCTTGAAGGTTTAACAGAAGAGCAAGTAAGCAATACCGTTATTGCATACGAGCCAATCTGGGCAATTGGTACAGGCAGATCTTCTTCTGCACAAGATGCCAACGAAGTATGTGCGCATATTCGTGAAACAGTGCGCGGTCTTTATTCAGAAAAATCTGCTGATTCAGTCCGCATTCAATACGGAGGCAGCGTAAAACCTGAAAACATTGCTGAGTATATGGCAGAGCCGGATATCGACGGAGCACTTGTTGGCGGCGCAAGCTTAGATGCAGCTTCTTATTTGGCACTATTGGAGGCTGTGAGCAATGGCTAAAGGACCGGTAGCGCTTATTATTCTCGACGGGTTTGCTTGTCGGGAAGAAACAAGCGGAAATGCGGTCGCACAGGCGGAAAAACCAAATTTCGACCGTTACTGGAATAAATTCCCGAATACACATTTAATAGCAAGCGGTGAAGCAGTCGGTCTTCCGGAAGGCCAGATGGGTAACTCGGAAGTCGGCCATATGAATATCGGTGCCGGCCGTATTGTCTATCAAAGCTTAACGCGTATTAACATCGCGATTCGCGATGGTGAGTTTTTTGATAACGAACAGTTTTTACAAGCAGCGGCATATGCAAAAGAAAATGGCACAGCTCTTCACTTATTTGGTTTGCTCTCAGATGGCGGAGTACATAGTCATATTGAACATTTAAAAGCATTGCTTGAATTTGCGAAGCGTCAAGACGTTAAAGATGTATACGTTCACGCCTTTTTAGATGGCCGTGACGTTGGACCTCAAACAGCAAAAGGCTATATTGAAGATGTACAAGCGAAAATGGATGAACTCGGTGTTGGCCAGTTTGCAACGATTTCCGGCCGCTACTATGCGATGGATCGCGACAATCGCTGGGATCGCGTTGAAAAAGTATATCAGGCCATTGTTTACAATGAAGCGCCAATGTTTGAAGACCCCATTGAAGCATTAGAGGCTTCCTATGCGGCAGGTATACACGATGAGTTTTTTGTACCTGTTGTTATTAAAGGAAAGAGCGGAGAAACGATTGCGAAAGTGAAAGACAAGGATGCGGTCATTTTCTTTAACTTCCGTCCAGACCGTGCGATTCAGCTCGCCAATGTATTTACAAATGAAATGTTTCGTGAGTTTAACCGGGGCGATAAACAGCCGAAAGACTTATTTTTTGTGTGCATGACACCGTACAGCGAATCCGTAAAAGGTGTGATTGCCTATAATAAAACGGACTTGTCGAATACAGTAGGTGAAGTTCTTTCAAAACATAAGCTCCGCCAACTCCGCATTGCGGAGACGGAAAAATATCCACATGTCACGTTCTTTATGAGCGGTGGCCGTGAAGGTGAATTTCCAGGTGAAACACGCATTTTGATCAATTCGCCAAAAGTGGCAACATACGATTTGAAACCGGAAATGAGTGCATATGAGTTGACGGACGCGTTGCTTGCAGAAATTGAAGGGGACAAACAGGATGTGATTATTTTAAACTTTGCCAACCCGGATATGGTCGGTCATTCCGGATTGCTGGAGCCGACAATTAAAGCCATTGAAACGGTTGATCAATGTTTAGGCCGAATAGTAGACTTAATCTTGTCAAAAGGCGGGACAGCGATTATTACGGCGGATCATGGGAATGCTGATGAAGTCGTGACGATCGAAGGCAAACCAATGACAGCCCATACAACAAATCCGGTGCCGGTGATCATCACAAAAGAAGGCATCGCTTTGCGAAACGGCGGTATTTTAGGCGACTTGGCACCGACAATGCTTGATTTATTAAATATCGAACAACCGGCTGAAATGACCGGAAAAACTATTATTGAAAATTAAAGGAGAGAAAAAACAATGCCAGTAATTACAGATGTGTATGCACGCGAAGTACTTGATTCACGCGGAAATCCAACAATTGAAGTAGAAGTATATACAGAGTCCGGTGCATTTGGCCGTGCGCTCGTTCCTTCAGGCGCTTCAACAGGTGAATATGAAGCTGTTGAACTTCGTGATGGCGACAAAAGCCGTTACCTTGGAAAAGGCGTTGAGCAAGCTGTTAAAAACGTAAATGAAACGATCGCTCCTGAAATCGTTGGCAGTTTCGTTGTAACGGATCAAATGGGCATTGATAAAGCGATGATTGAGCTTGACGGTACAGAAAACAAAGGGAAACTAGGCGCCAATGCCATTCTTGGTGTATCTATGGCCGTTGCACATGCAGCAGCAGATTATCATGGTGTATACCTTTATGAATACCTTGGCGGTGTAAACGGTAAGCAGCTCCCAGTTCCAATGATGAACATTGTGAATGGCGGGGAACATGCGGATAACAATGTGGACATTCAAGAGTTTATGGTTATGCCGGTTGGCGCACCAACATTTAAAGAAGCCCTTCGCATGGGTGCTGAAATTTTCCATAACTTGAAAGCTGTTTTACAAGAAAAAGGTTTGAACACAGCAGTAGGTGATGAAGGTGGATTTGCGCCAAACCTTGGCTCAAACGAAGAAGCTCTTCAAACGATTATCGAAGCAATTGAAAGAGCAGGCTATAAACCAGGTGAAGAAGTCAAACTAGCTATGGATGCTGCCTCTTCTGAGTTCTACAACAAAGACGACGGTAAATACCATCTTTCCGGTGAAGGTGTTGTGAAAACATCGGCTGAAATGGTTGATTGGTATGAAGAAATGGCAAACAAATATCCAATTATTTCAATTGAAGACGGTTTGGATGAAAACGACTGGGAAGGCCACAAGCTATTGACGGAGCGCCTTGGCGATCGTGTACAGCTTGTTGGGGATGATCTTTTCGTGACAAATACGAAAAAATTGTCTGAAGGTATTAAAAACGGTGTAGGAAACTCGATCCTCATTAAAGTAAATCAAATTGGTACCTTAACTGAAACATTTGATGCAATTGAAATGGCGAAACGTGCCGGCTACACAGCCGTTATCTCTCACCGTTCTGGTGAAACAGAAGATGCAACGATTGCGGACATCGCTGTTGCAACCAATGCTGGGCAAATTAAAACAGGTGCTCCATCACGTACGGATCGTGTGGCAAAATACAATCAGCTTCTTCGCATTGAAGACAACCTAGCGGATCTTGCACAGTATCTTGGAAATGACACATTCTACAATTTGAAAAAATCAGAGTAAACAGGAAGTCCGGGCGGCCGCCCGGACTTTTTGCTTAGACATTTTCAATAAAAGGCAGATTATGATATAATGCGGTTATCTACACGTTCGTTAATGGAGGTAAGTAAATACATGCATACATTGATTTTAGTGCTGCTCATCATTGTTTCAATCGCACTCATTGCTGTTGTTCTTTTGCAGTCAGGAAAAAGCGGGGGATTATCCGGTGCAATTTCCGGTGGTGCGGAGCAGTTGTTTGGCAAACAAAAAGCGCGCGGAATTGATCTTGTGTTTCATCGTCTAACCGTAGTCCTATCCGTGCTGTTTTTCGTTTTAACGATTGCGCTCTCTTATTTTGATTTGTAATAAAAAGGCGATTCAGCGGAATCGCCTTTTTTTTTTCGGGTTCACAAGACAAAAGAAAGGAAATTATTTATATGAGACTCTCCATACCTAAACCATTTACCTTTGAATCAGGAAAACGAGCGGTTCTTTTGCTGCACGGATTTACAGGTAATTCTGCTGATGTACGCATGATTGGGCGTTTTCTTGAGAAAAATGGATATACATCGCACGCGCCACACTACAAAGGACATGCGGTCCCGCCCGAAGAGTTAGTAAAAACAGGCCCTGCAGACTGGTGGCAGGATGTTGAAGCCGGTTACAATCACCTGTTGAATAGGGGCTATGAAGAAATTGCCGTCTGTGGGCTGTCGCTCGGCGGTGTTTTTGCCCTCAAACTCGGTTATACTAAACCTGTAAAGGGTATTATTTCAATGTGTGCGCCGATGTCGATGGAAGATGAGGCGACGATGTATAATGGTGTTGTCGAGTACGCGCGTGGCTTTAAAAAATTTGAAGGGAAATCAGCGCAGATCATTGAAGAAGAAATAGAAGCATTTAAACAAACACCAATGAAAACGCTGAATGCTTTACATGAGTTAGTTCAAGATGTCCGAAACCACATCGACCATATTTACGCACCGACATTTGTCGTACAGGCACGCTTGGATAAAATGATTGATACGAACAGTGCACATATCATTTTTGACAGTGTGGAAACAGATGAAAAGCAAATAAAATGGTATGAACAATCCGGTCACGTCATTACGCTTGATAAAGAAAAAGAGCAGCTGCATGAAGACATTCTCAACTTTCTTGACCGTCTTGACTGGACCGTGTAAACCGAAATGGAGGGGTCTCCCAAATGGATCAGCACATACAAGAAAATGTCGACCGCTTGTTGACATACATGAAAGAAGAATCGTATAAGCCGCTCACCGTGCAGGAACTGGAAGAAGTACTTGGTATTGAAGGATCAGACGGTTTCCGTGACTTTGTAAAGTCCCTTGTGTATATGGAAGAACGCGGCCTTGTTGTTAGAACACGTGCGAATCGGTATGGGCTGCCCGAGAAAATGAATCTTGTGCGCGGGAAAATTTCCGGCCATGCGAAAGGCTTTGCTTTTTTGATACCTGATGAGCAAGGTGTGGATGACGTCTTTATTCCGCCGCATGAAATAAATGGAGCGTTAAATGGCGACACCGCACTTGTGAGAGTAACGAAAGAAGATCAAAGTGGAACGCGGCGTGAAGGCACAGTCATCCGTATTTTAGAGCGCGGCAAGACAGATATCGTCGGGACGTTCATCGACAAAAAAAGCTTTGGTTTTGTGGAAACAGATGATAAAAAATTCAACGTTGATATTTTTATTCCGAAAGAAAAAACAGCGGGTGCAGTTGATGGACATAAAGTCGTTGTTCATATTACGCGCTGGCCTGAAGGCAGACAATCGGCTGAAGGGGAAGTGATCGAAATTATCGGTCATAAAAATGACCCGGGTGTCGATATTATGTCAATTATTTATAAACATGGATTGCCTCAGGAGTTTCCGGATGATGTAATAGAACAGGCAAATAGCGTACCGGAACAAATTGAGGAACAAGATATAAAAGGGCGGCGTGATCTTCGGGATGAGGTTATTGTAACGATTGACGGCGCTGATGCGAAAGACCTTGATGATGCCGTCAATGTCACGAAACTGGAAAACGGAAATTACAAGCTCGGTGTTCATATTGCTGACGTTAGTCATTACGTAACCGAAAATTCCCCCATTGACCGTGAAGGATATGAGCGAGGGACCAGTGTGTACTTGGTGGACCGTGTGATTCCGATGATCCCGCACCGTCTTTCAAATGGGATCTGTTCATTAAATCCAAAAGTGGACCGGTTGACATTATCATGTGAGATGGAAATTAATGCAGCAGGCGAAGTTGTCACCCATGAAATTTTTGACAGTGTGATTCGTACAACAGAGCGGATGACGTACTCGGATGTGAACGCGATTTTAGTGGACAAAGATGAAGAGCTGCGTGCAAAATATGAGCCGCTTGTCCCCTTATTTGAACGAATGGAAGAGTTAGCCGAAATTTTGCGGAATAAACGGACTGAGCGCGGTGCGATTGACTTTGATTTTAAAGAAGCGAAAGTCATTGTGGAGGAAGACGGACATCCAGTGGATGTTATTATACGTGAGCGTTCCGTCGGTGAAAAGCTCATTGAAGAGTTTATGCTGGCAGCCAATGAAACAGTCGCCGAGCATTTTCACTGGATGGATGTGCCATTCCTTTACCGGATTCATGAAGATCCGAAAGAAGAAAAATTGCAGCGCTTTTTTGAGTTTTTAACGAACTTTGGCTTAAATGTAAAAGGAACAGCTAATTCTGTTCATCCGCGTGCGCTGCAAGCCATTATTGAAGGGGTAAAAGGAACGCCAGAGGAAACCGTTATTTCAACCGTTATGCTTCGTTCTATGCAACAGGCAAAATATAATCCGAACAGTCTTGGCCATTTCGGTTTGGCAACGGAATTTTACACACATTTTACATCGCCGATTCGCCGTTATCCGGATTTGATTGTTCACCGCCTCATTCGAACGTATTTAATTAATGGGGATCTTACGCGGCAAACGAAGGAGAAATGGGATGCAAGGCTATCGGAAATTGCCGATCATACCTCCAGTATGGAACGCCGTGCGGTCGAAGCTGAGCGTGATACGGATGAGCTGAAAAAAGCGGAATACATGCTTGATAAAATTGGTGAAGAATACGATGGTGTTATTAGTTCTGTAACGAATTTCGGGATGTTTGTGGCGCTTGATAATACAATTGAAGGGCTCGTTCATGTGTCCTACATGACAGATGATTATTATCGTTATGATGAACGTCATTTTGCAATGATCGGTGAGCGGACTGGAAATGTATTCCGAATTGGTGATGAAATTACAGTGCGCGTTCGTGACGTGAATAAAGAAGAACAGTCCGTTGATTTTGAAATTGTCGGCATGAAAAAACAGCGTGAGCGTCCAAAGCGTGAAGATATGGCCCGTTCGAAAAAACCGCGCGGCCGTGGCAAAAAGGAACGGCCAGAAGGAAAAGAGATCAAACCAGAGAAAAAAACGGCGCGTTCTGATGGGAAAAACAGCGGCGGTGAATGGTCAACACAGTCATCTGTGAAAAAGAAAAGAAAACGCAAATTTTATGAAGGTGTACCAAAGAAAAAGAAGCAGAAGTAAAAAAGTGAGGGGAACGAACCAATGCCAAAGGGAGAAGGAAAAGTGATTGCGCAAAATAAAAAAGCGCGTCATGACTATTTTATTGAAGAAACATATGAAGCAGGCATGGTGCTGTTAGGAACTGAAATTAAAGCAATCCGTGCGGGACGAGTGAATTTAAAAGATTCATTCGCCCGCATTCGGAATGGCGAATTATTTGTTCACAACATGCACGTCAGCCCGTATGAGCAGGGGAATATTCATAATCATGACCCAATCCGTACGAGGAAGCTTCTTTTGCATCGAAAACAGATTAATACGCTGATCGGTGAAACGAAAGAAGCAGGGTATTCGATTGTGCCGCTTAAAATTTATTTGAAAGACGGCTATGCCAAAATGCTGATCGGCCTTGCAAAAGGGAAAAAGAAATATGATAAACGTGAAGACTTGAAGCAGAAAGAAGCGAAGCGCGATATTGACCGTGCATTCCGTGATCGTCAAAAAGGTTGATTAGATGATCATTCTATGTTAGAATGAATCTTGTCACAAAAAAAGCAGAACAATCAGCTGCAACTTTAATCCGGGGACGTTACGGATTCGACAGGGGTAGTTCGAGCCTGGGCTGCGGGTCAGAGGGTCGGCTCTGTCAAAACGCACTTGCCTATAATAACTGGCAAACAACAAACACAACTACAAGCTGCCTAATTAAATTTAGGTTAGCCTGTGCTCCTCCCGCTGTTGTCCGTGCAGTCGGATCAGGGGCCCACTTTAAGCGGACTACGCTCGATTCCTCCGTCTGGGGATGACAGAAGAGAACAATCAGACTGGCTGATCCAAAGGCCTGCCGTTCGGCAAATGGATCAGCGAGACATTAAATAGTACGGCTACACCCGTAGACGCTCAGGTGCCGTTATCTTTGGACGCGGGTTCGACTCCCGCCGTCTCCACCAAATACATACTAAATATGTCCTGGTGGATTCTTTTATAAAAGAAAGCATAACATGTCTTGTAAAAGGACAAGTTATGCTTTCTTTTTTTATTCTTCATTTTGTAAAACTGTTTCTTCTGTCTTGCCTGCAAGCTTTACATCCGAATGATAGGCTGCCCGGCAAATAAGGTGCCCCGCAACGGGTGCGGTTAAATATAAAAAGACAATGCCGAGCACAAGCCGAACACTTATATAATGTTCGGTAGACCAGAAAAAAAGAAATACGCCTGTTAGCGTGAGTAAAACGGCAAGTGTTGAACTTTTTGTTCCGGCGTGTGAACGAGTATACACATCAGGCAAAATGACCATCCCATAAGCACTGATGACAGCGGCAATACTTCCAAGTAACACCATCAAGGCAGCGATCAATTCAACGATCTCGTTTCCGGTCAATGATGACCCCCCTCTCAATATATTTTGAAAAGGCGATGGTGCTAATAAAAGCGAGAATCGCGATAATCAAAATAACTTCCAAATACGCTTTCGTCTGTAAAACGACACTTAGCACTGCGACAATAGAAATAAGATTAACACCGATCACATCGAACGCGACAATACGATCCGGCAGCGTCGGTCCTTTTAAAATGCGGAAAAGCACAAGCAGAATGGCGATGCAAAACAGAACGATTGCGGTTACGAATATGAGGTTAATCATGGACAAGACACCTCCAAAATCACTTTTTCATACATCTGAATCGATTTTAATAACATTGGTTTCGAATCTTTCACATCCATGGCGTGAATCGTAAGCACATTCCCTTCCGGTGAAATGCGCAGGACGACAGAGCCAGGCGTTAAGATGATGAGAAGAGCAAGTGCTGTTACTTCCCAATCACTCTGAAGTTTTGTTTTATACAATAAAACCCCCGGTTCAAACGTCTTGCTTGGAATTAAAATTTGTTTCATGATCAATAGGCTGGAAGTGAAAAGCTCATAGTTAAAAATGAAGATTAATTTTACTATGGAAAAGACACGCTTCAAATAAAAGGGTGTTCCGAAAAAACGATGCATCAAAAACAAAATGAAGATACCAATTAAAAAACCGGATAAAAAGGTGGGGACTTCAATTGCATCTTCATCTTTTAAGAAGACCCACAAAACGGCGATTAATAAGTTTAAAAGAAATTGCAAATACATCTTATTCCACCTCCTTTATGAACAAACCAATCAATCATTGTTTAGCGCCCCCTCGATGTAAAGATGCGGGTTCGTTAACACGTTTGCGGCTTCTGTTACATAAGGGGAAACAGCACCCATGCCTAAACCTAATCCTATTGTGAACAGGGCTAAAAGAAGACAAGGAGCTAACATTCCTTTTGATAAATACACTTCGTTCTTTTTAAGAATCGATGTTTCGCCCCAAAACATATGCAAAAAGATGCGCAGCAGCGAATACAGTACGAACAAACTTGATAAAAAGGCTATCGAAACCATTACATATTCACCGGCGACAAGGGCTCCTTTTCCAATTAAAAGCTTACCGACAAACCCGCTGAATGGAGGGACACCCCCTAAAGATAGAAGAGTGATGAGGAAAATCCACCCAAAAAGCGGGTAGTTTGTCATTAAACCGCTCGCTTCATTAAATCTTGTTTTCCCCGTCAAATAAATCACTGTTCCGATCATCAGAAATAATAATCCTTTCACGAGAATATCATGTACGAGGTAATAGATGGAGCCTTGAATCGATTCTACGTTATTGGAAGCCAGTCCGACTAAAATAAATCCAATGGCAATAATAACGTTGTACGCTGCGATTTTTCGCACATCTCTATACGCAATGGCCCCGATGCTGCCTCCAATCATCGTGATCATCGCCATCACGCCAATGATCGTATGGGTAATTGATGGCTCATGGTAAAACAATAAAGTGAAGGAGCGGAATAATGCATACACGCCTACTTTTGTCAGCAGCGCTGCAAATAGGGCGGAGACTGCTGTAGGCAATGCTCCATAAGAACCAGGGAGCCAGAAATAAAGAACTAACCCTGCTTTGAGGGAAAAAACGATCAAAAACAAAATGCTGATCGTTGTCAGCAGCGGAGGCTGTCCCGCTTCTGCAATACGCTGGGATAAATGAGCCATATTCAGCGTTCCGAGCGTACCGTATAAATAGGCAATCCCCAGCAAGAAGAGCCAGGAAGACAAAATGTTAATTAAAATGTATTTAATTCCTTCTGTCAGCTGCTTTTTCTCACTTCCAAGTGTCATTAATACGTAAGAGGCAAGAAGCATCACTTCAAAACAAACAAATAAATTAAATAAGTCCCCTGTTAAAAATGCCCCATTAACGCCGGCGATCAGCAATAATAAAAAGGGGTATAAAAAGAACTTTTCTCTTTTTTCATCTTTGGCAAAAGCAGCATACAATAAGCAAAGAATAGTCACAAGTGAAGATGTTGTGACGAGCAGCATCGCAAACGCATCCGCTACAAAGGTAATACCGAATGGCGGTGCCCATTCTCCGAAATTCAGACGTAAGATGCCTTCATCCATCACTTTTTCTAAAATCCAAAGACTGATTAGAAATACGACGGCCATTGTCACCACACTGCCCCATCGTTGAACGTTCGGACTTGAACGAAAGAAAAGCAATAAAACAGCAGCGATGATCGGGAGGATCATAGGAAATACTAAAATGTTATTCATCATTCGTCCCTCTCATTTCGTGCAAATTATCTGTTCCCGTGCTTTGGTACGTACGATACATAAGAGTAAGGAAAAACGCAGTGACGGCAAAACTGATGACAATGGCCGTTAAGATGAGGGCTTGTGGAAGTGCGTCCACATAAGTGTCAACTTTCCCCCCTAAAATAGGCACGCCTCCTTTTTTTAATCCGCCCATTGTCATGAGCAGCAGATGGATAGCATGAGAAAGAATGGCGCTGCCTAATACGACTCGAATCACATTTTTTGAGAGGAGCAAGTAAGTGGCAACAGAGACAAGTACACCGACTAAAAGAGTAATCATCGTTTCCATCTTACACATCCTCACTTATACTGACCATGATCGTGATGACGACACCAACAACACCTAATGCAACACCTGATTCAAATAATGTGACGGTTGCAAGCTCGGTCTTCCCGAAAACAGGGAGATCGAAGTAGGCAAAAGATTGGCTTAAAAACGAACTTCCGAATAGAAGGGAACCCATGCCAGTGAAGATCGCGATCAAAACACCTGCAGCTGCAACCAGTTTATAATCGAGTGGAATTCCTGCATTGACGGATTCCACATCAAAGGCTAAATACAAAAGGACGAAAGCGGATGATAAAGTAAGTCCGCCGATAAATCCGCCGCCTGGATTGTGATGTCCTGATAAAAATAAATAAACACCAAATGTTAAAATAATGAATACAGCGACTTTTGATACGGTTTGTAAAATGACATCATTTTCAATCAATTTTATCCCCTCCTTGTGGTGCTTTTAATTTGACGAGAGTGTAGACGCCGATGCCCGCTATAAACAGAACGACTACTTCTAGCATCGTATCGAAGGCACGGAAATCTCCTAAAATAGAATTGACGATATTTCGTCCACCTGCCAGTTCATATGAGTCTTTAAAATAGCTAGAGATCGATTCAAATAATTTGTTTCCCTGCACAGATAACGCAATCAATACCGTTAGCGCACCCATGCCGATGGAAATGACGATTTTAGGAAAACGGACTTTCCATGAACGATCCTCTTTTGACCACTCAGGCAAATGATGGAAGCAAAGGAGAAATAAGACGGTTGTAACGGTTTCAACGACAAGTTGCGTCAGTGCAAGGTCCGGTGCCCTAAATAGGACAAAGAACACGGCGATCGAATAACCAAGAACACCGTTTAATAACGTAGCGGTCATGCGGGACTTCGCAAAAAGAATGCCGATTGCTGCGATGCTCATGATCCCGACAAAGATCCCTTCATATAAAGTGACTGGCGCATCGTTAGAAGGATCAAAGACGATGCTCCCTGATAGAAAGAGTGTGCCGCCTGCCACGAGCAAGAGAAAACCAAAGATATAATAAAGATAGTTTGGCAAAAATCCTGTCATATAACGGTCTGTTGCTTTTTTTGCTCCGCTTTCGCTAGTCGCCAACATCCACTGATACCCGCGATCAAGACTCCGGTTCACAGGAAATAAATCATAAATAACATTCCAGAAGCGATAGGTTTTCAGGAGAATAATTCCAAGGATGACAACGCCTGCTGTCATCCATAACTCTGCGTTGAATCCATGCCAGGCAGAGATTTCAGGAATGAACCCTTCCATGTTGCGATACGTAGGAAGAATGCCGTTCATTGCGGGTGTGAGTAAGTATTTACTTAACAGGTTCGGGAAGAAAAACAAGAGAATGACGAACGTACACAGTATAGCCGGCGATAATAACATTCCTATCGATGCTTCGTGCGGATCTTTCTCCAGCCTTTCACGGCGATACGGTCCGAGGAAGGTCCGGAAGACGATCATCATGGAATAAATGAAAGTGAAAATACTTCCTACCCAGGCGATGATCGGAAATAAGAGACCCCATGTATCCATAGAAAAAATCGACATTTCATTGGCTGTTAATACAGCGGTAAAAAACATTTCTTTACTTAAAAAACCATTAAATGGCGGCAGTCCGGCCATTGAAAAACTGCCAATGACCGATAAGGTGAACGTAATCGGCATGAGGGAAAGTAAGCCGCCTAGTTTACGGACATCCCTTGTCCCTACTCCATGATCGACAATCCCGACCACCATGAAAAGCGCGCCTTTAAACATGGCGTGATTGACAAGGTGAAAAAGAGCCGCAAAGATCGCATAGGTATAAATGATGGAATCGGTAGAAGCGCCTCCCTGCAGCGCTGCAGATCCGAGGCCAAATAAAGACATCATTAACCCTAATTGGCTAATTGTCGAATAGGCGAGCAGTGCTTTTAAATCATTTTGTCTAACAGCTGTAAAGGAACCCCAAAACATCGTGAATATGCCTACACCGCTCACAAGCCAGAACCAGGTCGCTTCGCCGCCAAAAACAGGTGTAAAGCGGGCGACTAAAAATAATCCTGCTTTGACCATCGTTGCAGAGTGCAAATAGGCACTGACTGGAGTTGGTGCTTCCATTGCATCCGGCAGCCAGATATGGAATGGAAATTGGGCCGATTTCGTAAAGGCGCCAAGCAAGATTAACACTAAAGCTGGAACAAATAAGTCGTGATCTTGAACCAGGTCTCGCATTGCAATGATTTCTTGCACACTGTTTGTCGCGGTCATCACTTGCAGCATGATGAACCCGACAAGCATGGCAATACCGCCCCCGACCGTAATCAAAAAGGATTTTTGAGCACCATAACGGGATTTTTTCCGGCGGAACCAAAAGGCAATAAGTAAGAATGAAGAAATACTTGTTAATTCCCAGAATAGGTACAGCACCATTAAGTTATCAGATAACACAACTCCGAGCATTGCCCCCATGAAGAGCAGTAAGTAAGCGTAGAAATGGGAAAGGGATTCCTTTTCTTTCGATAAATAAAAAATGGAATACAGAACGACTAAGCTTCCAATCCCTGTAATTAATAAGGTGAAAATGAGACTGAGACCATCTAAATAAACAGCAAAATGGAGGTCTAATGCTCGAATCCAGGCGACAGAGCCTGTGATCGTTTTATTGGCGGAAATCACTGGGATTTTTGAAACGAAAAAACTAAATAATAGGATGGGGACGGCAAGTACTACCCATCCAAGATGCAGTTTTGGGAATTGTCTCCCGATGATCGGGATCAGAAAAGCGGTTAAAATAGGGATGAGAATAAAAGCATGAATCGAAATCAAACAAGTTCCTCCTTACTTTTTTGATATCATTTATGTCGTGAAAGAATGTAATCAGTTTTAAAACCGAACTTGATTAAAAAACAATTATTTCCTTGTAAGCAATGATAAATTGGGGAATATAAATAAAGTAAAATACCATTAAAAAATTTAGGGGTTGAAATTTCGAAAACTCCGTTATATTCTAATCATTTGGGACACAAAAATATCTTTTCGTATTTGTTTTCATTTCAGGACTTAAACATATATAAAGTGAACAAAAGTTATCAAAAATGATATATAGAGGTGTAATTGTTATGAAAAAATTGAGAGCTCGCATGGATGAGAGTATTTTAGTCTGTGTATATTATGGGCCGAATGGTGAGCGTCTAATTAAGCGCGGATGCAAACTGGCAAATATGCTTGATTGTCCGCTTTACATTCTGACGGTTGATTCGCTGCCTCAAGAAGAATTAAGTGCAGACAAAGCCGCTTATATTGATCGATGGAAAGCTCTCGCGGAAGAGCACGATGCGGAAGAGTTAATCATCCGCGACAATGAAAAGAGAGCACCTGTAAAAGTGATTGCTGAAGTTGCCCGTGAATTAAATATTACCCAAATTATTTTGGGGCAGTCCCCTCAAAGTCGTTGGGAAGAAATTAAAAAGGGATCTTTTGTCAACACTTTATTACGTGAAATCTCATTTGTCGATTTTCATATTGTGTCGATCGACCGCTCTGTTGAAGACGAGGACAATCTTTTTGATAACGGAACAAGAGCTTATTTAGTAAAATCCAATGAAGAATACCGCATTAGCTTTATCTATTCTGATGAAGTCATTCATGAAGGAATCTTTTACAAAGAAACCGGGACGGATTTTAATAATGGTGTATTCAAATTCATTAAAGACAATAAAACGTGTCAACTTCATGTAACTGACGATCGAATTACAGAGCCTACTTCTATTCACGCGTCTATTAAGGAAGAGATCTTTAAACATAAAGAATAAAAGAAAAGAACCATCTTGTTTTAAAAGCCTGCGAAGAAAGAAGCAATTTTCTCTGCAGGCTTTTTTTGTATGGGTTGTTAGAAGAAAGGCTATAAGTTTACATCTATTTTTTGGTCGGTAGCATCTATGCCGATATAACGAAATGTTTCTGAAGGAGTAGCATGATGAAACCGGGCTTGAATCAGGGAAATAGCCACCCCTTTTATATAGGCATGATAGCCAAAGGTTTTTCTCAGCGTATGAGTGCCAATCTGATCCTGTATCCCCGCTTTTCTTGCCGCATCGTTGATGACACGATAGGCGTGTTGACGCGAAATGGGCAATTCACTTTTGGGTGATTTGAAAAGATAATCATCCATCGTCGTTGTATGTTGTTGCAAATGAAACGTTAAAGCGGATTTCACTTGATCATTCAAATAAATTGTTTGATCGTCTACATGAAGAAATGAAAAGATTGTTCCCGACTCGTCTACCAATTGATTGATTTTTAAAGACAGAAGCGTGTTAATTTTAAGTCCAGTATTGATACCTAATACAAACAAGACAAAGTCCCGACTTGAGTGTTTTTTTAAACTTTCCTTCATTAATTGTATTTCATGTATGTTTTTTATCGGGTTCACATATTCCACTGTCTTCTCTCCTTGATGTTACTTAATATAATGATATCATCCCATTAAGTAACATTCAAATGATAAGTGGGGACAAACTGCCCGTAAAGGCCCGATTGGTTCGGCCCATGCTGAGCCTGGTCACTCAGGTATTGCCGCAGGACGTGGCGCTCCTGAGTTCCTGGGAGGTAGCGGAGCGCAGACTAAGAACGTCACTTCCTGTGAGGCTGAAACCTCCACTGATGGAAGATTCACTTTGTTATACTTAGCAAGCTAAAGTAACGAAAACAGACTTGCCGCTACGGGCAAGTCTGTTTTCGTTACTTTAATCTTTTTTGCAGACCAAATTGTGCGTTCAGTTGTCCTTTAATCATACTTCGTTTCAATTTATCTTTATCAGGTTTCTTTTTCATTTCTTGTCTAATTTCAAATGTACGTACACCGTCCTCCATTTGATTAGCAATATCCATCAATGTTTCTACGTCGTCGAATGAGTATTTGCGTGTGCCGCGGTCTGACCGCTCAGGGAAAATGAGCTTCCGTTCTTCGTAGTAGCGTATTTGCCGTTCGGACAACCCTGTTAGCTCGCTGACAATCCCGATCGTAATGACCTTTTTCGTTTTGTATGTTTTTTCTTCATCTGTCATACACTCACCTCGAATTGGATTGTAAATATAGTATATCGAGTTTAATCAATAAATGTAACGCTATTATGTTATATAATATAACTATTTTAAAAACAGTGTTAGATTATATGACATTTATCATGACGATCTCTTTTTCCTTTTCTATAATCAATTGTATCAACAGCCACTGAGGAGGATGTTTTATGAATCAAGAAAAAGTCGTTATGATTGGAAATGGAATGGCTGGTGTCCGTTCGATCGAAGAAATTTTAAGCGTCCGACCGGATCACTTTCATATAACAATTTTCGGAACAGAACCGTATCCAAACTACAACCGGATTCAACTGTCAAAGGTGCTGCAGGGAGATACGGCCATCTCAGATATTACATTGAATGACTGGAACTGGTATGAAGATCATAATATTACGTTTTATTCAGGCGAAACAGTCGTTCACATTAATACGAAAGAGAAATTTGTCCAAACAAACAAAGAACGCAGCGTTTCATACGATAAATTAATTATCGCAACAGGCTCACTCCCGTTTATCATTCCGGTGCCGGGATCAGATAAAGAAGGCGTAACTGCATTTCGTGATATTCAAGACTGTGAAAAAATGATTGAGTGTTCAAAAGTATATAAAAAGGCAGTTGTTATTGGCGGAGGGCTGCTCGGTCTCGAAGCGGCACGCGGGCTATTACATCTCGGAATGGATGTTCATGTTATTCATCTTTCGGATTGCTTAATGGAGCGGCAGTTGGATGAAACGGCCGGCAAAATGCTGCGAAAAGAGCTCGAAAAACAAGGAATGAAATTCTTAATGAATAAACAGACCGCAGAAATTATTGGCGGTGACCGTGTTGAAGCAATCCGTTTTGTTGATGGAGAAGTCATTGATGCAGATCTTGTTGTAATGGCAGCAGGCATTCGTCCAAATACAGGGCTTGCGAAAGAAAGCGGTATTGAAGTAAATAGGGGAATTCTTGTTAACGATTATATGGAAACGAGTACTCCGAATGTATATGCAGTGGGAGAATGTGCAGAACACAGAGGAGTTGTGTACGGCCTCGTTGCACCGCTCTATGAGCAAGGGAAAGCAATGGCTGCCCATATTTGCAGTGAACAGACGCGGGGATATGAAGGTTCTGTATTATCTACTCAATTAAAAGTATCCGGTGTCGATGTGTTTTCTGTTGGTGAAATTGTAGAAGACGAAGAGACAAAAACGATTAAAATGTTTGATGACTGGAAAGGTGTTTATAAAAAAATCATCATTCGTGACGGGAAAATGACCGGCGCCGTGCTATTTGGTGACACGAGTGAAGGATCAAAGTTGTTGAACCTTATTAACAAGCGGGCAAATGTAGAGGAATATATCGATACTGAAGAAGCAGCAGAAAGCATGACAGCGACGATGGCGGATAGTGAGCTTGTCTGCGGCTGTAATGGTGTAGCGAAAGGGACGATTAAAGAGGCGATCAAGAAGCTCGGTTTGACGACATTTGAAGAAGTAAAAGCATGTACGAGTGCATCCCGTTCATGCGGCGGCTGTAAACCGCTTGTTGTCGATATTCTGACGCATACACTCGGTGACAAGTTTGAAAAAGCGGATCAAAAAGAACCGGTTTGTGTTTGTACAACGTTGTCACGTGATGATGTCGTAAAAGCGATTCGTGAAAAAGGGCTGACATATACGCGCGAAGTGATGAATGTACTTGGCTGGAAAACAGAAGACGGCTGTTCGAAATGCCGGCCGGCACTTAATTATTATCTTGGCATGATCAACCCGACTGAATATGAAGACGAGAAAGAATCACGTTTCGTCAATGAAAGAATGCATGCAAATATTCAAAAAGACGGTACTTATTCAGTCGTTCCCCGTATGTACGGAGGTGTTACGTCAGCGGCCGATCTTCGGAAGATTGCGGATGTAGCCGACAAGTATAAAGTGCCGCTTATTAAAGTAACCGGCGGACAGCGGATTGATTTGTTCGGTGTGAAAAAAGAAGATTTGCCGAACGTATGGGCCGATCTTGATATGCCGTCGGGTTACGCGTACGGAAAAACATTACGTACCGTAAAAACATGTGTTGGTGAAAGCTTCTGCCGGTTCGGGACACAGGATTCAATCGCAATGGGGATCGCCATAGAGAAAAAATTTGAACGAATCGGTACGCCGCATAAAGTGAAAATGGCCGTTTCAGCTTGCCCGCGTAACTGTGCGGAATCCGGTATTAAAGACATTGGTGTCGTTGGTGTAGACGGCGCCTGGGAAATTTATGTCGGCGGCAACGGCGGTACGCATTTACGGGCAGCAGATTTATTCTGCAAAGTGACGACAAATGAAGAGGTAATGGAAATGATTGGGGCATTCATGCAATATTACCGTGAAGATGCTGCCTACCTTGAGCGTACATCAGTCTGGGTGGAGCGTGTCGGACTTGACCATATTAAAGAAGTACTGGCCGATAAAGAAACGCGCGACGCTCTAAATGCTCGAATTGATGAAGCGTTGTCCGTTACAAAAGAACCGTGGAAAGAAGTAATTGAAAGTAAGAAAATTCGCAAGGAACTATATGAGACAGTCCGTTTAACAAAATAAGGGGAAGGAGAAAGGACAATGAAAATAAAAAAAACACTTGAGCAGATAAAGGTAGCCGTTTTGGATGAAATGCCTGAAAAAATTGGGCGGACTGTTCAAGTGGGTTCACTTGAAATTGCTTTGTTTAAGCTGGCGGATGGCAATGTTCGTGCTATTGAAAACCGGTGTCCCCATAAAGGTGGTGTGCTTGCAGAAGGAATCGTCAGCGGCGAGCATGTTTTTTGCCCGATGCATGATTGGAAAATCTGTACGACGGATGGAAAAGTTCAGTCACCCGATATCGGCTGTGTGAAAACATTTGATGTAAAAATTGAAGATGGCAATGTGTTTATTTTAATTTGAATAAAAAGGGGGCAGAATAGATGGGTGAAGTGTATCTTGTTGGGGCGGGACCAGGGGATCCGGAATTAATCACGGTAAAAGCACTAAAAGCAATTCAAGAAGCAGATGTCATTCTTTATGATCGTCTTGTTAATAAACAGCTGCTCGATGCAGCAAAACCATCTGCTATCCGAACTTTTTGTGGAAAATATCCTCAATGCCATACAATGAAGCAGGACCGGATTAACCGGCTTATGGTGAAATACGCTGCGCAGGGGAAAGTGGTTGTACGCTTAAAAGGCGGAGACCCGTTCGTCTTTGGCAGAGGCGGGGAAGAAGCGGCGTATTTAACAAAGTTTGGTATCAAGTTCCACGTTATTCCGGGTATTACAGCGGGTATCGCTGCTCCTGCTTATGCCGGCATTCCGGTAACGCACCGTGAATTTGGAAATTCTTTTGCAGTAATCACAGGTCATCAGATGAGCGGGAAAACGGAAGTGAACTGGGCGCATTTAGCAACAGCAGTCGATACAATTATCATCTATATGGGCATGAAGAATTTATCGAATATTTGCGAGGCATTAATGAAAAATGGGCGGAACGGCAAGACGATGGCTGCGATTATTGAACAAGGGACGACGGCGAATCAACGTGTTATCACTGCTCCTCTGAATCTTATTGCAGAAGTGGCGGAAAAGAGTCCACTTGGAAACCCGGCGATTATTATTGTTGGCAATGTAGTAAAATGCCGGGAGTTACTGCAGCAGCAAGAAGGAAGAGTGGCGGCCTATTAAACAGTCAATAATGACCCCGGCAAAGCGAATTTGCTGGGGGTTTTTTTGTCTGAGCGCATATATAATTGACGGATTATCATTCATCCTGTAGAATTACCTTTAATTCGAGATAAAAATGGAGGGGTTTAAATGAAACATCTTTTTCACGAAGGGAAAAATGAGAACATATTACTTTTGCTGCACGGGACAGGCGGCACAGAACGGGATTTACTGCCGCTTGCACAGGCTGTTGATCCGGAAGCTTCTGTATTAAGTGTACGCGGCAACGTACTGGAAAATGGGATGCCCCGGTTTTTTCGACGTTTAGCGGAAGGGATTTTTGATGAAGAGGATTTAATTTTCCGTACGAAAGAACTGAATGAATTTCTTGATGATGCATCAAAACAATATGGGTTTAGCCGTGATTCAGTCATTGCGATCGGCTATTCAAATGGGGCGAACATTGCAGCAAGTTTGCTTTTCCATTATGAAAGATCATTAAAGGGAGCTATTTTACATCATCCAATGGTACCGCGCCGCGGGATAGAGCTGCCCGATTTAACCGGTGTCCCTGTTTTTATGGCAGCTGGAAAAAATGATCCGTTATGTTCGCCAGAGGAAACAGAAGAGCTTCAGCAGCTGCTCGAGCATGCAGGAGCAAGAACGGCTGTACATTGGGAGCAAAATGGCCATACGCTGACGGGAACAGAAGTACAAGCAGCTGCAGATTGGTATAAAAAGAATACTTAAAGAATGCGTGAATGACGCATTCTTTTTTATTTTGACATAAATGAAAAAGAATGTAATGTTAGTAGTACATATGGATCATGGGAGGCGAATGATGAAAGAAATAATCATAAGACATGTTGTCGATCAAGAAGGAAGAGTCACCATTCCAAAAGGAATCCGTAAAAAGCTGAACATTCAAGGATCAGACTGGGTTGCAATCGCTTATGAGCAAGAACGCATTATTATAAGAAAATATGAATCTCATTTTGATGGAGAGGAAAAAACGTGTCTAATGACAGGGACGATATCAAAAGACCATCGACATTTTAGCGGAGGGATTGTGCTTAGTAAAGAAGGAGCAATTTGGCTGATGGATGAAATTCAGTCTTATTGGATAAAAGTTGGCATATAATGCGAAACATGCTATTTTAAAGAGTGGAAATCACAAGAAGGAGCTATCATATGGAATTTATTACTCTTTTAAAAGCAATTATTCTTGGCTTGGTTGAAGGATTAACAGAGTTTGCGCCAGTATCATCAACAGGGCATATGATTATCGTTGATGATATGTGGCTGCAATCACAAGTATTTCTAGGGAAATATGCAGCAAACACGTTTAAAATCGTTATTCAACTCGGTTCTATTTTAGCGGTTGTTGTTGTATTTAGAAATCGATTTATTGACTTACTCGGGTTAAACAAAGAAACACGCGGACAAGGCGGAAGGCTTCGCTTAACACATGTGATCGTCGGCTTGCTTCCAGCGGGTGTGCTAGGCGTTCTGTTTGAAGATTATATTGATGAACACTTATTTACAACGGAAACGGTGTTAATCGGTCTTGTTGTCGGTGCGTTTTTAATGATTGCAGCAGATTTAATTGGCGGCCGTAAAAGAAAAATAGAAACTGTCGACCAAATTACGTATGGACAAGCGTTATCCGTCGGACTCATTCAATGTTTATCGCTGTGGCCGGGCTTCTCTCGTTCAGGCTCTACCATTTCAGGCGGCGTGCTGCTTGGCATGAGTCATAGAGCCGCAGCTGATTTTACGTTCATTATGGCCGTACCGATCATGTTTGGCGCCAGCTTTTTGTCCCTCTTGAAAAATTGGCAGTATTTTACGATGGACGCGATGCCATTTTTCGTGGTCGGCTTTATTAGTGCGTTCGTTTTTGCCCTTATATCCATTAAATTCTTCTTGAAATTAATTAACCGTATTAAGCTCGTTCCGTTTGCTATTTATCGGATTGTACTGGCTGCTGTTATTTATTTCGTTTTTCTTTAAGTGGCGCTGTTTGATTTGCGCCATTAGGGCATGATAAGATAATAGAACGAATTGAAACCGCAGGCAGTCGTCTGCGGTTTTTTTACAACGGAGGAAAATAGATGAATGAAACGAAACTGGATCAGTTAAAAGGAATCACTGCCGGTGTGAACCTCGACAACGGAGATGATTTTGCCTATTCAATGGAAGAATTGAAAAACCTTGCAGAAGCGTGCGGCATTGAGGTACGGGGTGAACTGACGCAAAACTTGCCGCGTATTCATTCGGCGCTTTACATGGGGACTGGCAAAGTAGAAGAACTGAAATCGCTTGCTGAATATAAGGAAGCAGACGTCGTCATTTTTGATGGGGAATTATCTCCGTCGCAAATTCGGAACTTGGAAAAAGAACTCGATTGTGAAGTAATTGACCGGACGATGCTCATTCTTGATATTTTCGGACGGCGGGCAAAAACGAAAGAAGCGCAGCTGCAAGTAGAGATGGCGCGTCTTCAATATATGCTGCCACGTCTTGTCGGTACGTACATTGCGCTCGGACGCCAAGGCGGCGGATCAGGTTTTAAAAACCGTGGGGCGGGTGAAACGAAGCTTGAGCTTGATCGGCGGAAAATTGAAACGAAAATTGCCTATCTCAGCAAAGAACTTGCGAAAATATCTGAACAGCGTACTGTGCAAAGGAAGCAGCGCGAGAAAAACAATATGCCGGTTGCCGCGCTTGTCGGGTATACGAATGCGGGCAAATCGACCGTCATGAATGCGATGCTGCAAACATATGTGGGCGGCGGGTCAGAAGTATTTGAAAAAGACATGCTGTTCGCCACACTCGATACGTCTGTCCGGAGCATTACATTGCCGGATAAAAAAGAGTTTTTACTGGCGGATACAGTTGGATTCGTTAATAAACTCCCCCATCATTTAGTAAAAGCATTCCGCTCGACGCTAGAAGAAGCAGCGGCTGCGGATTTGCTTATTCATGTTATTGATGTGTCTAGCCCGCAGTACCAAACGATGATTGATATTACGGAAAAAACACTTGTTGATATCGGTGCAAAAGATATGCCAGTTATTTATGCGTACAATAAAGCGGATCTTGCGGGCATTGATTATCCGGGAGCAGCCGGCAATTCAGTGTATTTATCCGCAAAAGAACGCGCAGGTATTTTGGAATTGACGGAAGTGATGAAAAGTCATTTGTTTAAAGATTACGTCCGCTGTGAATTGTTGATTCCATATGATGAAGGAGAAGTCGTCTCTTATTTCAACGAACAGGCCACGATTTTTGAAACGGCATATGAAGAAGAAGGAACGAAACTGGCTGTTGAGTGCCATCGATCGGATTATGAAAGATATAAGTCGTTTGTCGTAAAATAAACGATGAAAACAGACCTTTGTTGCAAAGGCTGTTTTTTTTGTTCACTTTATTTATAAGAAGAAATTTAGACTAAAAAAACCTTTTCCATCTAGGAAATGATTGCGATATCACATATGGAAAATTCGATCTTATTTCTTTTGGGAAAGGAGCTCATGAGACAGATCCTAAATAGCTTTCATCAGTTTGCAACACCGCGCATCTTCATTACGGAAAGAAAGAGCGGATGGAAAATGATTTCTATCGGAAAATATATTGACAATGAAAATCGTTATCATTTATAATAAGGTTATGAAAATAATTATCAATTGAATTGAAGGAGGAAGTCAATGCCTGTAGAGAGATAAAGACGCTTTTCATGCAACTATACATCGCAAAAAGCATTAAATCCATGAATGAGATGTTCACACTTGCGCCATTAAAAGAGCGTGTTTAACGGACAACTACTTGCATCGACAAGTTCTTTCCCTTAAAATAAATTGAGAAGCTGTCAAAGGAGAATGATGATGTATAAGCTGGATGACTCGCTTGGATATAAGCTGTTTCAAGGCTCGCGGAGTATGACAAACCGGCTGAACCATTATTTTCGCTTGAAAGGGTATCCGATTACGCATGAGCAGTGGCAGGTGTTAAGCCGGCTTTATGACCGTGATGGGCAGACACAGCAGTCGCTTGCCGTGTTAAACGAGAGAGATGAACCGAGCGTCTCACGGATTGTGGCGAATATGGAGCGGAACGGACATATTGTCAGAAAGCCCCATCCAACTGATAAGCGGGTAAACCTCGTGTTTTTATCAGATGAAAGCAAGCGGATGAAAGATGTTTATATTGCAATAGCAAAGCAGACAATTGCCGATGCCTCTGTCGGTATTGACCTTGAAGAATTTGGAAGAACACTAAGGATATTGGATCAAATTCGCCGAAACTTATCTTGAAAGTACATTGCCGGTTTGCAATCGGCAACTATATTTTTCCTTTCAATTGAGAATGAATTTCTCTATCGTTATTTCTTTGACAGCAATACGAAGGTTAGGACATGTTATGAAAAAACGTTATTTAGTCATAGTGCTCATTTTATTATCAATTGCCTCGTTATTCGTTGGTGTCACAAACATTTCACCCTTTGACTTGTTTCGCTTTGACGACCAACAAACGCAAATTTTCTGGCAAAGCCGTGTCCCAAGGCTGATCAGTATTTTAATTGCAGGTGTAACGCTCAGTATTAGCGGATTTATTATGCAGCAGTTAAGCCGCAATAAATTCGTATCCCCTACAACTGCAGGAACAATGGATTCAGCCCGATTCGGAATCTTAGTTTCGCTTATTATCTTCACGTCAGCGAGTCCGATTGAAAAAATGATTGTGGCTTTTGTTTTCTCGCTGGCCGGCACATTTTTATTTATGAAAATTCTTGACCGGATTAAAATGAAAGATCCGATCTTTATCCCGCTCGTCGGATTAATGTTTGGGAATATTATCAGCTCCATTACGATGTTTTTTGCGTATAAGTATGATTTAATTCAAAATATGTCCGCCTGGCTGCAGGGAGACTTTTCAATGATTACAGCTGGCCGCTATGAAATGCTTTATATAAGCATACCACTTGTCGTTCTTGCGTACATATTTGCAGACCGTTTTACGATTGCTGGCATGGGAGAAGATTTTGCCCGCAATCTTGGCTTAAATTATAAGCAAGCGGTGAACATTGGTCTTGTTATTGTGGCTTTATCCACGACCATTGTGGTGTTAACAGTAGGGCTTATTCCGTTCCTCGGACTTGTCGTACCTAACATTGTTTCTATTTATAGAGGAGACAATTTAAAAAATAGCCTGTTTGACACAGCGCTTCTCGGCGCAGTATTCATTTTGTTTTGTGACATTCTTGGCCGCATTCTCATCTATCCATATGAAATTCCGATCGGCCTTACAGTCGGCGTTATCGGAAGCGGATTATTTATTTACTTGTTGATGAGGAGACGGGATTATGCGTGAAAAAAGCAAACTGATACTGTTGTTGATTTTGGCAGGCGCTTCGATTGCCGGGTACATGTTCATTGAACTCGGACCTAATTGGGATTACGCGCTGCCGCGCCGTGCGGAAAAGATTGCGGCTATTGTATTGACCGGAACGGTTATTGCCATTGCCACATTGTTATTTCAAACTGTCACGAACAACCGGATTTTAACACCGAGTATTATAGGCCTCGACTCGCTTTACATGCTTGTTCAGACAACGCTCGTGTTTTTCCTCGGTTCTACAAGTTTGACGGTTATGAACAAACAAATAAACTTTGCGATTTCAATCGGTTTTATGGTTGTTTTCGCCCTGATTTTATACCGGCTATTGTTTCGCCGTGAAGGGCAAAACATTTACTTTTTACTGTTGCTTGGTTTAATTTTCGGTACATTCTTCGGCAGTTTTACATCGTTTATGCAAGTACTTATTGATCCGAATGAATTTCAAATTATTCAAGACCGGATGTTTGCGAGCTTTAATAATGTTCAGACGGAAGTACTCTTGATGGCTGCCGTTTTAACCGGTGTGACGCTGCTTTATTTACTAAAGTTTGTGAAGTATTTGGATGTGCTTTCGCTTGGAAAAGAAACAGCAATCAACCTTGGCGTTGAATACGATTACACAGTGAAACGGCTGCTCGTCATTGTAGCCATCCTTATTTCTGTCGCAACGGCTCTTGTTGGGCCCATTACATTTCTCGGATTGCTCGTCGTGAACGTCGCTTACGAAATGTTTAAAACATACAAGCATTCCACGTTAATTTTTGCATCTGCACTCGTGTCAATTGTTGCACTTGCAGGAGGACAAATGCTCGTTGAACATGTCTTTACATTTTCAACGCAGCTTAGTGTCATTATTAACTTTATCGGTGGCATCTATTTTATTTACTTACTACTAAGGGAGAGTCGGACATAATGGTTGAAGTACAATCGGTCTCGAAATCATACGGATTGAAAGCAGTTGTTGATAATGTGTCAGTCAATATTGAAAAAGGCAAAATCACATCATTTATCGGTCCAAACGGTGCGGGGAAGAGTACACTCCTTTCCATTATTAGTCGTCTTCTCTCTGCCGATACAGGGGAAGTGCTGATCGACGGGCAAAAAGTGAAAGAAACGAAAAGCCGCGATCTCGCCAAAAAAATAGCGATTTTAAAACAGTCCAATCATTTAAGTTTACGCCTTTCTGTCCGTGATCTTATTTCATTCGGCCGTTTCCCGTATTCACAGGGGAAACTGACGGAAGAAGATCAAGTGTTCATTGATGAAGCAATTCGCTACATGGAACTTGAAGATATGCAGGATAAATATTTAGATCAATTATCCGGCGGGCAAAAGCAGCGGGCATTCATCGCCATGACGATTGCTCAGGATACGGAATATATTTTGCTTGATGAGCCGCTGAATAACTTGGATATGAAGCACTCTGTTCAAATTATGAAAGTGCTCCGCCGTCTTGCAGATGAGCTTGGCAAAACGATTTTAATCGTTATTCATGACATTAATTTTGCCTCTGTGTATTCAGATTACATCGTTGCGCTTAAAGACGGCAAAATTGAAGCACAAGGAACAGTTAATGAAATTATTACAAGCCTTACATTAAAGCAGATTTACGGAATGGATATGCCAATTAAAGAAATTAATAACCAAAAAATTTGTGTGTATTTTAGCTAACAAGGAGACGAAATGAAAATGAAAAAGTATTTACTATTGATTGTTATGGCACTGTTTTCCATGATTGCGGCAGCCTGTAACGCCTCTACATCGAATGAAGAAAATGCAGAACCAGCTGAAAATGATGAAAAACCGACAGAAGTAACAGTTACTCATGAGCTTGGTGAGACGACCGTTCCTGTTAATCCTGAAAAAGTAGTCGTGTTTGACTTTGGTTCACTTGATACGATGGCGGAGCTTGGTATTGAGCCAGTTGGTCTTCCGAAAGAAAACATTCCTGATTATTTGTCAAAGTTTGAAGATGAAAAATACACAAACACAGGCAGCTTGAAAGAGCCTGACTTTGAAAAAATTAATGAATTGGCACCGGATTTAATCATCATTTCCGGCCGTCAAATGGACCTTTATGATCAATTTGCTGAAATCGCTCCGACGGTTTACCTTGCAGTGGATACAGCGAACTACATGGAGTCCTTTAAATCAAATGCTACGACGATTGGCGAAATCTTTGGCAAAGAAAAAGAAGTAGAAGAGAAATTAGCGACAATCGACGAAAAAGTAGCAGCATTGAACGAAAAAGCGTCAACGATGGAAGGAAATGGACTTGTCATTCTGGCAAATGAAGGAAAAATCAGTGCGTACGGTCCAGCATCACGTTTTGGTATCATTCATGATGTATTTGGCGTAAAACCGGCAGATGAAAACATTGAAGTATCGACTCATGGACAAAGTATCTCTTTTGAATACCTTGTTGAAACAGATCCGGATTACTTGTTTGTCGTTGACCGCGGTGCAGTCGTAACAGAAGGGGAAGGTGAATCTTCTGTGAAGCAAGTGGTTGAAAACGATCTTGTGAAAAATACGAAAGCAGTAGCGAACGACAATGTAGTCTATCTTGATCCTAATGTATGGTACTTGTCAGGCGGCGGACTTCAGTCTGTTCTTGAACAAGCTAATGAAATTGAAAAAGGAATTACAGAATGATGAAAACAGCGATGACAGAAATGTCATCGCTGTTTTTTTGCGGTTAACGTAAAAGTTGTCCCTAGTTGTGATGTTTCTTTCAATGTTAAGTCGCCTTCCATCGCCCGTGCGAGAAGTTGACTAAACGGAAGCCCAAGTCCGAGTCCGCGCACTTTAAACTTTTTGTTTTCACCGCGGTAAAAACGTTCGAAGATGAGCGTTTGCTCAGATGCTGGTATCCCGATTCCCGTATCAATGACATCAATGGAAGCAAATTCTTCATTATCGTGCACACGTATTGTCATCCCTCCGGCATCTTCAATCGCATGAGCTGCATTGTTCAGCAAATTCATCATAATTTGCCGGAAACGAACAGGATCAGTCAAAATGCGTATATCATGGTCCGACGGATAAAAATGGACAGGAATACCACCTGGATTACGCGCCAAATTCCATTCATGCACGATGTCGCGCGTCAATTTGTTTATTTCATGAGGTGAAGGTGAAACAGGAAGTACATCCGCTGCAAATGTATTAAATTCGAGCAGATCATTAATCATTGTCTGCAGCCGCTCTGTTTCATTTAATGAAATCGTAATAAACTCTTGTGCTTCATGATCCGTGACGACGCCATCTTTTACCGCCTGTAAAAGGCCGCTTATAGAAGTGACCGGTGTTTTTAGTTCATGCGTGACACCGGCAAGAAGTTCCGCTCGTATCGATTCAAGCTGCTCAAGGCGAATGGCCATATCGTTAAAGGATGTAACAAGATCATACACTTCCTGTTCTTTCGCTTTAGACGGCATGAGTGACACGCTGTAATTGCCATCACGAATTTCCTTCGCAGCAGCAGCAGCTTCACTAATGGGACGGGCGAGACGGCGCGATAAAATGTAAATCGCGGCCCAGCCGAGCAATCCGCTTCCTAAAATAAGTAAAGCAAGAAGCCGGTATTCTTCGTTTAAATCCGCGAATTCACCTTCAGGCTGAAGCATAACGACCCATCCGAATGTAACATTATTGACGGTAATTGGCTTTTTAATTAAATAAACAATGGTGTGATCGTCATTCATACCGGGAAAGGTCTGCACGTCCTGTTTCTTTTTTAAAATCAGATTTGGAAAAGAGTCTTTACTGTATAAGTCATGATCGCTTGCCGACAAAATGACGCCGGTTGCATCCGTAATATAGATAGAAGGGGGGGCCTCCATATTCATCAGTTCATCACGCGCCTCGATCATATCATCATCAATATACGTATTGGATCTATTGCCATCTTCCTGGCTTCCGGCAATCCGGATGGCAAGTTCCGCTGCAAGAAATTCTGATACATCAAGCCTGTTTTCGATCGTCGTATGCCGAATCCAGACGACAGAAAGCAAGGCAAGTATAAGCAAGCCAAGTGCCAGTGTGATGGCATAGCGTGTCGTCCAGTAGCGGAGGAGCGAAATACGCCGCTCTTTACTCTTCCACAACAAACTGATACCCCAATCCACGCAGCGTTTTAATTTCTCCCTCAGTTGATGGCCATTTCGCCAGCACTTTCCGAATCCGCTTTATCGATAAGTCAACAGCCCGGTCACTGCCTTCGTAATCGTGTCCCCACACTTCATCGAGCAGATGCTCCCGTGTAAATGTGCGGTTCGGTGCAGCGGCTAAAAATAAAAATAACGATAAATCACGCGGTGTGAATGTAACGTCTTTGCCAAAGAGCGTGATACGATGCGCTTTAAAATCGATCGTTAAGCTTCCATATGTATGGGGCGTTTCCTCCGTGGGCTTTCCTCCGTCATCAGCCCGGCGTAAAACAGCTCGTACACGTGCGACCACTTCATCTGCGATAAATGGCTTTGCAATGTAATCATCCGCACCGCCATCAAGCCCATCCAGCCGATAATTCACGTCATTCAGTGCTGTTAGCATAATGACTGGACACATACTCTCCATACGAATTTCTTTTAAAACGGCCCAGCCATCCTTTTTTGGCATCATCACGTCAAGCAGGACGAGAGACGGGGAGTGTGTATGAAATTTTTCGATTGCTTCTGTGCCACTGTAAGCCTGTATAACGTGAAAGCCCGCTTTCGCTAAATAGACTTTTAGCACTTGGCTAATCGCCGGTTCATCTTCAGCAACTAAAATCGTCTGCATTTTCAACACCTCATTTTGGTTAAATTATACAATGAAAATCATTTGAACGTGAACAAATAAGTACAAGTGTAATGAAATCTACTTGATCATAAATGATTTCACCCATACAAATTAAAAAACCGGTCATTAGCCGCCCGGTTTAATAAAATCCATTCAGTTGTACAGCCGCTTCGGGATTTACCTCTGAAATAGATGCAATAATGTCTCTCAATCGTTTTCCTTCTGTGTTAATACCAAGATGAGCTGCCGTACTGTAAACATTCCGTTCATGTGCTCTTTTTACTTCGAGGCGGATGGTTTTTTCATCTTTTCCGTCTGTTTGAATGTTAAGTGCTGCTGCCTGATTTTGCAGTTTGGCCAGCCGTACCTTTTTCGCTGCTATCTCTAGATTATCGCCTTTAATATTAATACCGAGTGCCAATGCTTGTTCCTCAATGACATCTGCAAAATTTTTCGTTCCGGTTCGTGTTACGGATGGTGCCACCTGTTCTTTTATAAGTTGTGGAGAAGCCGCTTGAGCTGGAGAAGAGGGAACACCGCTTAAAATCGTAATCGATAGGGCGCCGGTCATAACATATGACATGGTCTTCTTCTTCATGATTATTCCTCCTGATTTGTATGTACACTTTATTTAATACTTTCATTGTATAAAAGAAATGTGTCAGGTCAATGTCAAATAGGCAAATTTTCGATGTATTTCATCAACAATCTAAATATTTCGTATTAAAATGAGAAAAAATACATAAATTTACACGTTTTTTAAAGGAAAAAGGGGGAATAAGACGAATAAAAGAAAATGAGGAAAGGCTTATATACAGAAATCCCTTTATCCATATATAATTCAATTATATACATGTAAGGGATTTTATCTCATAAAAGGAGAGTTCATGGAACCTATGTCTAAAGAACAGTACATATTGCTTGAAGTAATGCAAGAAGCATGTTCACATGGCGAGCAGAAAGATATGGACCTTACAGCAATACTCAATTTGATTACAGAAAAGCTAGCGCCGGTTATGAAGCCGGAATAAAGCAGGAGACTTGTTCTCCTGCTTTTTATTTTGATTTCTACTGGCGGTGTCTTTACGCTAAAATAGGTAATAGGATGATAAATAGTAAGTATGATTGGTGGAAGGTGTGGCGAAATGAAAACAGATTTATTTATTATCGGCGGGTTTCTTGGAAGCGGAAAAACGACGCTGCTTGTACAGTTGCTCGAAAAAGAGAAGCAGGCGGGCCGTAAAGTGGCTGTATTAATGAATGAGATTGGTTCTATGTCTGTCGATTCAGCGCTGCTTGGAGAAGATACCGCGGTGCGCGATATGCTAAATGGCTGTATTTGCTGCACGATTAAAGATGAAATAGAAGTCGAATTGCTGACACTGTATAAAGAGCATCGCCCAGATGTGATCTATATCGAGGCGACAGGTGCTGCTCATCCGATGGAAGTATTGGATGCGTGCACTTCGCCAGTCATTGCGATGCAGATTGATGTGAAGGGGATCATTACGCTTGTTGACTGCGCACGATGGATGGAACGAAACCGTCTGCCGATTGCCCATCGTAAGCTGATGGAAGATCAGGCGCGATGGAGTGATGTAGTCGCGCTGACGAAAACTGACTTAGTATCGCTTGAAGCCCTCACTGAAATAAAAAAAGAGATTCAGTCATTAAATGAAAAAGTAGTTTTGCATGAAATGATATTTGGGAAAACGGATGAAGAAATGATATTTGGCAATGGCGGCAGTAATTCAGATGGCGGCCATCATGCTCACCATCATTTGCATGTCCGGACAATGGCGTATGAATTTACAAATCACGTGCCGCGCGCTGAATTTACAAAGTGGGTAGCTGGTTTGCCAGATTCGGTTCTGCGAATAAAAGGATTTATGAAATTTGAAGATTCAGGTGATCGTCCGGAATTGTTTCAATATGCGTACGGTGTGCCTTTTTTTCAGCCACAGCCGATTAAACGCCCGTCTGTTATCGTCGTGATTGGTGACGAGCTTGATACAGAACAGCTGAAGCAAGAGTTGGAGCGTTTAGACGGTAAGCTTTTTTAATCTGGATCTATACTGAAAACAAGATATTTGCATGTCAAACAAGCCGGTCTGCTTATGCGAACCGGCTTGTTTGTTTTTTATCGTGAATTAACGGGCAGGTTGATTTCACCAAAGTTATATCGAAACAATTATTAAGATTCGGGGATAATGGTCACGGCTATCGTGCGTGTAGGGGTATCAGAATTTTCAGTATTTCTTTGATAATATTTGAGCATTAAGTCATTTAATTCATTTTGGAAATTTTCGAAGAGCTGGTCGTCAATTTTTAATTCTAATAATGAAAAGGTTGACCGATCATCTGAATCATGTTTTTCTTCTAATAAGGAAAGATACGTTTGATACTGGGTCAGCAAGGAAAGTTGGTAATAAGAAATATAATTGAGTTTTTTCTCTATCGATAATTCTTTCCATTCTTCTGCATCCAAACGAGCAGCATCTTCGTTAAGAACATAATATTTTTCAAATACAGATCTGACTTTTTTTTCTTTAACAATCCTTAGTACGCCAGCGTCTAGCAGTACTTGGATGTGTCTATATAGCGTTGCCTGGGGTACATCTTTAATGATTTTCAGCATTTCAAGAGGCGTCAGCCCATTTTCTTTATTTCGCATAAGGGCTTGAGATATCTTCATTCTTACTGGGTGCATTAAAACATCAGCTTTATTGGTCATTTTATCTCCTTCTAGAATAAGAGCTTCTACAGCATTGGTTTATAAAATAGTATATCATTATTTGTAATGATAACATTATCAATATAAATAACAAATGCAAAAAATCCAATATTGTGTTATCGTTATCGATAATGATAATAAAATAAATTTACTCATAAAGGAGATGAACGTTTTGCAACTTCACTATGGATTGGACGAATTAAAAAGTATCGATTGGACAGCAATATTGCCGATTCTTTTGCCATTTATAGCGGTGGCCCTTATCCTCATCCTAATCGCACTCATTGATTTATACCGGCACCGCAAGACGAGAAGTAATGTTTTCATGTGGACACTGATCATTTTGTTTTTCAATACAATCGGTCCGATTTTATATCTCGCAGTAGGAAGAAAGGATGATGCAGTATCATGAAACTGGAAATTAAGAACGTTACTAAGAAGTTTAAGGAAAAATCGGCCGTCAGCCAATTTTCAATGGAGCTCGAAACGGGGCAATGTGTAGGTTTGATTGGGCCAAACGGAGCCGGTAAATCTACCTTAATTAAGATGATCGCAAATATCCTCCGTATAGATGAGGGGGAAGTTCTTCTTGATGGAAAAAACATTTCAAAAATGAAGCGCGAGATAGGTTATTTACCCCAGTATCCAAATTTTTTCCCATGGATGACAGCGAAAGAAACGCTTCTGTTTATGGGGAAGCTTTCGAATATCCCGAAAAAAGAATTACTGGAAAAGATTCCAGTCATTATGGCGAAAGTCGGGCTCGCCGGTGAAGAAAATGTGAAAGTTCGGACGTTTTCAGGAGGAATGAAGCAGAGACTTGGCATTGCACAGACACTTCTTCATCAACCTTCTTTTATTGTTATGGATGAACCGGTTTCGGCATTGGATCCGATCGGCCGAAGGGAAGTCCTGAATTTGATCCAGGAAATTAAAAAAGAAACGACTATTTTGTTGTCCACCCATATATTAAGCGATGCAGAGGAAATATGTGAACGGTTCGTCATTATCAAAAATGGCCAGAAAATAGAAGACACAACGATGGCAGAATTGTTAAGCCGGAACCGTGAACCGGCTGTCGTCATGGAAATCACTCCGAAAGACCAGCAGTGGGTTCAATTAGTTGAACGGCTTCCATTTGTGAAGAAAACAGAAATGATTGGAAATAAAGTAAAAATTACAGTCGACAGCATTGAGAAGCATAAAAATCTATTGCTGAAAAATGCACTGGATAACGATGTGGATCTCATTCGATTCGAAGTAGGCAGCAGCGATACGCTTGAAGAAATTTTCTTGAAATTGGTGGTGGGTGCATGAATGCCATGATTGTTTTAATAAATAAAGAGTATGTTCAAATGATTCGTGACTTTAAGATTATTTGGCTGCCGCTCGTGTTTATATTTATAGGTGCCACCCAGTCAGTAGTTACTTATTACCTCCCGTCTATTTTGGGAGCACTAGGCGGAGGCCAAGGCATTACAATTGACCCGGCGATGGTTCAACAGGAAGGCGGACAGGTGATGGCGGCAACACTTGGCTCCCAATTTGATCAGCTCGGTATTATGATCATTGCTATTTCTATGATGGGCGTTATTCAAGCAGATAAAGCCAATGGCATGCTTGCCTTTATTTTGACAAGACCTGTCACGGTTTGGTCCTACATCGGCGGGAAAATTGTCTCGAATTATTTGTTTGTAGCCGTGAGCGTGACCTTAGGCTATTTTATTTCGTACTTATATGTCAGCTATTTATTTACAAGTGTGCCGACCTCATATTTACTTAAAGCATTATTAATCTATCTAATCTGGGTACTTTTTATGGTCTCCTTTACAGCTATGATCAGTACCATATTCAACGGGCAAGGTATTATTGCTTTAATTAGCATTGTTTTCCTTCTGGTGAGCCGGATGATCACCGGGCTGCATCCGATGATTGATTTGCTGAATCCGGCTAGCATGAGTCAACACGCTGCGGAAACACTGATCACAGGGTCTACCCAATCTAGCTTGAACGGCAATCTGTTTATTACAATCATCTGGGCTGTGCTGGCAATGGCAGTCGCGTATTATTGGATTTCTCAAAAGAAATTTCATCAGGATTAAAAAGACGGGAGGGTGAAACCGTTGTTAACTATTGCGAAAAGGTAATCATTTTTATCTCAACGATCATCGCGATAACATTTTGCGCATTATTAAAACGACAATGCAAGTGGATATGTTGAATGAAAAAAACGTACGGCTAGTCTAGCTTGTTGTTCTTACGGCTGTAAGAAGGCTTTAACGATACAATTAAAAAGAGCTGTTTATCTAACAATCTTAGACAAACAGCCCTTTTATTCATGTTAAGCAGGCAAGCTTTTCAAATAGTCGCGTACTTCTTCGGGGGATTTTGCATTGGCGCTGTGAAGATGAGCCAATTTTTCGCCATCTTGGAACAATAAAAGACTTGGAATGCCCATTACATCGTACTTTTCTGCAATGTCTGAAAAATCGTCCCGGTTGATTTTCGCCCATTTATATTGTCCGTAATCTGCAATAATGTCGTCAATAAACATGTCCATACGTGTGCAGTCCGGACACCAGCCGGCATAAAATTTAACGATAACCGGTTCGCTGCTGGCAACCAGCTGCTCAAATTGATCGCTTGTTTTAATTTCTTCCATCTCAAACATCCTTTCTATTTTGCAATATCGTTATTGTAGCACGTCTATGTCTATTTCATGTAGAATTTTGCTTTTGAACCGTTTGACTGTTGTACAATGCCGCAATAACGTTATAATAATAGTTGGTCTATTTTGAGAAGAAAGAGGAAATTATATGAATACTGAACAACCATCCAGCCGCATTGATTACGGTTTGTTTTTAATATTGTTTATGCTGTTCGTTGTCAGCTGCGTCGCGATTTACAGTGCACAGACGACCGGACAATATGATACAAACTTTGTCGTCCGGCAAGTTGTCTGGTATATGGTCGGCCTCGGTATTATTGCGCTGTTTATCCGCTTTGATTCGGATCAATATCATGGCATGTCATGGTATTTATATGGTATCGGGATTATTCTATTGGTTTTTTTAATTATTGCACCATCATCCATTGCACCGACCATTAACGGAGCCAAAAGTTGGTATAGATTCCCGGGTATCGGACAAATTCAGCCATCCGAGTTTTTTAAAATATTTCTCATTTTGACGCTATCGCGCATCATGGTAAATCATCATGTGAAAAATCCGATTAAGACCATTCAAAGTGATTTTATGCTGCTCGTAAAGCTTGGAGCCACGACGGCTGTACCGCTCCTGCTCATTATGCAGCAGCCCGATCTTGGGACATCGCTTGTGTTGATTGCCATTTTGCTTGGTATGATTTTCGTCTCAGGCATTACGTGGCGTATTTTAGTACCGCTTTTTGGCAGTGCGACCGCCTTGATTACACTTATTTTTTATCTTATGCTTTGGCACCCGGCGATTTTGGAAAAATACCTTGGTGTCAAGCAGTATCAGTTCGGGCGCATTTATGCATGGCTTGACCCGTATAACTATGAAAGTTCCACTGGCTTCCATTTAACAAGATCATTGCTTGCAATTGGATCCGGTCAAACGATGGGAAAAGGATTTGGTTTCCGTGAAGTTTATTTGCCGGAAAGCCATACGGATTTTATTTTCAGTATTATTGGGGAAGAGTACGGTTTTATTGGCGCATCAATCGTTGTCAGCTTATTTTTCGTGCTCATTTACCATATTACAAAACTCGCTTTAACGACGAAAGTGCCGTATTATTCGTATATGTGTGCTGGCGTCATCGCGATGATTACATTTCATGCGTTTCAAAACATCGGCATGACGATTGGTTTACTGCCCATTACCGGTATTCCATTGCCGTTTATTAGTTACGGAGGCAGTTCCCTTATGGGAAATATGTTTGCCATTGCGCTCGTTTTTTCCATTACCTTTAATGAACGTCATTACATGTTTTCATCAGATAATCCGTAACCCGCCATTTGTGCGGGTTTTTTTGCTTTCCGGGGATACAGCAGAGGATTATAATGGAAGAAGAAACACGAATGGGGGAGTTAGGATGGACGTTTTGTCGGAGTCAGGTATTCGGCGTCGTTATGTGCGTATGGCGCTTTCAATGCTTTTCGTTTTCCTTGTTGTAGGAACGGGAGCCTATTTTTATATGCAAAATAAGCAAGATGAGATGATAGAAAAGCGTGAGCAACTCTATCATAAACAGCTGGTTTTAGAAGACTTACGCGATACGTTGAATGATCTGTTTTTCCGGGCACGCGGTTATTACGCTTTTCAGAATGAGCGTGAACGAACGCGTGTTTATGAGGATATCGAACAAGTAAAAGAAATACTAAATGAGTTAGAAAAGTGGAAACTTACATCGCAGGAAAAGCAGCTAACAAATGAATTAGCCGATTTTCTTGTCATTTACGAAAATAAGACATTTCCGGCGGCAGTTGCATTTGTGGAAACGCGTGATTACGAAGGACTGAGCGGGCTTTCAAACAGCGGATTGATGGATACGGTCAACCAGTTTATGGCCTATACAAAAGAGTATAAAGTAACGATTGATAATGAACTTGAACAGCTGTCATCACAGATGCTGAGACAATCCAATCAGTATACCGTTTCGATGATGGGCTTTGTTGTTTTATTATTTGCTCTTATTTCTTTTATTATTTGGCGTACGATCAATGACATTGTCAAGCCGCTTGAACATATGCGGAGTGTGGCAGATGACTTTGCTGCTGGAAAAATTTTTTCGCTGATCCCGTTCAATAGAAGGGACGAGATCGGAGTGTTATCTTCTTCTTTTGCGGAAATGATTCAAACCATTCAACATAAAGAAGAAGAGCTCACTGCTCAAAACGAAGAGTTAATGATGCAGCAAGATGAGCTAGAGGAGCGGCAGTTGAAAATGGAGGAGTCGCTTAGGGAAACAGAACGAACGAAAGAGCGGCTCGAGCATTACAACGAGCTTAATCACGTGCTGTCTTTTTCATTGGACAAGCAGGAACTGACGGATTCTGTCCTTCGTTATTTTGATGAGGTGTATGAAATAGATCTCGGCCTGTTCTGGCTGCGGGAAAGCGGCGAGCACGCACTAAAAGGCTTTACAGCTGTTATGTTCAACGACTTTAAGGAGAACCGTATCGACTATATAGATCGACGATTGGAAGAAACACCTTATTTTATAGTGAAAAGGGAAGCTGTACATGAAAAAGGACTTGCGAACGAGAGTGTGTATGTACACGATTATTTCTCATGTATAAGAAATCCAGCTGGCGGCGCTATCGCCTTATTTGGATGCTCAAGAATTGGCCGTTGTTTTTCCGATCAGGAGCAGGAAGATTTATACGGGCTGTTAAACCGTGTTTATTTGGCGATTGAACGTATTCAGCTTTATGAACAGGCGGTGCGGGAGCGGACATTGAATGAAAGTATCGTCAATAATATTCACGAAGGCATTCAGTTTATTTCCTACGAAGGAGACATGGTGCAGCATAACAAAGCTCTTGATGAATTAATGGACTTCGGTGTGATGTCGGAAGAGACGCTCGTTTTAAGAGAGGAATGGCTGGATACGTTTACGAAGAAAACAGAAAATCCAGAAGAGCTTAGGGGATTTTTTGAAGGTTGTTTGGCAGATCAATCAGATGAATTGCGTCACTTTTCTTATGTTATTCAAGGGAGTAAAGAGCGTGTGATGGATGTATACAGCACATCTATTATGTTAGATGGAGAGAAGAAAGGGACTATTTTCGTGCACCGGGACATTACGCAAGAACATGAAGTGGATAAGATGAAGACAGAGCTTGTCAGCACAGTAAGCCATGAACTGCGTACACCGTTATCGAGTGTGCTAGGGTTTACGGAATTACTGATGACAAAGGAACTAAAGCCGCTAAAGCAAAAGCGTTATTTGGAGACGATCTATAAAGAAGCACAGCGATTGACGAACTTAATTAATGATTTTCTCGATTTGCAGCGGATGGAATCAGGCAGCCAAGTGTATAACATGTCGGCAATAAAAATGAATGAAGTAGCTGTTGAAATAACCGCACAGTTCCGGTCCAAAACATCCCATGATTTTACGATTGTAGATGAAGCCACTGATGTAACGGTGTATGCAGACCGGGAACGGATCATCCAAGTGATGACAAATGTTATGAGCAACGCGGTGAAGTTTTCACCAGAAGGCGGGCAAGTGACCATTATGCTGAAAAATGAACAAGACCATTTAGCGGTATTGGTCTGCGATCAGGGGATCGGCATTCCGGCAGAGGAAATCTCGAAGCTATTCACAAAATTTCAGCGTATTGACAACAGTGCCAGCCGAAAAATTGGCGGAACGGGCCTCGGGCTTGCCATTTGCCGTGAAATTGTTGAAAAGCATGGCGGAAAAATATCGATCGAATCGGATGAAGGAAAAGGGACAACAGTCAAGTTTACGATACCGCTCGCTCATCCGAATAAAAATGAAGCCATTGCACAGGAAACACTAGAAGGGCGCGATACGGTGATGCTTGTAGAAGACGATACAAGTCTTGCCATGCTTCTTTCAGAGGAATTGAAAATGAAAGGGTTCGCGGTTATTTATCATTCAAGCCCCAAATCAGCATTTGAAGAAGCGAAGCAGAGGCCGCTTACCGGAATTGTGATTGATATTATGCTAGGGGAAGAACTGGATGGCTGGGATCTTGTTCACATGCTAAAAGAAGATGATCGAACGAAGAATCTACCGATTATCATCTCATCGGCGCTTGATCGGGCAGATGAAAAAATGCGCACATATGACATTGAACATTATTTGACGAAACCGTATCCGCCTAATCAACTTTCAGAAACGGTGTTAGGCTTTTTACATACACCGGTTCAAGACGGGAGAATTTTGTATCCTGACGAGGAACAAGGTGGTGCTGACCATTAAAAAATATCTTTTGATATTGATTGGGTTGCTTGTCATCGCGCTAATCCCACGCATCATTTGGGAGTTTCTTCCGGAACATGAAGGAGACATCGTCATACTTGATAAAACAGTACCGACAGTAGACCGTCGGGAGCATCGCGGTCTATCGTGGCTGCTGAATCATTACCGGTACACAGGTGCAGGCGATGAAAAGGATTATTACGGTTACGTGCCTGAAAAAAAAGAAGCAAGGCCGTTGCCAGATGATTTAGGCGATACAAAATACATTTATGTGGCAGATACGTATGGTGTTTATAACGAAAGTGGAGAGCGGCCGCGGTTAGTTTATGGCGGTCTGCAAGCAGAAGAATGGGATACGATTAAACAGCATCTATCAAAAAAAGAGACGACTCTTATCATGGAATTTAATACGCTCGCCTCGCCGACTTCAAAAGACGTGCAGAAAGATGCCACCGCATTTCTCCATGTGCAGCCAACCGGGTGGACAGGCCGTTGGTTTGATCAATTAAAAAAAGACAATCCAGAAATAAATGCGTCACTTATCGACCAATATGAATCAGGTGGACATGAGTGGACATTTGAAGGAAGCGGATTTGTTCTCGTTCATGAAGAGGATGAGAAAGTGATTGTTTTATCAGATGAAGCGGGTGATGTGTCAGGAGATGGGATTTCACTTTCCTTTACAGAGAACGGAGAAGCGATGACCGGATTAAAAGAAAGTGCTGCGTACAGATACTGGTTTGATATTACGGCACCTGTTTATCCGGAAGAAGTAATGGCGAATTACGAGTGGAGTTTGTCGACAGCCGGACGTGAGAAGCTGAATGAGGCGGGAATACCGGTTTCATTTCCAGCAGCTGTACATCATAGGAATGGGTCTTCTCATATTTTTTATTTTGCTGGTGATTATGCAGATATTCAAAGTGTTTCATCTGTTCACAGGTACGCCGGTTTTGCGAAAATGCGTGCAGCATTAACACCGGCATCTGTTTATCCAGATGAAGCGTTTTATTGGAAAACATATGTGCCAATGATGAAGGCGATTATGGAACTTGAAGCACCAGAGGCACTAGATAAACAGGAAACGGCTAAAGAAAATGGGCTTTCCTTAACATCATGAAAAAACGATTTGCAAAAGAAGACAAGTGAGACATCCGCCTAAGTGAAACACTTAGGCGGATGTTTTTCATGTTTCAAATATACTTTCAACGAGGTTTAGCAGCTCCATCGGGCTGAATGGTTTTGACATAAAGTATTGAGCACCATTTTGCATTGCCCGCTCGCGGTCCGTTTCTTGTGCTTTCGCTGTCAGCATGAGAACAGGGATCTGAATGGATGCGAGCTGCAGTTGTTCCAGCACTTCCATCCCGGTTAAATGAGGCATCATGTAATCAAGAATGACAAGATCGTATGAACCGTTTAATAGTTTATCCAGCGCTTCACGCCCGTCTTCTGCTTCATCGATTTCAAATCCTAAATCGGAGTCTTCCAGTGTATCTTCAATAAGCATCCGCAGTATGTCTTCATCATCTGCAATTAAAATCTTTTTCATTTTCTAACGCCCCCTTCGTTATTAGCTTGAAATTCCTTTTCGTTTCATATCGCCCCAGTGCTGCTTTTTACGCACTGTTGCGATTAATCCTTCTACACGCCAAATAATCATTAACGGCCGATACCAGAAAGTTTCGGACAGCGCCCATACATAAAGTGTAAGTAAATCTGAAACCTTTGGATATTTTCCAAGTGTTAATTCTTCAAGTAAAACGGCAAGTGCTGAAATGAGTGACCCGTAAGAAATCGTAACGAGAAACATAATTCCAGCCGTTTTCGGATCGACAAGAGAGAAGAACAAGCCGCCGACAATGATAAAGTAACCGGCCAATTCAAATGCAGCTCCTAAAAGTTCCACGAATAAAAAGTAAGGCATAGAGAGAAGGCCGATCGATCGATAGGCTGGATTAAACAACATTTTTTTATGAAGGAACAGTGTCTCTGTCAATCCGCGCTGCCAGCGAATCCGTTGGGAGCGTAGAACGGCGAGTGAATCGGGCGCTTCTGTCCAGCAGACAGGATCCGGAATGTATTCAATTCGCTGATTTGACTTTTCTTCCTGTAAAATGCGATGAAGGCGGACAACGAGTTCCATATCTTCACCGACTGTTTTTTTATTGTACCCTCCAGCATAGATAACTCTTTCTTTGTTAAAGAGGCCAAATGCTCCTGAAACAATGAGCAGCATATTCATTCGGCTAAAGCCAATTCGTCCAATTAAGAACGCCCGAAAATACTCAATGACTTGCATGAGGACAACCGGACTGCGCGGCAAAATAATTTGCTCTACTTTGCTGCGGGAAATAATAGAACCATTTGCAATACGAACGGAGCCACCGGTTACAATCACCTCACCATTTGAATCGATAATCGGCTTCATTGATTTTAAAAGGGCATCTTGTTCCAAGATGGAGTCACCATCAATAGCACAAAAGTATGGGTAGGTAGACAAATTAATACCTGCATTCAGTGCATCTGCTTTGCCGCCATTTGCTTTTTTAATAAGACGAATGTGTGGAAATAAATCAGATTGATAACTTGCTAACACTTTTTCGGTCTCCAAATATTTTCTAAGGGCAAAAGGCACTTCTTTCATTTGAAATTCTTGGATCATTTTTTCCGCTGTTGCATCTTTTGAACCGTCATCAATGACGATGATTTCAAACTGTGGGTATTCAAGCGCGAGCAGCGATCGAACGGTACTGACCACACCGACTTCTTCATTATAAGCCGGGACGAGCACGGAAACAGGAAAAGTCTGTTCATTTACAGCTAAATTTTTAACGGATTCTCTTTTATCAAGTTGGCCTTCGTACCATACTTTGCGCAGAGCGATGAAAAAAAGAACAACGTAACTTAAACTAGAGAGAAGCATATAAGCAATGACAAGCCATGAGAGCACAAGAAAAAAAGAAAGGTCAGCATTCATCAAGATTGTCCCCCCGACTGAATTGTAAGCCACTGCTTGGCCATGTCGCGTGCATATTGGTCTTCATGATTGTCTGAAAAATAAGTGAGCAGCAGTTCGCCGTCCCCAAAATGAGTAAAAGCTTCGGCAGCAGAATATCGAACCCACCAAACTGGATCGCCAAGCAAGCTGCGAAGCTTCGGTTTAAAGCGTTCAAGGGTCATTACACCGGCGATCCGGGATGCAAACATTCTTTCCGTCCAGTTGTCAGAATGAAAAAAAGGTTCTAACGCATCTGGTTTGTCCATATAATGTAGACGGAATAATGTTTTTAATGACTGAATTCGTATTTCGGCTATCGTACTCTGCAGTTCGTGCTCGACGTGAGGAAGGAAAGAAAAAAGTCTCGCACTCCCAATAAATGCAATAGCAGATAACTTGATTGGAATGAAGTCGTCTGCTAACGCCTTTTCTACTTCCTGTTCTATCAACTTTCGATCCAGACGGCTAAATAGATCAAGGTAAAGACGGATAGGAACATCTGGATATTGTTTTAAAAAGCCAAGTACACTTGTTTCATTTAGTGAAGCGAGTGTAAGAATCAGTTGCTGTGTTTCCGCATCCAGCTTTTTGACTGTACGTAAACGTTCCAGAAGCAGCGGGGTCAATGAATGCATATTAAACTCTTCAATATAATAAAGAGTGTTTATCCTTTTTGCCCGGTTGTTTTTTTTCAATACAGCTGTGTAAGGACCGCTTAAATAGGCTTCAGATAACACGTTTACTTCCTGAGAAAAAGAACCATCTTTTATAACCGCTACGTAATAAGTTAATAGTTTTTCAACAAGAATAGAAGGATAGCGGCTCGTCTCCAGTTGATCGATTAATCGATGTTGATCATGCCTCGTCATATAGGACGCAAAGCAGTCAAGAAGACTATTGTACAAATGATTAATTTCTTTTTCATATGAATTATTTCGCCATTTACGGATAGATAAAAAAGCGAGCAGCGCCATTTGCAAAAAAATCAATCCGACGATAGAGATGATGACGGATAAAATCATTTCATTAGTCTTTCTGTTAGCCGCTGTACGCGGGCAAGTACTTCTTGAGAATGAAAGGGTTTGACAATGTAGTCGTCCGCTCCTTTTTTTAACGCTAAAATAATATCAGATTCACTCGTTCTCCCGGTCAGCATAGAGACGATAATATTGTCATCGGGATATTGCTTCCGCAAAGTGGCAAGTACTTCAATTCCGTCCATTTTAGGCATAATGCCGTCAAGCAGAATCATATAGTTTTCATCCGGCTTGTACCAGTCGGATTCGAGGAAAGAATAACCATCCGGGTATTCATGGACGACGATATTCATATCACCAGATGTCCAGTTTGAAAACTGCTTGACAAGCATAGTCCGCACGAGGAGGTCATCATCAATAATGATGACGTTGAGATGGCGTTTTACATCGCTGTTGTTCAGCTGGTAAATCACGGTTTGGTTTCGTCCATTCCGCTTCGCTTGATAAAGCGCCTGATCTGCTTCATTTAAAAGCACCTCTTGATTCACGCGGTATTCAGAAGCACCGGCTGAAAAGGTGGCGAAAAAAGATTCGCCCGACGGTGCAGCAAAGGGTGTATTCGCCATTTTTTCATGAATTCGTTCCATTAAGGCCATGGCTTCATCTGTTGTGGTATCTATGAGTAACAGCGCAAACTCTTCGCCGCCGTAACGAAAAAAGAAATCCGTTTCCCGCTTCATCTTTAACACGATCCGGCTGAATGAACGCAATATATCGTCACCCGTTGGATGTCCGTAACGGTCATTCACCTTTTTGAAATGATCAAGGTCCATCATCACAAGTGTAAATGAACGGCGTGATCGCTCAGCGATGGCAGAAAGGTGTGAAAATGTGTCATTAAATTGGCGGCGGTTGCCTGCTCCTGTTAATTCGTCCATGGAAGCAGACTGCCAGATGGCTTTTTTATACTGCAGCCGGTTACGGATATAGGAGATAAAGACACTCATGTCAATAGGTTTAGTAATAAAATCCATCGCCCCCATGTTATAGGCACCAATGATGTTGTCTTTTGAATCGTCTACACTGACGATTGCAATTGGCACGTAGCGTGAACGGGCGATGTCGCCAATTTGTGCAAGAATGTCAAATCCTTTCATATCCGGCAGCTGAATATCAACAATCAACATATCCGGCAGGAGTGTATAAAATAATTCCAACCCTTTTTTTCCATCAAGTGCGACCATAACTTGTATACTATTTTTTTCTAAATTTTCTTTTACGTAAGAGACAAATTCCAAGTCATCATCAATAATGAGGACGAATGAATTGTGGTATTCAGCAGACGGCATACTGGCAGGTGCAGGCACTTGAATAGGCGGGAGATCTTGATCGAAAAATTTTCGCATGAGCGAAATAAAATTTTTTAAGGAACGGACAGGGATCGCTGTATCGCTCGTTTCTGTTAATGTTTCCATCTGGGAAGAACAAAAATGAGCCAGATCTGTCATGCCGATCGTACCCGAAGTCCCTTTCATTGTATGTAAAAAACGGTATAGTTCCTTTTCCATAATATGTTCATGGTCAGACCAATTGGAAAACGTTTTTTCCATACGCTGCATGAGCATGGAACGGTAATCATTTTGAGCCATTTTTATTTAACCCCTTGAAAGCAAAATAGTAAAATATGCATTATTCTCATAATTTTCATTATACTATATCAATCATGTGAAATTGAACTAGTTTCCTACTATCCATTTTTTGAAAAAAGGAGAGAATAAACGTCATGAAAGCAATTCAAACAGCGCTCATCGGTTACGGTCTGTCAGGTTTAACATTTCATGCACCATTCCTAAAGACAATGGACGATTTTTCAGTTGTGAAGATTCTGTCTACTAATGAAAAAAAGGTGAGAGAAGATTTTGAAGATGCAGAAGTGACAGCGGATTTTGAATCAGTCATCCGTGATGAGAAGGTAGAACTTGTCATTATTACGACGCCAAATGCACTTCATTTCGATATGGCAAAACGCAGTATTGAGGCAGGCAAACACGTTATTATTGAAAAGCCGATGGTCATTGAAGCGGCGAAAGGGGACGAGCTTGTCGAGCTTGCAAAGAAAAAAGGTGTCATTCTAAGCGTGTATCAAAATCGGCGTTATGATGGGAATTTTTTGACGGTGAAAAAATTAATAGACGACGGGACGCTTGGCGATGTAAATACATATGAAGCAAGGTTTGATCGTTTCAGCCCGTTGCTTGTCGGCGGCTGGCGCGAAAAAGCGGAGCCTGGAGCAGGGGTGCTGTATGATCTTGGCGCTCATTTAATCGATCAAGCACTCTATTTATTCGGTTGGCCAGATTCGGTGACAGCAGATGTGCAAATGCAGCGCGAAGGCGCAAAAACAGATGATTATTTTCATCTGGTTTTGGCATATGGGGAGAAACGTGCCATCTTACATTGCGGGCTGCTGGCATTTGAGCAGGGACCCAAGTATAAAGTACATGGCCATAAAGGGACGTTTATTAAATATGGGGAAGACAGTCAAGAGAGTGAGTTGAAAGAAGGCAGACTGCCGGAAGGAGCAGCCTTTGGAACGGACCGGGTAGAACTTTATGGCACGCTTTATACAGAAAAGGGTGAAGAAAAAATTGTGACGTTGCCTGGGGCGTATGCGAACTACTACAAAGAGATTTACGACTGCATTCGAAATGGAGCAGCCTGCCCGGTGCCGGGAGAAGACGGCGTAAAAACAATCCGTGTTATTGAAGCAGCGATGAAAAGCAGTGAAGAGAAGCGCACGGTGAATTTGTAGGGAATAATAAAATGCGCCGGCAGTTGTAGCGGCCGGCGTTTTATTATGCTTTTGGAAAGTCGAGATCCCAGATAACGCCGAACTTGTCCTGTACTTTGGCGAATTTCGAGTTCCAAAATGTATCTTGCAGTTCCATATGGGCGATTCCGCCTTCTTTAAGCACGTTATACACTGATTGAATGGCTTCTTCGCTTTCAAATGTGACAGCAAGGGATACATTATTGCCGATATTTACAGGGTGTTCTAAAAAGGAATCCGATACCATGATAAGGAAATCGCCTTTGCTAAATCGGGCGTGCATAATGCGTTCTGCCGCTTCAGGCGGCGTCGGAAAATCAGCTTCCCCGAATGTTTGAACACCTTGAACTTCGGCACCAAATGCTTTTGCATAAAAATCAATGGCTTCTTTTGCATTGCCGTCAAATGTTAAATAAGGGGTTACTTGACCTTTCAAAGAAATCGCTCCTTCCTAATATATACATTGACTATAATGGACTGTTTCTTCCTTGGTCAAATTTGAAACAAATTATTAAAGGAGTTTCTAGATCGTGCGGCAAAATAGTAAGGTAGAAAAAATAATGGATCAAGGCCCTAAAAGGATGAGTGATCTTCTTTATGATGGGGAATACAGTATATAAAGGACAGGCAGTAATACGTGTAAAAGCAGCCGCTGTTGCACATTGGTGAGCGCCAGTCATGAAAAAACAATAGAGAATGAGGCGATCAAATGAATGTGACCGTTTGGAACGAATACCGTCATGAAAAGACAAAGGCATCTGCAAAAGATATTTATCCAGAAGGCATTCATCAAGTCATTGCTGGTTTTTTAAAGACAGACGGTATGAACGTTAAAACAGCGACACTGGATGAAAGAGAACATGGATTAGCAGAAGAGGTGCTGAACAGTACAGACGTATTAATTTGGTGGGGACATGTGGCGCATGAGGAAGTGGGGGATGCGATCGTTGAAAAAGTAAAGCAGCGTGTACTGGATGGCATGGGGCTAATCGTTCTTCATTCTGGCCATTTTTCGAAAATTTTCAAAACATTAATGGGTACAACATGCGATTTGAAGTGGCGTGTAGCAGACGAGAAAGAACGGATTTGGGTGATCGATCCAGCACATCCTATCGCGGAAGGAATCGGCGAATATTTTGAACTTGAACAGGAAGAAATGTATGGGGAACATTTTGACATTCCCACACCGGACGAACTCATCTTTATGAGCTGGTTTGAAGGCGGAGAAGTGTTTAGAAGCGGCGTGACGTATAAGCGTGGCAACGGTAAAATCTTTTATTTCCGTCCGGGACATGAAACATACCCTACATACTATAACGAAAACGTCCAGACGGTCATTAAAAATGCAGTGAAATGGGCCGTGCCAGTGAAACGGAATCGCCCGGTTTACGGAAATGCAAAACCAATTGAAATGGTAAAAGGGGAATGAAGAGATGAAAAAGATTAAAGTAGGCGTAATCGGATGCGGAAGCATTGCAAGACATCGCCATATTCCAGAGTATGCGATGAACAAAAACGTGGAGCTCGTTGCCTTTTGTGACATTGTGAAAGAACGTGCTCAAGGATTTGCGGATGAATACAATGCAAAAGCATACACAGACTATAAAGAATTGCTGCAGAAAGCCGATGTGGACGCAATTAGTGTTTGCACACCAAATTCGCTTCATGCACCGATTTCCATTGCGGCGCTTGAAGCCTTCAAACATGTTCTTTGCGAAAAACCGATGGCAACATCCGCTGAAGAAGCAGAGGGGATGATTGCAGCGGCTGCATCGAGCGGAAAGAAATTGATGATCGGGCACAATCAGCGCTTTGTCCCGTCTCATTCAAAAGCACGCAGTATAATTGAAAGCGGGGCTCTCGGCAAAATTTATAGTTTCCGCACAACGTTTGGCCATGGCGGTCCGGAAAATTGGAGTGCAGACGGATCAAACAGCTGGTTTTTTGATAAAGACCGCGCGTTTATCGGTGCTATGGGCGATTTAGGCGTTCATAAAACAGACTTGCTCCGCTATTTGCTCGGTGAAGAATTTGTGGAAGCAGCAGCCTTTGTTGAAACATCTGCGAAACAAAACTCAACTGTGGATGATAATGCAGTTTGCATTTTGAAAACAGCAAATGGCATTATCGGTACACTTGCGGCAAGCTGGGCGTATAACGGCTCCGAAGACAACTCGACGGTATTGTATGCAGAAAACGGTATTGTACGTCTAGAAGATGATCCGAATTATTCGCTGATCGTTGAATATAAAAATGGCAACAGCGAGCGTCACAGTTTAGGCGCTATTCAATCAAACGCAGAAGGAAAACAGACGAAGACACAAGTGGTTGAACACTTTATTGAAAGCATTTTAAATGACAGCGAGCCCCTAGTGAATGGAGAGGAAGGAAAAAAATCACTAGCTGTTATTCTTGCGGCATTAGACTCATACGCAAAAAAACAAATTGTGCCCATTTAAGTAGAGGTGTAGAAGATGACAAAGTTGAAAATTGGGGTTCTGGGAACCGGCGAAATTGCGAAAGGACGACATATTCCAGCATTCCATCATGTAAAAGAAGCGTCCATCGTAGCTGCTATGGATATAAATGAAGAGCGGGCACGAGACGTAGCCAATACATTTAATATTGAACATGTATACACAGACCTTGATGACATGCTAGGAAAAATTGATGCGCTCCTCATTACAACACCGAATAAATTTCATGCACCAGCTGCGATTCAAGCACTGAATGCAGGTGTACATGTGTTATGTGAAAAACCAATGGCGTTGAATACAAAAGAATGTGAACAGATGATTGCAGCGGCAGAAAAGTCATGCAAAACGCTCACAATCGCTTATCACTATCGTTTTATGAAAGAAGCACGTGCAGCAAAACGAATTATAGAAAGCGGTGAAATCGGTGAACCACTCGTTATCCGTATTAAGGCCATGCGCCGCCGGAAAGTACCCGGATGGGGTGTATTTACAAACCGTGACTTGCAAGGCGGTGGCGCATTAATTGACTACGGCTGCCATTTGCTTGATCTAGCCTTATGGCTGACCGGCAGTTCAAAACCAACGGAAGTAAGCGGGACAACATACAATCATTTAAGTATGCAAAAGGATCAGGTAAACGAATGGGGCACGATTAATCCAGCCACATTTGAAGTGGAAGACCATGCGACAGCCTTTATTCGTCTCGAAAACGGTGCAACGGTTATGCTTGAAACATCATGGGCGGCAAATATTTTACAGGATGAGGAGACCGTTAGTATTTCCGGTACGAAAGGCGGGTTGGATGTGTTTCCACTGCGCGTTAATAAAGCGGAAAATGGTGTTTTGCTGAATAAGGACGTTACATGGATGCAGGACGATGGGCCATTTGAAATTTTGCAGGCGCAGCATTTTGTACAGTGCTGTCTTGGTGAATGTGTTCCACTTTTTGATGCATATGAGTCGATGTATGTTTCAAGAATCATGGAGTCCGTTTATGAAAGTGCAAAAATCGGACACAGTATTCAAATAAAGCGATAAACGAAGGAGCGATGGGCGTGAGACTTGGTGTATTTACTGTATTATTTGGAAACAAATCATTTGAAGAGATGCTCAATCATGTAAAAGCGTCAGGACTTGATGCTGTTGAGATTGGTACAGGCTGTTATCCAGGCAATGCACATTGCCCACTGGATGAACTGTTAGAAGACGAACAAAAACGTCACCACTATTTAGAATCAGTCACATCACGTGGCCTTTCGATCAGTGCATTTAGCTGCCATGGCAATCCGCTTACACCGGATAAAGCATTTGCAGAAGAGTCTGACAAGGTGCTCCGCAAAACGATTAAACTGGCTTCGCTTCTTGGCGTACCGGTCGTCAATGCGTTTTCCGGAACAGCTGGCGATTCAGAGGAAGCGAAACAGCCGAATTGGCCGGTCGTACCGTGGCCAGCGGAATATAATGATGTGTTAACATGGCAATGGGAAAACAAGCTTATTCCATATTGGAAAGAAATTGGAGAGCTAGCCGAACAACATAATGTAAAAATCGGTATAGAACTGCACGGCGGATTCCTCGTACATACACCGTATACGATGTTAAAATTGCGGGAAGCGACGAATGATGCGATCGGTGCAAACTTTGATCCGAGCCATATGTGGTGGCAGGGAATTGATCCGGTTGCCGCAATCAAAATTCTTGGTGAAGCGGGTGCGATCCATCATTTCCATGCAAAAGATACGTATATTGATCAAGATAACGTCAACATGTACGGATTAACGGACATGCAGCCATATGGAAATGTACGAACGCGCGCATGGACATTCCGGAGTGTTGGATGCGGCCATAGTTTACAAGAATGGTCGGATATGATGAGCACTCTTCGCATGTACAACTATGACTATGTTGTCAGCATTGAACATGAAGATCCGCTCATGTCGATTGAAGAAGGATTTGCCCGTGCTGTGAAAAACTTAAACGACGTTTTAATTCATAATTCTGCGGGCGAGATGTGGTGGGCATAAGCAAATAAATAAGAATAACAAAGTCACCTGCAAATTGCAGGTGACTTTCAGTGTGTAAAAAGAGGTGGCGGAATGGAGGAATCGCAGACGCTTTATAAGCAGGCATCTAGTTCTAGTCCATGGTTTTTATTTCACAATAGCGTGTGACAGCCGTAGGAACGGTGATTCTGCATCTTTTGGCATCAAAAACGATGCTTTCCAACCTGCTTGCAAGGCGCGAAAAAATAAAGACAATGTACATAAACGGGGCTGAGAGATATTTATACATGCCAGCCCATTTTCATATTAAGTGCAGACAGATACAATCAAATTAAGTAAAGGTTTGCAGGAGGCAACACAAAATGGCAGAACTTCAATTAAATAATATTTATAAAATTTATGACGGCAAAGTAACAGCGGTTGAGAATTTCAACCTTCATATTCACGATAAAGAGTTTATCGTTTTTGTCGGTCCGTCGGGCTGCGGTAAATCCACGACACTTCGTATGATTGCAGGTCTTGAAGAAATTTCAAAAGGGGATTTTTACATTGACGACCGCCGTGTCAATGACATAGCGCCGAAAGATCGCGACATTGCGATGGTCTTCCAAAACTACGCCCTTTATCCACATATGACTGTATATGATAATATGGCGTTCGCTTTGAAGCTTCGCAAAACGCCGAAAGATGAAATAAAACGGCGCGTGGAAAATGCGGCCCGCATTCTCGGACTTACAGATTATTTGAAGCGGAAACCGGAAGCATTGTCAGGCGGACAGCAGCAGCGTGTGGCACTTGGCCGCGCAATTGTTCGGGATGCGGAAGTATTTTTAATGGATGAGCCGCTTTCTAACCTCGATGCAAAACTTCGCGTTCAAATGCGTTCAGAAATTATTAAGCTTCATCAGCGTTTGCAGACGACAACGATTTATGTCACACATGATCAGACGGAAGCACTCACGATGGCGACCCGGATCGTGGTGATGAAAGACGGAAAAGTTATGCAGGTTGGTTCGCCGAAAGAAGTATATGAAAATCCGGAAAATGCATTCGTTGCCGGTTTTATCGGATCGCCTCCGATGAACTTTTTCAACGGAGAACTCGGTGAAGGTTTCATTAAAGTTGGATCAAAATCATTTGCGGTGCCGGAAGGGAAAATGAGCTATTTGCGTGATCAAGGCTACATGGGAAAGCGAATCATACTCGGCATTCGTCCAGAAAATATTCATGATGAATCGACTTTTAACGAAACATCTCAACATACAGCGTTTCCGGCGAAAGTAGCAGTATCAGAGCTTCTTGGTGCTGAAGTCATAGTATATTCAGACATCGAAGGACAGACATTTGTGGCGCGGATTAACTCCCATCTGGATATTGAGGCTGGTGAAGAATTGCAGCTCGCCTTCGATATGAACAAAGCACATTTCTTTGATGCAGCATCTGAAGTACGGATTAAAAAATAGCAGGAGTAATTAAAAGCTGATCGATGTTTTAATGATGGATCATTATAGGTCCTTTCATTTTAGGGTACATTATAAAAAAATGGAGGGGTGTTAATGTGGAGAATAAAAAAGAGTATAAAGAGTTATCAAACGTGGAAAAACAAAGAAATTTCTTAACGGCAGAAGAATTACCCGAAGGAGCCTATGGTGCGCCGCAAGGTAAAAACGAACCGGTTGAAAACAAGAGCACGCCATGGAAAGATGACCAGCAATATATAAGTGCCTTTACGTATGAAAACCGAAATCTTCATGAAAACCTCCCGAGACAGTACCCTGGAGCACACCCGACACACGATAAAAAAGGCAAAGATGAAGAGAAACTATAGCATCAGCTCGAAAGAAAAGCCCTGGACACATCCAAGGGCTTTTGCTTTATGTTTAAGTGTTATTAATTTAACAAATGAAGCTTTAATCCTTGTGGTTTATTCATTTATACGTGTTCACGCCAGAACGTTGCATCCCGGCGGTATTTTCTCGTTATTATTGGTTTGTTCCTTTATTCTTGTCTTTTCGGGCTGCATCTGCTTTTTTAAATTCATGACTATACAAAACCTCTTGTGTAGCTGTCAGTCCACTATTTTTGTCCGTCATCCGATCTTTCGGCGCTTTTTTCCCGTCCATTTTTACATTCTCCTTTCCTGTTTAAATCCTCACGAGACCCTTTTCATTTGTACGATATTACTATTTGTCTTAGGGAAAGTAATCATTCAAAAAAAGCAGTAGCAAATGCTGTTGATGCTGGTGTGAATTACCGTGAAAATTATGTTCTTTGTTAGTGAATAATACCGGGAAGGAGGAGTTGAAAAATTCCTTGAATTGAGAGGTATTCCTATGTTAAAAGAAGCAATTTATCATCGACCGAAGAATAATTTTGCTTATTTGTATGATAAGGATACGGTACATATTCGAATAAGATCCAAAAAGAACGATCTGAGGAAGGTCATTTTAATCTATGGGGATCCTTATCATTGGAAAGAAGAAGCATGGCAATATGAAACAAAAGAGATGAAACATGCAGGATCGGATGAGTTGTTTGATTATTGGTTCGCATCATTTAATCCCACTTGCCGCCGTCTTCGTTACGGTTTTAAATGCGTAGATGATGAACGTGCTGTCTTCTATACGGAAAGAGGATTTTATAATGAAGAACCTAAAGATTGCGCCATCTATTTCAGTTTTCCATTTTTGCATGCTGTCGACCTATTTAAAGCGCCGGATTGGGTAAAAAAAACAGTCTGGTATCAAATTTTCCCGGAGCGTTTTGAAGATGGTGAGTCACGGACAAATCAACGAGATACACAGCCGTGGGGAGAAGAACCTGAAAAAGAAAGCTATTTTGGCGGAGATTTTCAAGGGATTCTTAAACGTCTTGACTACTTGGAAGACCTCGGAATAAATGGTATTTATTTTACCCCTATTTTTAGAGCAGAAACCAATCATAAATATGACACAACGAATTATATGGAAATTGATCCCCAATTTGGCGATAAGAAGCTGTTGAAAAAACTCATTCAAGAATGCCATAAAAGAGGAATAAAGGTTATGCTCGATGCAGTATTTAATCACAGCGGCTACTGCTTTGCGCCCTTTCAAGATGTGGTGAAAAATCAAGAAAAATCAGTCTATAAAGAGTGGTTTCACATTCATAAATTTCCGCTTAAGGAAGAGGGGAAATTAAATTATGATACCTTTGGTTTTGAGGAAAAAATGCCAAAGCTAAATACAGAACATCCGGAAGTGAAAAAATATTTGCTCAAGGTAGCCACGTATTGGATAGAAGAATTTGATATTGATGCGTGGCGTCTTGACGTTGCGAATGAGGTAAGTCATCATTTTTGGCGAGAATTTAGGCAAACAGTGAAAACGTTGAAGCCTGATGTTTATCTATTAGGCGAAATTTGGCATGATTCAATGCCATGGCTTGAAGGAGATCAATTTGATGCGGTAATGAATTATCGATTTTCTAATACGATGATCGATTTTTTTGCAAGAGAAAATCAGACAATTGAGCAATTCAAAGATGAAGTCGTACACATTATGCAGTCTTATCCATTATCCGTTAATGAAGTGGCCTTCAATTTATTGGGCAGCCATGACACACCAAGAATTCTTACAATCGCAAATGAAAACAAGGAACGATTAAAATTAACATATCTGTTCCAATTTTCTGTATCAGGAACACCGTGTATTTATTACGGAGATGAAATTGGAATGACAGGGGAACAAGATCCTGATTGCCGTAAATGCATGATTTGGAATAAGGAAGATCAAGACCTTGACTTATTAAACTTTGTCAAAAAGCTAATCACATTCCGGAAAGAAATACGTGCGTTTGGCAATGAAGGAGATTTTACGTTTATCACTATTCATCCATCTGTTATTAGTTATGTCAGAAAAAATGAAACCGAACAGCTGTTATTTATGATTAACCCTACAGATCAACCAATTGAAGTGTCTGTCCCGATAGAATTCCAGGGAGCGGCTGATATTTGGACAAATTCACTCTTAAAAGAACATACAGCAACGATCCACCGAAAAGGCTTTATTATTCTTTCTTCCAGCTTACGCAACTAAATTCGATTCATTATTCGCTGAATATAGTATTTAGCCACTTTATTTTTTCGGCATGATCGAAAAAATAGTGAAACAACGTTCATGAAAGCGATTTCGTCGTTTACCTGGCGTACAGATATACACAAAAGAAATGAGTAATTATTTCAATACTGTATGAACGGGGAAGGAAGAATGATTTAATTGAACGGACGAAGAACATGTCGTCGATTAATATATTTAGCGGCGGGCTGCTGAATCAGGAAGAGTAGAACTGCTGGATATAAAGAGCAGATCTACTCCACGAAGTCCAGCCATATGTGAAATGAAGAAGCCTATACCGAAGCTTGGGAAGGCTTTTTTTACATGTTTTTTTCTTGAAAAATAAAGCGTGCTATCCCGCTACAAATAGTAGAAGTAAAATGATCTTTCGTATGAGATAATAGTCACGAACTCTTATATAGGGGGGATGAGATACGTGTATTCTTATAAGAAGATCGGGGCTATTGTCCTTTTTCTTTTCTTCGCAGTACTCGGTATCAATATGTATGCGACACAGGATCAAAAAACTCAAACTGTACAAGTAGCAGAGAAAGAGAAAAAAGAACCGGAACAAAAACTAGAAGCGGTTCAAATGAAGAAGAAAGAACAAGCACTTTTGGACGTGCCGATAATCGAGCAACTGCCGGAGCTTCCGAGAGGATGTGAAGTGACGAGCCTGTCAATGCTTTTACAGTATGCAGGTGTCACCGCAGATAAAATGGAGCTTGCCGAGCGGGTTAAACGAGATCCAACTGCATACGAAAAGAAAAATGGACAAGTCTTTTTCGGTCACCCGAATGAAGGGTTTGTCGGTGATATGTATAGTTTTGATCATCCGGGTTTAGGTGTGTATCATGCTCCGATTAAAGAGTTAGCTGAACAATATTTACCAGGCCGGATCATCGATATGACCGGTGGAGAGTTCAATGAAATTGAGGAGTCCATTTCCAATGGGAAGCCCGTCTGGATCATTACGAACTCACGATATAAAACATTGCCAGCGGAAGAATTTGAAACGTGGCAAACCCCGTCAGGAGAAGTTGACATTACGTACCGGGAACATTCTGTCGTCGTGACGGGCTATGATGCGGACTATGTTTTCTTTAACGATCCATTAACTGGAGCGAAAAATAAAAAAGTGGCGAAACAAGATTTCATCGATGCCTGGGTACAGATGGGCAGACAAATGATTGCGTATTTATAATAAAATGCGAATAGTAATGTAATATGGCCAAGTACGTATAAGGCATGCAGAGGAATATGATAAAAGCCTATTTATGAACAATTCGTTCAAAAATAGGCTTTTTTTCATTCACTTTACAATCGTTTGTTCGGATCGTCTATTGAAAGGTGATAAGGTGGACAAAATGTGAAAGAGGATGTAAAAGGCGGGAAAATTCGCTTCTTGGAACGAGTATTTTTCATTCGTATCTATTATAATAAATAGACATTGTGAAGTTATTCACTATTATCATTATGAATAAGGTGGGAGCATTTACATGGATATGCTTCGAAAATGGGCATTTGAGCAAAAGGCGATGACGGCCTTTTTATTCGTTTCATCTGTTTTAACAGGTGCGATGATGATTGGTCAAGCTTACTTATTTGTCACGATCGTCGATGGCGTGTTTTTGAAAGAACAGTCTTTTGAGGATATTATGCCGCTTCTATGGGGCTTGCTTGCGATCATGCTGCTGCGCACAGTATTTACCTATTTAAACGGACGAACCGGCGTGAAAATGGCCTCGCACGTAAAACGGAAAGTGCGAAGGTTGCTTCTGGAAAAGATGACACGAAATCCGCTTCAGACAGCACTTGCGGGACAGTCTGGCGGCAAAGTGAGTGTCATGATGGATGCAGTTGATGAGATCGATAGCTATTACAGCAAATACATTCCACAAGTGATTCAAACGTCCATTGTGCCGCTTATGATTTTAGCGGTCGTGCTATATGAGCATGTATACAGCGGATTAATTATGATCATTACAGCACCGTTTATCCCTCTTTTTTTTATTATTGTAGGGATGAAAACAAAGGTGAAATCAGAAGAACAGCTCGATAAATTAGCTGTGTTTTCAGGCCGCTTTTTAGATACATTGCAAGGGTTGACAACATTGAAATTGTTTGGGCGTGCTGAAAAACAGCGTCGCTTAATTGAACAGAGCAGCCTTGACTTTCGTGATGCCACGATGACTATTTTGAAAATTGCTTTCGTTTCGACGTTAATGCTTGAGTTTATTTCCACATTGAGCATCGGCTTAATTGCGCTTGAAGTAGGGCTCCGGCTTGTTGTTTTTGAAAGCATTGCTTTTTCAAGCGCTTTTTTTGTGCTTGTGCTGGCGCCGGAGTTTTATTTGTCGCTGAAAGAACTTGGCAGTGCGTTTCATACTGGCCGAGGCAGTATGGGTGCAGCGAAAAAAGTATTAGATGAGCTGGAAGAAAAAGATCAGCCCGTGCATTGGGGAACGGAACCGGTTGTCAATCCTTCGATTGAACTGCGTCAAGCTACTTTTCAATATGGAGATGGTTTTTCATTGAAAAATGTAAATGCGATCATTCCGCCAAATGCACAAGTGGCGATTATCGGACGGACTGGTTCCGGGAAAACGACCCTTCTTCATTTAATTGCGGGTTTGTTTGATCCATCCGAAGGCAGCGTTCTTGTGAATGGGCGCCCGCGGTCAGACTACAGTGAAACGTCGTGGTTTGATCAGTTAAGCTACATTTCACAGAACCCCTATTTGTTTTCCGGAACAATTGCGGAGAATATTGCCATTGGCGGCGCAGAGGAGGCGTCACGCGTCAACATTGAAATGGCCGCAAAAAAAGCGGGCATTTCAGATTTAATAGAGTCATTTGAACATGGTTATGATACACCGATTGGTGAAGCGGGACGCGGTCTATCCGGCGGGGAAAAACAGCGGATTGCGCTTGCTCGCGCTTTTTATAAACAGCCGACCATCATTTTATTTGATGAACCAACGACGGGTTTAGATTTAAAAACGGAGCGCATTTTGCAGCAGTCAATGGAAGAACTGGCAAAAACATCGACCGTTATCACGGTGGCACACAGGCTGCATACAATTAAAAACGCTGACCAGATTCTTTTCTTGACAAAGGGAGAAATCGTCGCTTCAGGATCACACCTAAAATTGATGGAGACGAGCGCCAGCTATCGGGAAATGGTCCTTCAGCAAGGGGGTGCTGCAGGATGAAAGAGATAATGATCGTTGTCAAGCTGATGATGGCAGAGAAACGGGATATTCTGTATTCAATCTTATTTGGCGTCCTTGCTGGGCTGACCTCTGTCGGGTTGTTCGCCATGAGCGGGTATATGATTTCCAAATCCGCCCTTGCTCCGCCGCTTTATATTATTACGATCATGACGGCAACACTAAAAATGTTCGGAGTGGCGAAGTCCATTAGCCGCTATACGGAGCGCTATTTTTCCCACCGGGCGACTTTTACGATTTTAAGTAATCTACGGGTATCGTTTTATGATAAACTGGTGCCTCTTGCACCGGGCATTTTTCAAAAATACCGGAGCGGCGACTTGCTTTCGCGTATTGTCGGTGATGTGGAAAGTTTACAAAATTTCTTTTTACGTGTTTTTTATCCGCCCATTGTGCTCGTTATCGTCTTTTTAAGCACAATTTTCTTTACAACGTTTTATTCGGTTTACGTAGCATTGACATTGTTTATAGGACTCCTATTAACCGGTTTTATTGTGCCAGCTCTCTTTGCGTTAAGACAGAGGAAAATAGATAATCAAATGCGTGAAGACCGAGGTGCCCTGTCAACAGACGTGACGGAGCTTTTGTACGGATTTCGTGATTTGAAAATTTATCAGAAACTTGAGGGGAAAGAAAAACAATTAGCAAAGACAGCCGATTTGTATGTGGACGGGCAGGAAAGAGAAGGTGTTCATGCTGCGTTTAATCAATCGGTTCATACACTGGTGGCGCTTATGATTGCCTGGTTTGTACTCGCTCTTGGCGCCAATCTTGTCATAGAAGGAGAGCTTGACGGACTGTTTTTAGCGATGCTTGTGATGATCTCGCTTACTGTATTTGAAAATGCGACACCAATGGCGATATTTCCAGCCCATTTAGAAGAGAGCAGACATGCGGCATCGCGGCTGTTCTCGGTCGTAGAAAGCGAATCCGAGAGAGAAAAGAAAGGGTCTCTGGATCAGCTGCCTAAAGGAAAAGCGTATTCGATGGAAATGGATGGAGTTTCCTTCGCTTTTCCAGGAGAAAAAAGGCGGACACTTGAAAACATTCAGTTGAATATTAAGGCCGGAACGAAAACAGCGATTGTCGGGCCAAGCGGATCGGGAAAATCAACGGTGCTGCAGCTTTTGTTAAACACATACGAGGCTGATTTTGGAGAAATTCGTTTGGATGGAAAACGGGTTGATTCATTGGCTCAGGAAAATATATGGGAACGAGCGAATGTTGTTTTGCAAGAAAATCACTTTTTCTTCGGTACCATCCGGGAAAATTTAATGGTCGCCAAAGATGGATTGACTGATCCGGAAATGGAAAGGATGCTTCTGAATGTAAAGCTTGACTCTTTTTCATTAGATGATCCGGTCTTTGAAAAAGGAGAGAATCTATCTGGCGGTGAGAAGCAGCGGCTGGCCATTGCTCGAGCGATGCTGAAAGGCGCACGTGTCTGGCTGCTTGACGAACCGACTTCTTCCATTGATGCATTAACAGAGAAACACCTATATGAACAACTTTTTGAGGCCGCCAAAGAAGATACACTTATTCTCGTCAGCCACCGATTAACCGGGCTTGAGAGAATGGATCAAATTATTGTCATGGAAAAGGGAACAGTGATTGAATCGGGAACGTTTGAAGAATTAATGAATAAAAAAGGCTATTTTTATGAGATGAAGCAAATTGAAAAAAGTGTGTTCATGTAATTCGTTTACGAAAAGCAGAACGGAGGCGTATAGAAGCGCTCTCGTTCTGCCTTTTTGTTTGAATTCAGAGGGATCAACCGCATGGAATTTTTGAAAAAAAGAAAGGTTACGTACACCATGACGAGGTGTTTTGAATAAGGTATGAGGGAAGTGAAAAATCTTAGGGAGGCTTTTATTTTGGACGATCACCATGTAAACCCTGAAGACGAGTTCGCGCTGCCAGCCCAACAGGACTATCCAGACTATAGCGATTTTGAAGAGTACGCCATCGAAACGCAACAGCCGTATTATCGTCAACCAAGACCACCCTATTCGCAATATCCGTATCCATACCCGTATCCATACCCAAGACCAAGACCGCCATATTCACCGTACTTTCCGTTTTTCCCTTATCCGCCGTACTATCCATATTACCCGAGATATAGGGATGGAAGACGGGATGATCGGCACGATGATCGGCACGATGATCGGCATGATGGAAGAGACAGATATTAGGATAACGATTAATGAATAACAGGCTTTAGTGAAAGGGCTGCCGGCATTTTGCTGGCAGTCTGAAATATACTAAGATTAGGATGTTTTTTGCCCGTAACTTTTTAGGGTTTCTTTTGGATGATTTTAAATATAGGAGAGACCCATGCCAAGAGTGAAAACAACATCTACGTAGAAACACATATATAGCTCAATGTAAAGCTATGAGTGTATTTCAAATTCTAGACAAAAAGTGCCTATCTGAAAATCAGTTAGGCACTTTTTGATGTATCTCAAATATAAGGTAAATAATCTCTTCCCTATAAATTAAGGGAGATTAGTTTCCTATAGATGATCATGTAAAAACATCTTGGGATAACGGTTATATGTGGAAAAATCGAGTAAGGAGAGGAGAAAATGCTCATACTACATTTAAAATAATTCAGAATTAGGTGTTTAGATTATTTTTTAAAATTTGTAGATATTGCTTTTGCTTTTTTATAAGCAAGCTGCTCTCTTTTCTTAACATAATCTCACGTATACTTACACACCACAGATTACTTCATCTTATTAAGGAGAGAAAAAATGAAGAGACACTACTTGGGACTCCTTTGTCTGGCGTTGGTTATAGGAACCACTGTGTTTAATTTATACAGTGACAAAGAAGTAGCCAAAAATGAAAATGCCGAGGTAGCTGCTAATAGTCAAAATTATGTTATTAAAGAGGGGAAAAAGGCGCCGGATTTCACGGTTCAGACGATGAGTGGCAAAGAAGTAAAGCTGTCTGACTATAAAGGAAAAAAAGTGTTTTTAAACTTTTGGACAACATGGTGTCCGCCTTGTAAAGAGGAAATACCGCATATGCAGTCTTTTTACAATGGAAAACCAGTAAATGTAGAAATTCTCGCGGTGAATATCGAAGAAAGCAGTAGCAGGGTAAGCAACTTTGCGAAAGAGTATAAATTAACTTTTCCCATTTTATTGGACAAAGATGGCGCCATTTCAAAAACATATGATATATATACGATACCGACAACATTCGTGTTGAACGAAGATGGTACTATCCATCAACAAGTAATCGGGCCAATGAATGAACAGATGATGAACAATATGATTAAAGAGTAAGTCTGTGATCTTCAGAAAGAAAACTTATATACAGTGAAGGCATCTTCTTTTTCGAAGATGTCTAACGTCTTAATTACGTACTCCACATTTGATTAATGTCCTTTGGCACAGTTAATCTACATTACGTCAAATAAACCCGGACAGTACTGCCTCGCTCCAAGTATACTCCAGCAGCAGGGGACTGCTAAATCACTGTAATACCTGTACCATCTGACACTACGTTCATAGAAATCATCTGATCTTTTAACTCTTTTTTCTGCAAATTGATTAAATTCGGTACTTCCACAATAGAGGGATCTCCATCTATACTTTCTCTTTCTCAATCTGTTTGTCAGGCTAATTCGCATTAAGAAGGGGAGGATATCTGTTAACATTCGCCCGACGATCAGTGCGGCAATAGTGCCGCCAAATTGAACAGTGCCTGTTTGATTTTCGGAATAAGCTTTCATTATTGAAGTTGATCGCCGGGCAAAAGGGATCTTCTAAATTATTTTTATATAAACAGGATAGATATAAGGTTCTTTTGGTTCTTTAATTACGTTCCATGACTTTACTTTTAATACCGGTATTTCTAAACCGTCATAAGTAGTCAGCTCGAGTGTTCCTTCTACCTCTATCCAGGTGTCCTGTTGTAGCGTTTGAGCTTTATCGAACTCTGTTAAAAATCCGATACTTGTTGCATCCGCTACACAGTGTGTAATTAAAAATCGCGTCAAGGCGAGCTGATTCGATTGAAACCCGTTCTCCTTATAAACAAATCCCGCCATTTTAATCGTTCTTCCTAAATATTTTTCAGGCTCCTCACTTATCTGACCATAGTACGGATCAAACACCTCTTCATTCATATCAATGACTTTCGCCTTTTCAAGATGTTTCATTTTTTCATCATATACTTCTTTCTCTATTTCTTTTCGATCAACCACAACTTCGTGATTAACCGTCATCATTTCCTCCTGATCATAAAGGGGAGAAGTGGTTTCCATTTCGCTCTCTCCCTGTTTTTGAAGGCTTGTTTCTCCTGTTAAAACGATTCCTTTTTTCGATGCGGTAGAAGCATTCAGTATTTTGGCGGGCAGAAAAAAACCGGTGAGCAGGGGGAAAATCAAAATGGAATAGGCAATTCTCTTTTTAATGGGCGAGTCTGAAGCACCGTGATCATGACTGCATTTATGATAACAATGCTCCCCGTACTTATGGGTACGTGCCCATATCCGCGTGCACTGAATAAAAAACAGAAACAAAAACAGATAAGCCGCCGTCTGACTAAGCTGAGTATATTTTGGATTCACATATTTAAGAATATCTCCATTTAGATGAATCTTTATTAAGAAAGCAAAAAAGGCAAACAAAATCATTGCCCGAAAGGCTTGCTGAAATTGGAATCTCATCCTATCGTCCCCCTGTTAAAGTCCGCTTAAGAAGCTGACGCACATAAATACCGTAATGGTGGTCAGTACGATTAAACTAAGAACGAACTTTACGTTAAAGACACTTAAAAGCATCATGGTATTTTTCAAGTCCATCATCGGCCCATAAATCAAAAAAGCCAGAATAGAAGATGTGGGAAACATATTTCGGAAAGAAGCCCCGATAAAGGCGTCCGCCTCTGAACAAAGTGACAAAATGTAGGCGAGGCCCATCATAACCAGTGTAGAAGAAGCCCAGCCTTCCCCGACTTGCAGCAAGGATTGAGTGGATACATAGGTTTGAACAAACGCCGCAAAAAAAGCCCCCATCACTAAATATTTTCCCATATCAAAAAATTCATCGATGGAATGTTTAAGCATGTTCCAAAAACGTGAAAAAAAGGAATGATTCCGATTTAGTCCTTGGAACCTTTCTATTTTTGGTGTCACTTTGAGCTGGCTTCCTTTAAAAATCAAGCTGATCATAATCGCAATAATCATAGCCGCAGCAAAACCGATTCCCATTCGTAATGCAGCAATCGTGAGATCATTGCCAAAAGCCATATAGGTGGAAAAGATAACAATAGGGTTAATCAGTGGTCCCGTTAACAAAAAACCGATACCGGCGTATATGGGAACACCTTTTGAGACAAGCCGCCGAACAATGGGAACAATGCCGCATTCACAAGCTGGAAAGCAAGCCCCTATCACGCAGCTCATCGTCACAGCTAAAAACTTATTTTTAGGAATCCATTTTTCGATCTGCTCTTCACTGACAAAAATCTGTATAAATCCTGCAATTAAAACACCTACTAAAACAAAAGGCACCGCTTCAATTAAGATACTCAAAAAAATGGTGTTTAACTGTAGAAAGGATGGAGGCAGCTGAAAGGAGGTATTTTGGTTGATCATCCCTTCACCAAAAAAGCCAAAATAGATGATGGCTGCCCCCGCTATAAGTATCGTAAACTCAAGAAAAAAATGCCGAATCCCACGATCCATATGAGCCTCCATTCTTTAACCCTTTTCTATATCCTTAAAAGGAAATTGAATCAAACTTATGTTATTTTATGCTGGCAGTAATTTTATTAGAAGAACCTTTGGACACAGCAGTTATACAATAACCAATTCTACTTTTGAGAAGTAAAGAAACTAATTTGATGATAATTAAAAGTACTCACTTAGTGTGTAAAACTTGGGCCGAGCAGTTTTCCTGCTGAAGGTAACGCTATAGTAGGCAAAGGGAAGAGTTGTCTCATTTCTTATATAAAATTATACCGATAGTGGAAACTCAATGAATGTATATGAAAAAACCTCGAAAATTATTTCTGCTCTACATGCATTAATCTACATGTCATTATTACTACTGATATTTAACATTTATAATAAAAAACAGGATCTACTCTTTAATCAACGAATAAATCCTGTTTTTCTAAAATAGATGAAGGCAGTTTGATTCTATAAAAATAGCATTATTCTTTCCTCGTTCCTTATAAAGTTTCATCTTGACTTTCTTTGGTTGTTAAAACAGCCATAGGGTCATACTTAATAAGATTGTAGAGCAGATACTCGTTATAACCTGCTTTCCGGCTAATTCTCCCGCTTCTTTCCATGATAATTCTTTTGCGATTTTTAGTAACGTTACGAGGCAAGATGAGAACGTGCTGCATAAATAAACAGCTATTAGAAGCTCCGGCATTGTTAAACTTGCCAGTAATTCTCCTCCACCTTCGTTTAATAACAAAATACCATCTTTTCTGAAAATACTTGCTGCAAAAGCGGGCGCTGCTGCTTCTGAAAGACCCATCATACGAAGAAAGGGCCCTATCCATTCATGGATTTCTCTTAGAATCCCAGCTAATGAAAACAGAGAAGCAATCAAACAAATGATTAGGAAAATAGGCATGGCTTGAAGAAAAAACTGTTTGATAACCGGCTTTATTCGGTACCATAATGTACGTCCTGAAGGAAACTGCAGATACGTTTTATGTTCCTTAAAAACAGGAATTACCCTGTTTCTATTCCACATTCTCACATGAACAAGAGAGAAAAACGCTAATAGAAGGAGGTACGGCAAAATAAGCTCTATATGTCCTGCTGCAGCAAAGACGGAAAGAGTTGCTCCCATCTGATAGCTGCAGGCTGATCCAAATGAAATAACCGATATACAACTTTTACGAGAGCAAACATGACAGCTTCTGCTTCCTTGAACAGCGACCACATTACACCCAAATCCGCTAATAATCGGAACGAGGTCATGGCCGGTCAGTTTCCATTTTCGCAAAAAAGGATCGAGTGAATCGGTTATTCGATCCTTTAAACCACTTTCGTCTGTTAAAGCAACCATCAAACTGAATAAAAGGACAACGGGAAACGCCCATATAAAAGAATACATACCTAGAGAAAGAAGCCCATAATCCCCAACAAGTAAAGTAGAAAACCAATTTGGAAATCCGTTAACGAGATTCAAAATGTGGCTTATCATCCCCTGTTCCACAACTGACTCAAGATAAGAGGAGAGCCGATAAGAAATGAAAACAGGGAGTGCAAATGTACCGATTAACAGCAAAAGAGAAAAAGCAGTTCCGATCCATTTATGAGTAAAAAGGGGGTTGGGCACTTGCGTTTCTTTTATTGGAATTGACTGTAAATATTTTATATCCGTCGCCGATAGAGGACGTCCTTCCAAGTGCAAGGCTTCTGCCTCTTCTATTGAAAACTCGCGTGCATTAACGAGGACAATAGGAAGAGCATATTTCGTTTTAAAAGAGTCGATTATCTTTTTAGACATCCCATCAAGCTTATCTTTAAAGGTTACAACAATCTTTACTCGTTTGTTTTCTGGCGGGAACATAGAGAGCAGCAGCTTCATCTCTTTCACAAAATGGGTTCCCCGCACGACATACCATAAAATGTTTGCTTTTTCTATCGTTTTTCTAGTAGATAAGCTGGTGACTAATTCACTCTCTTCGCGAACTCCTGGTGTGTCTATATATTGATGATTATTTATGTTGTACTCATAAACAGAGGAAGTCGATCCGCGAACATTTGAACCAGGTACAGGAATGGCTTTCTTTGAAAGAGAGGACAAAACACTCGTTTTTCCGGATGACTCCAATCCCACTAGCGCAATTTTCATTTTCTCACTCCCTAGCACTCACAGCCTGCTTCACAACAAGCCAGATCATCTAAATACATATTCGATTGTTTGTATTCTTCCAGCGCATATTTGTCATAAGGAATATTGTGTTGAAGCAGAAGATGTTCCACGAGAATGGCAAAGCGCTGGCGAAACTTATAAATAAAGCAGAAAATGGTCTCTCTTTGCCGAAGACTTGGCCCTGTTAAATAAACGGATGGAGCCAAAGTAGATTCATCATAGTTATTCACAATGGGCAAGCCATCATTTGTCCAATCAAACAGCGAATAGAATTGGGATGCGCCGCTGTGAAATCCGGTGCAAAGAAGCGGTTCCTGTTTTGTTTCAATTGTTGAACCGTCTTCTAGCGCAACGACATAGGCAGAGAGCTGTTTAGAGTACGTAATCGAGATAACGGATGAATGGGGATGTTCATGGAGGAAACGGGGATCCACCATTTTCAAACGGTCTCGTGTAAACGGAGAAACGGATCTGCTTGGGTCGGCATCAAACGCAAGCCAGTCTTTCTTCGGATGATAAACATCGACTTTCCATCCGTTGGTTGATAGGTGGAAAGCAGCATCGGCTGCACTTTCTCCGCCCCCTATGATCATTCTGTCCCCTTTAAAATCACTCCAAGATTCCACATCCGCATAGTGAATGCCATGCTGAAAAGGCCGTTTCGGGAATGAGTACTCTCCGCAAGCTAAAATAACAGCGTTAACTTTGTAGGCGTTTTGATTTGTTTGAACAATGTATTCATTGTCCTCTTTTCGAATACTCGTAACCTCTGTTTTTTCTAAAACAGGCAACTTAAAATACGTTGCGATCCCTTTTAAATACTGGCCATACATCCTGCCAGTCAGATGCTCGGTTCCCACTGTATAGCCCGGCGAACTATTTGGAAAAACAGCATTTAAATCCAGCAATCCAAATCCATGCCCCGTAAAGGAGGGGGTAATAAATCGAGTTTCCTTTGCCCAGTTTAAAAAAGAAGCGCCAATCTCATCTTTTTCAATAATAAGAAACTCTTCCACTCCCAATTTTGTCAGCAATATGCCTACACCGATGCCTGCAGCTCCTCCGCCTATAATAGTAATCAATTAGGTCATCCTTTCTTTTTCATGGTAAAAACAAATCAAACTGGTCCGCTATTAGCACTCTGATCAAAAAAATTATCTTTAAACAAATCAGAACGTTTACGATTTAGAGACAATAAATTTGGATAAGCAAACGAACGATCACGGAAATGCTAAATCACAAAAAGATAAAGCGACGTCTTACGGCTTGTTTTTTCTCTCTTTTTCGCTATAATCTCGGTGCAGTCAATCCATTTTGCTTTTCTGATTTTCAACTGAAGCTTTTCATCAATTTCTTTTTCGATTTCTTTCATCAGCTTGATGGTTTCACCATATGGCAGATTGAAGCGTTTAGCTGCCTGGTCATGCGGTGCGTGCTTAACAAGCAATGATAAAAAGTGGTCTGATGTATCTGCTTGTTGAGCCAGTTCATCTTCTAAATGAACGATAAACTGATAAAGCTGCCGCCGTTCTGCGGATAAAGAAGCTACAATTTCTCTCGTCAATATTTCTAATAAATGTTCGTTCATTTTTTATCCCTCCGAATAAATCTCTAAAGAAAACTAGCTTATCGTGACAGGATCTCATGGTCACTATAAGCACATTCCCCGCATTTCATGACTTTTTATAGACCTATTCAGCCATTACCAGCTAGATTTTTTCACACCTGGAAGTTGTCCTTTATGGGCAAATTCCCTAAAAGCAATACGGGACATTTTAAATTTACGCAAGTAGCCACGTGGTCTGCCGGTTACCTCGCAGCGATTTTTAAGACGAGTAGGGGAAGAATCCCTCGGAAGTTTTTTAAGCGCTTTATAATCTCCTTTTTCTTTTAGTTCCTTTCTCAGCTCGGCATATTTCGCCACAAGCTCTTGCCGTTTTTTTTCTTTTACTACTTTTGATTTTTTAGCCAATCGTATTCGCCCCTTTTAATAATCGTAATCATTACGTTTTGAGAGTTATTAAACCATACTTTTTTTCTTTTGACAATAAAAAGTATGAAAGGAGGCTTCCTTTATTAAAAACCGGCTTCTAGCAGATTTTATCGAAAGAGAGAGTTTCACAAAGAATGAATAGTCTCATCAAATACAACTGTTTCGTTCATTCTTGTGAGTGAAATTCTCGGGTGAATCATGTTTTGGATCTTTGTGATCGAGAACAGACGTTATGTTAATTATGCTTAAATTTCATAAAGTCTTTTCGACTCAAATAAAACAGACTTTCTGGGTTAGCCGATTTTAAAATTCAAAAAACTCTTGCAAATAGGAATCATTACGTTTTATTATTAGTAAATGAATTTAAAAGGAGTATACTACATGGAAAATTTCAAACTTCCCCCCAAAAATGAACGATTAAAGCTGTTCGGTTCCATAGAACCAGGAAGAAAAACAAAGCCAAGTGAAAAAGAAAAGATGCCTGATTTACAAAATGTAAGAGAGGATTTCTTGTTTGAAATTGATGCTGTTGGTATTACAAACGTTAAAATGCCCGTTTCCATTACTTCAGCGTTACATCCACTAACACAAACGACAATCGCTTCTTTTACCCTGACGTCTACGATTCCGCGTGATGTAAAGGGAACAAATATGAGCCGTTTTACTGAACAATTGGAGCTATATCGCAGACAAGGTTTCACTTTAGACTTTTCACAGCTTTCCGATTTTGTAAAAGAATTAGCAGAGCGTTTAGGCCAAAGAGATGCAAGTCTTGAAGTAAAGTTCCCTTGGTTTTACGAACAAACAGCACCAGCCTCTTCTCTAGCGGGTTTGAACCATGCGGACGCCAAAATGTCGGTATCTTATCAGCGCGGAAAGATAGCAGAAAGAATGGTTGAATTAACCTGTGCTGTAACGACTTTATGCCCTTGTTCCAAAGAAATTAGTGAATACAGTGCGCATAACCAACGGGGTTATATTAAAATGACGGCATTGTTACTGGATGAGCTTAAAGAATCTAGTGATTGGAAGGCTGTGCTTTTAGATGCTGCTCAGTCAAATGCCAGCGCCTTGATTTACCCAATTTTAAAACGGCCCGATGAAAAAATAGTGACGGAACAAGCATATGAAAATCCTCGCTTTGTCGAAGATATGGTCCGTCTTGTAGCTGCTGATTTATACGAAATACCATTTATTCAATCTTTTACAGTAGAATGCCGGAATGAAGAATCCATTCATCTACATGATGCTTATGCCTCTGTAACGTTCAACAAAAGGCATAAATAAGCTTTTACATATTTAAAGATTGCAGGTGGAAAGGAAAATTGAGAGAGAATGAAATCAGTAACAGAATCTTATTGAAATACATTTCACCATTACTGATTCATTATTTATTTGCAGTGCTATCATTCAACAATTGATGTCCTTGGTCATTTTCGGAAAAAATGAGCATTTTCTTGCATTTTTGTAAATAAGAATAATTACGATTTAAAAAGGAGATTGGGCCTATGTATAAATGGATCATTGTTGGCGGAGGCATCCAGGGGATCACGATGGCTTCATTCTTGCGGAAACAGCATAAAGCCTCTATTGACGAGGTTGCTATTGTGGATCCTCACGCAGAACCATTAGAAAACTGGAAACGGTGCACAAATCTTATTGCGATGCCTTATTTACGTTCGCCGGTTGTTCATCATCTTGACGTTCATCCGCTTAGTTTACAAGCCTTTGTGAAAAACAATGCAACGGATGAATCTGCTGCTTTTTACGGAAGGTTCAAGCGTCCGGCTCTCTCCATGTTTAATGAGCATTGTGATCACCTGGTTGACGATTTACAGTTAAAAAAAGGATGGGTGCAAGGACGCGTTCGAACTGCCGAGCGAATTGAAAACAAATGGCGTGTCGAACTGCAAGATGGAAAAGAGCTGATAGGGGAGAATCTGGTACTGGCTATTGGCATTAGTGAACAGCCAGTTTGGCCCGACTGGGCAAAGGTATTAAAGAAAGAAGCCCATGCTTCTGTACACCATATTTTTGAGGCTAATCTTCCAAAATTTGAAGAGATGGCACGTCCTTTTACCATTATTGGCGGCGGGATTACTTCCGTTCATTTAGCCTTAAAATTGACTGCTATGTTTCCGGGCGAAGTGACATTGCTGAAGCGGCACCCGTTTCGCCTGCATGATTTTGACAGTGATCCTGCTTGGCTTGGTCCTAAAAATCAGCTTCCTTTCAGAAAAATTGGCTGCTATCAAACACGCCGGGAGCAAATTAAACAAGCCCGCCACAAAGGATCCTTGCCTCGTGACTTGTATATAAAACTACGGCGCAGTGTTCGGCAAGATGAGCTGCTGATAATGGATGGACAGGTTCAACAGGCTTTCGTAAAAAATGGTAATGTTCAGCTGGGTGATGGGCAAGGCCGTCTGATTCACCAAACGGGCACCGTTTTATTAGCAACAGGCTTTCAACCATCTTTGCCAGGGAAGCAGTGGCTGACGCCAATCGTTGAAAAACATGAGCTTCCATGCGCAGAATGCGGATATCCCATCGTTTCAAAATCACTGCAATGGGGACCAGGTCTATACGTAACCGGAGCTTTAGCAGAGCTTGAAATGGGACCGATCGCCCGTAATATTTCTGGAGCCCGTCAAGCAGCGGAACGGATTGTTAGCAGCTTATAACCAATTACTAATTCATTGCCTATATAGTTGGAATAAATGGGTTTCTCCAAAGGCTGTCCATTTTCACTATGAAACCGGATAACATCTCGATAGTAAGAAAAAGAGCGATTTTATCATCAATAAATCGTAATAATTATGATTTGGAAAGAGGTTTAGTTTATGAAAAAAGTACCCGTAACAGTACTAAGTGGTTATTTAGGTTCTGGAAAGACGACCTTATTAAATCGCATTCTACAAAATCGTGAAGGATTAAAAATCGCCGTCATTGTCAATGACATGAGTGAGGTGAACATTGATGCGACGTTACTTAAGCAAGGTGGGTTTACACGAACAGAAGAAAAGCTGATAGAAATGCAAAATGGGTGTATTTGCTGTACGCTGCGTGATGATTTGATGAAAGAAGTGGAGAAATTAGTGGACCAAGGCAATATTGATTACATTGTCATTGAATCATCAGGTATTAGTGAGCCAGTACCGGTTGCGCAAACGTTTACGTATATCGATGAAGAGTTAGGAATTGATTTGACCGAGAAAACCCGCCTCGATACTCTTGTGACCGTTGTGGATGGAAATCGTTTCTGGCATGATTTTTCCTCCGGCGAAAATTTAGTGGATCGAAAACAAGGAACAGATGAAAAGGATACACGTGAAGTGGTGGATTTATTGATTGACCAAATTGAATTTGCCAATGTGATTATTTTGAACAAAGTTGATTTATTGGATGATGAAAGTGCCCTGGAATTAGAAGCCGTGTTACAAAAGTTAAATCCAGAAGCCAAAGTATTGAAAACAACATTTAGTGATGTGTGGCTGTCAAACATTATCAATACCAAACTATTTGATTTCGAAAAAATGAGTCAAGCAGCCGGCTGGATTAAAGAGTTAAATGAAGAACACACACCGGAAACGGAAAGTTTGGGCATTTCCTCGTTCGTCTATCGTCGCCGCCGTCCTTTCCATCCAGAACGTTTCATGAGTTGGCTTGAAAATTGGCCGGTGGATGTCATCCGTGCAAAAGGCTTTTTCTGGCTGGCAAGCCGGAATGACATGACGGGTCTACTGTCTCAGGCAGGCACGTCCATTATGATTCAAGGGGCTGGTGAATGGATCGCCGCCTATCCTGAAGCGGAAAAACAAGCAATCTTACAAGAAGAGCCTGAATTACTCCAAAAATGGGATGATACATTCGGAGACCGTATGATAGAGCTTGTATTGATTGGCTTAGACATGGACCAAGCTGAAATTGAGGCATCCCTTGAGTCTTGTTTACTTTCAGATGATGAAATGACAATGGACTGGACTACATTTTCTGATCCAATCCCAGCTTTCACCATCGTCTAACTACTAGCTAGGAAGATATGTTGAAGTAGTTAAAGCACAATCATGACGGTCAAAATCATGCTTTTTATAGAAAGAGGAGAATAAAATGAAAAAATTAGCCCTATTTTTCACTGCTGTACTCGTAACAGCCTTGTTTTTAGCCGGATGCGGCAGTACCAAAACAGCAGAAAATACGAATAATCAAGCAGAAAAAGATCAACTCACCATTTATACAACGATTTTCCCTTTAGAGGACTTTGCAAAAAAAATTGGCGGTGACTCTGTCAAAGTAGAAAGTATTTATCCTCCTAACATCGATGCTCACACATTTGAGCCGTCACAAAAAACAATGGTGAATATCGCTAAATCAGACGGTTTTATCTACACCGGTGCTGGTCTGGAAGGGTTTGTTGATAAAGCCATAGAAGCTTTGAAAAATGAAAACGTAAAATTAATTGAAGCAGCAGATGGGGTCACGTTTATTAAAGGCAGCGATGAACATGAAGACGAAGAAGGCCATGAAGATGAACATGTTAATAGTGAACATCCGGACAAACACGCCAGCGAAGAAAATCATGAAGATGAGCATGCTAACGAGGATGTTCATAATCATACAGCAGGTGAAGAAAACCACAATCATGGCGATCTAGATTCGCATATTTGGTTAGACCCAATCCGTGCCATTACAATGGCTGAAAATATTAAAAATGCATTAGTTGAGTTAAAGCCAGAACAAAAAGAAGCGTTTGAGGGGAATTTTGAAGAATTAAAAAGCGAATTAGAACAACTTGATAAAGAATTCAATAACACCATTCAAAACGGAAAAACAAAGGAAATCATTGTATCACATGCGGCATACGGATATTGGAATGACCGCTATGGTTTAAAACAAATAAGCATTGCGGGTCTTTCTCCAACCGACGAGCCCTCACAAAAGGAGCTGCAAACTATTATTAAAGATGCCCGTGCAAAGAATGTAAAGTATGTTATTTTTGAGCAAAATGTTGCGTCTAAAATAACGGATGTTGTAAAAAATGAGATTAAAGCCGAACCATTAACCCTTCATAATTTAGAGTCTATCACAGATCAAGAGGTTAAAAATCAGGAAGACTACGTAAGTTTAATGAAACGGAATATAGAAACGTTGAAAAAAGCATTAAATTAAATGATAAGGTCGTTAGATGAATCTTAACATCCTTGTCTTAATGGTAAAATTTTGAATAGAATAAATAGGATGAACTGCAGATCAGGCACCGCAGGAAGTGAAAGATTGATATAATGATCATCAACATATAGCGAAAAAAGGGGTTGTTCGAATGAAGAAACAGTTTAATGCGTTAATGGTGGATAAAACGGAAAATGACTTTTCGATTAACGTCAAAAAGCTGACGGTAGATGAGCTGCCGCATGCGGATGTACTTATTAAAGTGGCTTATTCAGGTGTTAACTATAAAGATGGACTAGCCAGTATTCCTCATGGAAAAGTTGTTCAATCTTATCCAATGATTCCGGGAATTGATTTAGCGGGCGTCGTTGTCTCATCGGAAGACCCTCGTTTTCATAAAGGCGACGAAGTGATTGCGACAAGCTATGAAATCGGCGTCTCTCATTTTGGAGGATACAGTGAATATGCCCGAATTCCTGCTGACTGGATCGTTCCTTTGCCAGAAGGGCTGTCATTAAAAGAAGCCATGATTTTTGGTACAGCCGGGTTTACAGCGGCTTTATCTGTGCAGCGGTTAGAAGATAATGGATTAACACCTGATCAAGGAAAGGTGCTAGTGACGGGCGCTACTGGCGGAGTAGGCAGTTTTGCTGTATCTATGTTAGCAGGCAGGGGCTATGACGTTGTGGCCAGTACGGGAAAAGAATCTGAAAAAGAGTATTTATTTAAACTTGGAGCAAAAGAAATCATCTCTCGCGATGATGTGTACAATGGAAATATGAAAGCGCTTGATAAAAAACAATGGGCCGGTGCAGTCGATCCGGTTGGCGGCGATCCGTTAGCGGCTATTTTAAGCAAAATAAGTGAGCAAGGGTCTGTTGCTGTGAGCGGATTAACAGGCGGAACGAGTGTCCCAACGAGCGTCTTTCCGTTTATTCTTCGCGGTGTTAATTTACTCGGAATTGATTCAGTGCATTGCAGGATGGATACACGTCAGGCGATTTGGAGCCGTCTGGCGACAGATTTAAAACCGGATGGTCTTTCAATGTTTATTCATAAAGAGATTTCGTTAGAAGAATTGCCCGACATTTTGCCGACGATCTTAAAAGGGAAAATACGGGGGCGGATTCTTGTCCAGTTATAAAATAGTTTAACCTATAAAGGGTTGTCCGGGTCATATATTCTCTGACTTTTGGACAGCCCTTTTTTACATCAAAACAGTTGAATATTTTCATTTTTTATATTATTATTATAAATGATAATAATGAATAAAGAGGTGATGTGGATGAAACATTCGAAGGTGAAACTTATTTTACATCCGGTGCGGATGAAGATTATTCAGTCACTTGTGAACGGCCGGAAATTAACCGTCCAGCAATTAACAGAACGGATAAAAGATGTTCCGCAGGCGACGCTCTATCGGCATATAAACATGCTGCTTGAAGCAGATGTCATTGAAGTTGTGCAGGAAAATCAAATACGGGGAACAGTGGAAAAAGTATTTGCGTTAAAAGAACAGACACTAGAGGCACAAGATGAATTGTTGAATTTGTCGAAAGAAGAACATCTCGAATTGTTCTTTACGTTCACAACACAGCTTCTCGCATTGTATGAAACGTATTTAAATAAAGGTGATATCGATTTAGTGAAAGATGGAGTGGGGTACCGGGTTGCCAATCTGCACGTAACGGACGAAGAATATGGAGAGCTCATTCAAAAAATCGGTGCGCTTATTGGAGAAGTATCATTGAATGAACCCTCTTCTGAGCGAAAAGTAAAAAATATAGCCACGATTATTATTCCGGAATAGGAGGTTTTCGTATGATTGAAAAAGAGATGCTGATCGATTCAGCGATTTCGGGCACACTTGCTCTTCCAGACAATCAAGGAACGTACCCAGCTATCCTTCTATTGGCAGGATCAGGACCGGTGGATCGCGATGGGAACGATCGAAAAGGGAAATATCAAACGAATTTGTATAAAGAACTTGCTCATTTTATGACGGGGTTAGGGTTTGTAACATTGCGGTATGATAAATGGGGCACCGGCAAACGAGACGGCGATTGGATGGAAGCGGGATTGTCTAATTTAGCGGATGATGCGAAAAGCGCGCTGCTATTTTTGCGTGACCATCCGAATGTTGATCCGGAAAAAGTGATCGTGTGCGGTCATAGTGAAGGAACGATTTTAGCGACGATCCTTGCTGAAACGATGAATCCGGCCGGCTGCATGTTTCTTTCCGGCGGTGTGGATAATTTAATGGAAGCACTTCACCATCAGCGCTGGCTCGCTTACAAAGAATTGTTTGCGCAGCCTGGGTTAAAAGGATGGATCAACCGGACATTAAAAGTAGACGTAAAAAATGAAAAGCAGTACGTAAAATTACTAGAGAAAATGAAGCGGTCAGACCGGGACATAATTAAAATCCAATGGTTTTTTAAACAGCCGGCGAAATGGTTTCGTGAGCATGACGCTTATGATACGAGGCGTGCATTAAAAAATGTCACGTGTCCCGTGTTTGCGCTGCACGGCGATAAAGATCCTCTTTTAGAAAGTCACGTGCTACAGGAGCTTGACGGCCTTGTTCAAGGAAAAAGTGAATACCACATTATTCACAACATGGAACACGGTCTGCGCGTGCAAACCGAACCGAGAAGCATTTTAAGCGTGAAAAAGAATTTCAAAGACATACTAAAGCGCACTCTTCATGAAGAGGGGCTTGAGAAAATCGAGGCATGGCTCATCGCTCATTTTAAAACAGACCATTCACAGGACGAATAAAACGTCATGAAAAAGATGGAGAAGTTATTTTTCTCCATCTTTCATGAAACTAACATTTACCGTGAAAAGCGCATGTTACTCATTCCCGGAATAGCCGTTTTTCCGATCAGCCGCTTCATCCTGGATTTCACTGCGGAAATTTTCAATGCTTTTTTGACGACGGTCGTTTTTCGCTTTAATCGCCGCTCGTTCTTTCCCTTCCGCAAACACCATTGTTTCTTCAGCCGCTTCGATATTTCCAATCGTATTTTGCACCATGTCCCGAAGCTTTTCCACGTTATCTGACCGATCATCCGGTTTTGGGTTCTTATGCGTCACTTTTGTACCTCCCTCATTTTTAATGACAACAAGTGATAACTTCTCCATTTAACCGCCTCGTTATTCAACCTTTTTTTGAAAGACAGGCAGGAAGAGTGCGATAATGAAAGGAGTCACAAAAGGCCCGCTGATTCTCTGGGGAACGCTCTTTTTGGGAGGTGTTTTGTTTCCATAAGAGCGAAAAAGACGGTACTTCCCTTTCATTGCTTACGGTTGCGCGAAGAACGTGTGTGCATTAAAGTAAAAGCAATACATATTGGAGGAGAATTGATGCAATTATTAGAGTATGCGCTTGTCTTTATTGCGGCAGCGATCCCGTGGATGGAGATCGCGCTCGTTATTCCAGTCGGGATTGTGCGTGGCTTGTCGCCATACTGGGTTATGTTTCTCGGGTTCACGGGCAATATGTTAACGGTGCTGCTGCTCATTGTCGGCTACAAGAAAGTGGAAGAATGGGTCAAAAAGAAGCTTCAAAAAACCGGGAAAACCCAGTTGAAGCAGACGGAACGGGCACGGAACATTATGAATAAATATGGTTTTCCGGGACTAGCGCTGCTCGGACCCATTTTTATCGGTACTCATATCGCGGCCTTTATCGGACTGTCGTTCGGAGCTAGTAAAAAATGGACAGTGCTCTGGCTGACGATCAGCATCGGCCTTTGGACGCTGATTTTTGGTATTGGAACGATGGTTGGATTTGATTTTTTCTTAAAACAAACGGAAGGATGATGAACATGTTAAAGTTGCTTCAATCTCATGCGTCTGTGCGCAAATATAAAAACGAACCGATTTCAGATGAAACACTTTACGAGTTAATTGGAACTGCACAACACGCGGCCACCTCCCATTTTGTGCAAGCATATTCGATTATTGATGTGACTGATCAAGATAAGCGGGACAAGCTAGCCGAGTTTTCAAAAAATCCGGTGCAAATAGTAGGAGCAGCACGTGCACTCGTTTTTTGCGCGGACTTGAAACGTCTTGATTACGCAGCGAAAAAACACGGAAAGGCCATTGAAGCGGGCACGACGGAAAATTTCATCGTTTCGGTTATCGATACAGCGCTTCTTGCTCAAAATTTCGTCATCGCGGCAGAATCAGAGGGCTATGGCATTTGTTACATTGGCGGCGTGCGCAATAACCCTGAGCCGATTAGTGAATTGTTAGGACTGCCAGATCACGTTATTCCGCTATTTGGGTTAACGCTCGGGGTGCCAGATGAAGCAAACGAAGTGAAACCGCGTCTTCCGGTTGAAGCCATTTTGCATACGAATGAATATAATGAAACGAAATACGACGGAATTCTATCGGAGTACGACGACGTTATTCGTGCCTACTATGCGAATCGTTCGACGAATAACAAGTCGGCCGGCTGGACAGAAGGAATGGCAGATTATTTATCTAAACCGCGCCGCGCGTACATGATGGATTTCGTGAAATCAAAAGGCTTTTTGCAAAAGTGACCGGAGGAATCAAGATGAATGAACAAATTCAGCAGTGGATTGACATGGTGCAGGAGAAATTTGGTCTCGCCTCTTTTACCCGATCCATCACAACGACAGTGTACGAAAAAAATGAACTGAATGAGACCGATTATACGCTTACGATGGAATGGCTGCCGCCGGGTTTCGAAGATCGGATGGAAGACGACTTGAATCCCGAAGGTACTGGGGTAATTGAAATAGATGTGAAAACAGGCCGGCTCAAAACCGCGGTTTTTTCTGGTGGAAAAGCGCCGCAGCGGGGTCTTTCTTTTTTAACGGGTGATAAAGAGGAAATCGTCCGCTGGGTGGAACAGGAAACAGGCTGGACGTACGGCGAACAGTTTATTGACGCTGAATCGGCACACACCTTTTCCTTTCGAGCAGCATATAAAGGGACGCCCCTTTCTCCTGAGGGTGCGATTCATGTGTCGCTTGATGATGAGAAAAAACTTACGTTTTACTCCGCGCAAGTCTTCGAAAATAGACCGGTGCAAGAAGAAACATTCACCTTGACACTTGAAAATGTGAAAACGATGGCATTTAATCGTTTGATCTTCTGTGAGGTACCGTCAAAAGACGAAAAAAAATGGCTGCCGGTTTACATGATCGATGAGCAGTTTATTTCAAATGCAACGGGAGAACCGATTCGGGAAAACAGTGAAGTGCTGGAGTGGAAAACGAAGAAGAACATGAATGTGAAACGAAAACTGATCCAATTCGCACCCGCACCAATTGACGAAGAGACTCTATTTCACTTTCCACCTCATCCAGATACAAAACCGATTACGAAAAAAGGACGCCGCAAAGTGATTGAAAATAGCATCAAATTTCTTCAAAGCTATTCCCCGAGAGAAAGCGGGCAGTGGGCTATGACGGATATGAAGCGGACAAATGGCATGATCGAGGCAGGACTGATGAACAAAGAGGATGTAACCGTTATTCCTCGGACGTGGAAGCTCTTTTTTAATAAAGATTCATATGAGGTGATCCACTATCAGGATAACAAGTGGATGCATGATCAGTTTGCGGAGTATCAAAAAGCCGAAAAAGCAGCCCTTTCCAAACAAGAAGCGTTTAAAAAAATCAAGCCTTATTTACAATTGAATCCGGTGTATGTATACGATGGTGAAATGTATCGATTATGTGGACAAATGGACTGCCGCTCAGCGGTTCATGCAGCAAACGGAGAGGTTATTCACTTCGATTGATGCTTTGTATGAATTAGAAAGAAAAGGGTATTCTATATACAGTTTGATCACTTTCATGACATTGAAGTGATTAACATTGCAAAAGGACGGCAGTTGATCCCAAACGAAGCCTTCCTTTCTTTCTTTTCGAAGTCTTGAAGTTGGGGTTTTACTGCTCGTTAATGTAATGAGAAACAATAAGGTTGTTTCATTTTGATTAACAAATGACCAAAACTGTTGAGTAAAAGGCTGTTTTGGACCTTTAATCAGTTAATCGAGTCACTGTTTTGATAATTATGAACTACATTTAATCTATGAAACTACTGCATAAATTATAGTGGAAAAAAATTTCTATCCCTTGATATAAAAGGGGTTGTGGCATGTTTCGTTGGGATTTTCCCTATTATTATTTGAATTTATATTCATTCTTTGTTACGGTTATTATAGACTTTCAGAGTTTTGGAGGAATATTAAATAGTCTCGAAAGTAAAAAATAATACCCGTGATATCGTATTTTATATGCTACGCTTATTAAGTTCTCCAGTATCCTTTTACTCCCATATCCTACTTTAAACATCTGTTTAATTGGAATTTCATTTTTAAGCAAAGTATTCGCACAGGCGAATTTTTTTATGCGTTCTGGTGATATTAGTACCAGTAAAGGCGTGCTCTTGCTTGTTCTTGGAGATCTGAAAGAAGTCTTTTTAAAACGATCTTCCTGACTTTTTAGTATAAAGATTGGATCTCGAAAAAGAAGCAGAAGAACCTGTGACATAGTGAATACGATATGACGATGAAACGAATGGGGTGGCATCATGGAACCATGTGTAGAAGTCAAAAATGTTTCAAAGATTTTTGGTAATAACCCGAAAGCAGCAATTGAATTATTGAAGCAAGGTAAGTCAAAGAAAGAGATTTTAAAAGCAACCGGACAGACGGTTGGTGTCAATAAAGTTTCTTTTGACATTTATGACGGCGAAATTTTTGTCATTATGGGGTTATCGGGAAGTGGGAAATCGACGTTAATTCGCATGTTTAACCGATTAATTAACCCAACATTGGGCGAAATTTTAATTAGAAATGAAGATATTGTCAAGATGAACGATGCACGACTACGAGAAGTTCGTCAAAAGAAAATCAGTATGGTCTTTCAACACTTTGCTTTATTCCCGCATAAAACGATCGTGGAAAACACGGAATATGGTCTTGAAATCCAGAAAATTCCGTCTAATGAACGCCGGGAAAAAGCGATGCGTGCCTTAGAAATCGTTGGATTAAAAGGGTATGAACATCAGCTGCCATCTCAATTGAGTGGGGGGATGCAGCAAAGGGTTGGACTGGCCCGTGCTCTTGCCAGTGACACCGATATTATTTTGATGGACGAAGCATTCAGCGCACTCGATCCATTAATCCGAAAAGATATGCAAGATGAATTAATTGAAATTCAAGAGCGTTTGAAGAAAACCATTATTTTTATCACTCATGACCTGGATGAAGCCTTACGAATTGGGGACCGAATTGCGTTGATGAAAGACGGTAGTATCATTCAACTCGGGACACCGGAACAAATTTTAATGAATCCGGCCAATGAATTTGTTGAGAAATTCGTAGAAGATGTGAATTTATCGAAAGTCTTAACGGCTGCTCATGTAATGAAACGGGCGGAAAAAATCAGCGTCGACCGTGGTCCGAGGGTGGCACTCGAAATTATGCGGAAGCAAGGATATTCCAGTATTTTTGTTGTGGATCGAAAACAGAAGTTGCTTGGTGCGCTCACAGCTGAACAAGCACGTGAGGCGATTGATCAAAATGTAGCGATTTCGGAAGTGATGACAACCGATATTCCAATCGTTTCAGAGGATACTTTGCTTACTGATCTGATGGATGATATGGCCACAGCGAATTTGCCGTTGTCTGTCGTCGACACAGAAAAGAGATTAAAAGGAATTGTGATACGGGGCGCTGTTGTTGGTGCTCTAGCTGGAAATAAAGATTCCTTGAACGATTTGGAGAGTGAGTGATGTCATGAATATACCGAAAATCCCATTAGGGGAATGGATAGATGTTTTGGTTGACTGGATAACGATTACATTTGCTGGATTTTTTAACTTTTTAACAATTACGATTGAAGGTCTATTAGATCTCATGGTAAATGTATTAAGTGTTGGTCCGCCGATCGTGTTCATTCTTGTGTTAACTCTTTTAGTCGCCTATACAAGCAGGTGGCCGTTAGGGATTTTTGCCTTCGTCAGTTTATTGTTAATTGATAATCTTGGCTATTGGGATTCTAGTATTCAAACCCTTGCCATTGTTTTATTATCAGGATTATTGACGATTATTATTGGGGTTCCTATTGGAATATGGTGTGCGCAAAGAAAAACAGTGCGAAACATTGTTACACCGATTTTAGACTTCATGCAGACAATGCCTGCGTTTGTTTATTTGATTCCATCTATTTTATTCTTTGGGATTGGTGTCGTACCTGGTATTATTGCTTCCTTTATTTTTGCGATTGCTCCAACGATTCGAATGACGAATTTGGGGATTCAAGAACTACCGAAAGATTTAATCGAAGCGGCTAATGCGTTCGGTTCTAGTAAAAGTCAAAAATTGTTTAAGATTCAAATTCCATTAGCGATGCCAACGATTATGGCCGGAATTAACCAAAGTATTATGCTCGCATTATCCATGGTTGTAACAGCTTCGTTAGTTGGGGCGCCGGGACTTGGAGCCGATGTATACCGAGCGGTCAGTCAAATCGACGTCGGAGCAGGCTTTGAAGCGGGTTTATCAATTGTTATTATTGCTATTATTCTTGATCGGATTACGCAAAATTTACGCGATCCCGCTTATAAACATATTGTGAAGTCGAAATTGATTTTTTCTATTCTGGCAGCGCTTGTGATTATTGCAGCTGTTGTGATGGCCATTCCAGAAAAAGAGGAGACAGGAAGTCAGAATGCAAGTCATATTGGTAACCAAACCGACTATAAGATTGTTGGGATTGAACCAGGTGCAGGGTTAATGGCTCTTACGAATACAGCTATGGAAGACTACGGTCTAGATAACTGGGAGTTGTTAGAAGGTTCTAGTGCTGCGATGGTGGCAGAATTAAAGAAAGCGTATGATGCAAAAGAACCGATCATTGTTACTGGGTGGTCACCGCATTGGATGTTTTCTACGTTTGATTTGAAATATCTTGAGGACCCAAAAGGCTCTTTTGGCGGAGAGGAAGATATTAATACGATTGTCAGAAAAGGTCTTGAACAGGATGCACCAGGTGCGTATACGATTCTTGATCAATTCTCCTGGGAAGCAAGTGACATGGAAAGTGTGATGGTCGATATTTCAGAAGGAATGGGTACGGCTGAAGCGGCAGAAAAATGGATTGCCGAGAATCCTGATAAAGTAGATCAGTGGACAAACGGTGCCGAGGCAGGAAATGGCGAAAGCATCAAGCTCGTCTTTGTCGCTTGGGATACCGAAATCGCCAGTACGAATGTCATTGGGAAGGTTCTTGAGCAAAACGGCTATAACGTAACATTAAGCCAGGTAGAAGTTGGCCCAATGTTTGCTGGTGTAGCGAACGGAAGTGCTGATGGTATGGTAGGGGCATGGATGCCAGGTACCCATATAAAATACTATAATACGTATAAAGAAGATTTCGTTGATCTAGGGCCAAATCTTCAAGGTCCAGGCACAAAAAACGGATTAGTTGTACCAGAGTATGTCGATATTGATTCACTTGAAGATTTGCAGTAAATTTAACAAAGCGATAAGAACTATTTTAAATAAAAGAAATCTCTTCTTGCTTTGTAGTGTGTTATTCCAGAAAAGGGTGCTATAGAGGAATAAGATAAATTATTTAGGGACTGATTGGTAAAAACCGATCAGTCCCTTTTTTATCAATAGGGTACACCCTGAGAAAGTAGGTGATGACAGGTCAAGCTGCCTCAGTTAGAGTGGCTAAATTAGCGGATAGCGGTATTATTGAAGGGTATACTATAAAAATCAATCAAGTGAAAAAATGAACTATTAGATAAATTTTTAGTACACTTAAACAAGCATGTAAATTATCGATTATTATTAATAAGTAGTTCCATTAATATAGATGAAAATAATAAAATTTTTTCAACAACTTGATTGTTCGTGAACAAATGCGGGATAAAGGACCAAAAAAGCGCTTGTTTTTTCTGAATGACCCATCTATAGTTAAAAAGTGTTAACAACTGTAAAGACAGGAGCATGGATATGGCAGAAAAGACTATTTCACAGAAGAAACTGCTCGGTGTGGCAGGTCTCGGCTGGATGTTTGATGCGATGGATGTCGGAATGCTTTCGTTTGTCATAGCGGCACTAAAAGCAGACTGGGGTTTGACGCCGCAGCAGATGGGCTGGATCGGCAGTGTGAATTCAATTGGGATGGCAGTCGGTGCGCTTGTGTTTGGGGTATTCGCGGACCGCGTGGGCCGGAAAAATATATTCATTATTACGTTGCTTATGTTTTCACTTGCGAGCGGTTTCTCCGCCCTTACGACAACGCTTGCTGCTTTTTTAATTTTACGTTTTTTTGTCGGAATGGGACTTGGAGGCGAGCTGCCGGTAGCGTCAACACTTGTATCGGAAAGTGTGCCGGCGAAAGATCGCGGGAGAATCGTTGTGCTGCTTGAAAGTTTCTGGGCATTCGGCTGGCTGCTCGCAGCGGTTATTTCCTATTTTGTCATTCCGTCATACGGATGGCAAGCAGCGCTTGTTATTGGAGCCGTGCCAGCACTTTATGCATTGTATTTGCGCTTAAAGCTGCCGGATTCCCCCGCATTTTCACCGTCTAAAGCAGAAAAGCGGACCATTGGACAAAATATGCGCGATGTTTGGTCAAAAAAGTATTCTCGTCCGACGCTCGTCTTATGGGTCGTCTGGTTTACAGTCGTGTTTTCCTATTATGGCATGTTTCTCTGGCTGCCGAGTGTCATGGTCATAAAAGGGTTTAGCATGATTCAAAGCTTTGAATATGTACTCATCATGACATTAGCGCAGTTGCCAGGTTATTTTAGTGCTGCCTGGCTCATTGAACGAGCGGGGCGGAAGTTTGTCTTAGTGGTGTATTTGCTCGGAACAGCCGCTTCAGCACTCGTGTTCGGAAATGCCGAGTCGACGTCCATGTTGATGGGGTCAGGGATCTTGTTGTCCTTCTTTAACCTCGGTGCATGGGGCGCGTTATATGCGTATACGCCGGAGCAATACCCGGCGGTCATTCGTGGGACAGGCACAGGAATGGCTGCAGCGGTCGGCCGAATCGGTGGCATTTTAGGTCCGCTTCTTGTCGGAACGCTCGTTGCATCCGGTCAGTCGATCGGCTTTATTTTCAGTTTATTTTGCGCCAGTATTGTCATTGGAGTTATCGTACTCGCGGCACTCGGCCGGGAAACGAAGCAAGTGGAACTGGAGTAGAATGTGTGAAAGCGGAGTAAATCGCACACAAACTGAATAAACGGACAAATACCCTGCTGTAAGCAGGGTATTTGTCAATTTAGATGGAACGCTTTCCGAAAAAGAAGTACAATGATGGAGAGAAAAAGGCAGAAAGAAGGCGGTACCGTGTTTACCATTATTGGAATGATTGTTTTGCTGGTTGTTCTTACGGTCACCATCATGAATCGGAAAAAAAACAGGTAAATTCACGAGGAATTTGCCTGTTTTTAATCAACCTAACCAACGACGTTATATGGCAAGCTTTAATCGAAATGTAATGTGATTTAATCCATCTGTCATACGCATGTAATCAGAGGCGGGTATACTTGGCTTCAAGAGAAATGCGAAAGGGGCATATGCTGAAAATGGAATTCTTTCTCATCATGTTTGTCACATTCATTCTTGCGATCGCGATAGCCAGCGGTGGACTTCACCTTTTATTTAAACAAATCAATGATTACTTAAATCAACAGAGATAAACAAAACCCGCCCGGATGCGACAATCCGGGCGGGTTTTATGTTGCGAGAAAAGTGAAATAAAAGGTCGTAAGGAAAGCGAGTGCGAAAACAATGATGAAAGCGATACGCTGCTGTTTTTTTGCTTTTTTCATCCATACATCTTCAAATGTCATAAAGATCGCGATGACAGCGATTAAAAGCGCAAACCGGCTCCAACCGTCAGGATACGCCGTAATACCATAAACAAGCGCAAAGATAATGAGTACAATCCGGTACATAAGCCGGAATTTTGATGAAGTCAAATGATCACGTCCTTTTGTTCATCGTAATCGATACTTATGTAATTGTACATAAGAAAAGAGAGATTGCCATCTATATACGAAAAAAGATGGCCGTGATAAAATGAAGTAAAACGGTAAGAATGAGGGATCAAACATGGAAAGTACGAATCATATCGTGCATCCGAGAGTGGCGTTAACAAAAAATATGGAGCTCATGAATGGCTCGCATTTATTATACATCTATTCCAATCAAGAGAACTATATTGAAAATGCTGTCTCTTTTCTTACAACGGGTCTAGAACTGGGACATGGCGTTGTCGTCATTGAACATCCTCTTACGCATGAGGCGCTCAAATCGTCTCTCACTCTAAAAGGATTCAGCCGGGAGCAGCTGGATACGATTATTTTTGTGAATAATGAAGAATTTTATGGCACACATCAATCATTTGATATACCTACAATTGTAAGTACCTTTTCAGTATTGATTGAGCCGTATCTTGATCAGGATATACCTGTTCGTACATGGGCAAAGGTAAGATGGGGAGAGGATCAAAGCTGTTTACAGGAGCAACTTTCATCTTTTGAAAAACAGGCAGATCAATTAATTGAGCCGCTTCGTTTATTTTCAGTCTGCGCGTATAACGGAGCTGAGTTGTCGGCAAATCTTTATATAAAAATGATGGAAAACCATCCGTATCTCATGACCGATACAGCGCTGATGCCATCTATGTTTTATAAGATGCCTGATCAGGCACCGTCCCTCTGGATGGAAGAACAGCTGGAGGAAAAATTTAACCATTTAAATGAAGAGTTTCAACTTGTCAACTCCTCGTATAAAAATTTAATTGAAGAAATGCCCGATGCGATGTTTATTATATCCGGTTTTCAGATTGTTGATTGCAATCGAGCTGCTGCTCAGTTGTTTGAATGTGAAAAAGATCAATTACAAGGTGAATCGATTTTAAACCTGTTTCATTCATCGTATCATGAGCTTATTCGAAACCGGTTAAAACGTGTAAGTAATGGTGAGAAATTGTCGGTTACAGAAATGAAAGCAAAAACATATAAAAACAAACTTATCGATTTGGAGACGATCAGCTTTCCCTTCGCGTACAGCATATCGAATACAAAAATGGCTATTGTCCATTTACGCAATATTCAAGAACGAAAAGAGCTTCAAAAACTGGCTCTAAAATCGGGAAAGTTAGGCATTGCGGGGCAGCTTGCTGCAAGCATCGCCCATGAAATACGTAACCCGCTTACTTCTATTAAAGGATTTATAAAACTTGCTAAAGAAGGCTCATTGGATCCTGAACATTACAGCATTATTGAAGAGGAAATTGATCGGATTGAAACGATTTCCAGTGAACTATTAGTGCTGGGAAAACCTCTTTCTGTTGAAATTCAAATGTGCGATGCAGGTAAACTGCTGCGCGATGTTTGTATACTCCTTCAGTCACAAGCTGTCATGAAACGAATTGAAATAAAATATGATGCAGAGCAAAATTGTCTCATTCGCTGCAATGAAGGACAAATGAAGCAAGTTTTCATTAATATTATTAAAAATGCGATTGAAGCGATGAATGATGGCGGCGTGATTTATACATCCGTACGTGCACAAGATGGGCAAATTGTGATGGCTGTTCAAGATGAAGGGAAAGGAATTCCGGAAAGTGTGATGGAGAAAATTGGTGAGCCGTTTTATTCGACAAAAGAGAGCGGCACGGGTCTCGGATTGATGGTGTGCTTTAATATTGTGGAGCAATACGGAGGAAAAATCGACGTGTGCTCGCAAATCGATAAAGGGACGACCATTACCACTCGTTTTCCGGCAGCAGGGGAATAAATGTTTAACGGTTGGACATCATGCTAAGGAATCCAATTGAAAGGGAGGACGAAGCATGAAAAAAGGATGGTTTATTGTTGTTGGTTTTTTATCCTTTGTCATAATGAGTGGTTGTCAATCGCTTCCGGTGGGGAGTACAGCAAAGCCGGCGCTGAGTGCTGACATGATAAATTCAGACGGTGAAACCATTGGAAAAGCGGTTTTTACTGAAACAAAAAAAGGAGTAGAAATTCATGTAAAAGCTGAAAAGTTAAAACCGGGGACGAAAGCTATTCACATTCATGAAACCGGTAAGTGTGACCCGCCTAAATTTGAAACAGCGGGCGCGCATTTTAATCCAGCAGGCAAAGAACATGGTTTCCATAACCCAAAAGGTTTTCACGCAGGCGATTTGCCGAATATAAAGATAGCAGAATCAGGAAAAGTCGATGTGAAGGTGGTAGCACCGGGTGTGACGCTCGGGACGGATTCATTGCTTGATGCAGATGGCAGCGCGCTCATTATTCACGAAAAAGCAGACGACTACAAAACGGATCCAGCAGGGAACGCAGGAAACCGAATTGCCTGTGCATCCATTCAAGAAGCTTGAAGAGAGCATTTCTCTTCAAGCTTTTTTACTCTCATTTCACTTGCCTATATAAGTTGAACGACTTGGTTTCATCTTCTTTCATAATCAAAATGATTGCGAAGCAAATAGGAGATCCATTTACAATGAGGATGATTTCGAATATTTTCCATTAAACCTTTCACAATAGCAGGGCTTAAAGTTGGTTTAAGCAACTGTTGCTTTAGCAGGATTAACGATTCATTTTCAATCGGCTCTTCAATTTCTTCTATTTTTTGATCGATGATTTTAAGGATCTGTTCCTTCAATTCTTCCTCATTCGCTGGTTCCTGAAACAGTTGGATAAGCTCATGTGAAATAAACGGGGTGGTAATATGGATCGCTAGTAGATTTGTTTTTTCTACTAATGACTGAGACAGTAAGTTCAAATCTAACGGCACGTTATAAAATAAAAATAACTCTGAATAAGTTTTCATAAAGCCTTTAATGCAATAAATTAAATCATATTTTGTATGTTTGATCTCTTCATCATATAATCGCTCAATCATTGATAAGATAATGTTTTCCATTAATTTGTCATAATAATGAATTTTTAAAATGAATTCTTCATTAAAGGATTGCGTTTGCTCTTTGATGAGAATTTTGGCGAAATCGGAATGCTTATGAAAAGAATTAAACGTTGTGTAATAAAATTCGTATAAAAGTACTTCATCATCCTTTGTATTTTTGACTACATAGTCAATATCAGAGGTGAATTGCATCATGAAATGATCAATTAAAGCTGAAATCAATTCGTCCTTTGACTTGAAAGATAAGTAAAAAGCGCCTTTAGAAATACCGCAATGCTCTGTTATCTGTTGAATAGAAGTGGATTCAAAACCTTGCTTTGCAAAAAGTTCTAATGCCTTTTCCATAATTAATTGTTTTTTTATCATTTTATTCGCTCCTAGGTAATATCATTGACAATTGACCAATTAGTCATTATTATAAATAATTGAGTTTAATAGGTCAATTAAGGGCAGGTGTATAAGTGAAAGGTTTAGTCAATTTTGTCTTAAAGAATAAATTAGCAGTGTGGTTGCTTACCATTATCATTACGGCATCTGGTATTTATTCAGGTACACAAATGAAAACAGAGACGATTCCCGATATTTCGATTCCCTACTTAATGGTAATGGGCGTATATCCTGGAGCAACTCCTGAACAAGTTATGGAGGATATTTCCATACCGTTGGAAGAAGCGGTAGAAAATCTTGAAGATGTGAAATCTGTTTATTCAAATTCCTATTCTAACATGTCCAGTATTCAGGTGGAATATGATTATGGTGTAGATATGGACGAGGCGAAACGTGCTTTAGATTCTGCGTTAGATGGGATTACGTTACCGGAAGAAGCAGAAGAGCCAACCATTACAGCAATTAGCATGAATATGATGCCGGTTGTTGCGTTAAGTGTAAGTAGTGAGGAAGAGGATATTGTTGAATTAACATCGACAGTAGAGGACATTTTACTTCCGAAAATCGAGAAAATCGAGGGTGTTGCATCTGCAACGATTACAGGTCAACATATTGAAGAAGTGCAGCTTACATATAACAAAGAAAAGCTGGCCCAATATGACTTAACAGAAGAGAAAGTAAAAGAAATGATTCAAGCAAGTGACCTTGCTGTTTCATTAGGGCTTTACGAGTTTGAAGAAGGTGAACAAGCTGTATCGGTGGATGGCAAGTTTATGACAGCTAATGAATTGAAGGAAATGCTTATTCCTGTCACACCAACAGCCGCAAATCCATCGCCATTTGTGAAACTTAGTGAGATCGCTACAATTGAAGTCGTTGGTAAAGTACAATCGGTTTCACGCACAAACGGTGAAAATGCCATTGCCATTCAAATTGTCAAAGGACAGCAAGCAAACACGGTTGATGTTGTAAACAAGGTGAAGGAGTTAGTGAAGGAGCAAAAGGAAAAAATCGATGGTCTTGTCATCGATATATCCATTGACCAAGGAGAACCAATTGAAGAATCGGTTTCAACGATGATTGAAAAAGCGGTATTTGGCGGTTTAATTGCCGTCTTAATTATCCTTCTGTTCTTACGGGATTTCAAATCAACCATTATTTCAATCATATCAATTCCAGTTTCAATTTTTATGGCATTATTGCTGCTAAACTGGCTGGATATTACGCTAAATATTATGACGCTTGGTGCGATTACGGTTGCTATCGGTCGTGTCATCGATGACTCCATTGTAGTAGTTGAAAATATTTATCGCCGTCTGCATTTAAGAAAAGAGAAATTAACAGGACGTGCTCTTATACGTGAAGCGACAATTGAAATGTTTAAACCAATCATGTCATCAACATTAGTGACGGTTGCGGTATTCGCACCACTGATCTTCGTTGGCGGTATGGTCGGGGAGCTGTTCATGCCGTTCGCATTAACGATGACGTTTGCGCTTGGTGCTTCGTTAATTGTTGCCATTACCATCGTCCCTGCATTATCTCACTTCTTATTTAAGAAAAAGCTATACAGTGAAAAGACAGAAAGCAGTCATAAAGAGACGGGAAAATTAGCTAAATGGTATAAAGGTATCCTGGAATGGACGCTTAATCATAAAATTGTTACCTCCCTCACTGCTGTTGTTTTGTTAGCTGGTAGTTTGGCATTGACCCCATTAATCGGTTTTAGTTTCATGGGTAGTGAAGAAGAAAAAGTGATGTACTTAACGTATACACCAGCAGCAGGCGAGTTAATGGAAGATACGTTAAAAAATGTTGAAGTGGTCGAAGAAGAGTTACTAAAACGCAATGAAATCGATATCGTTCAATTATCGGTAACGGAAAGTGGAGATCCGACGACAGCAATGATGGGTGGCGGAGCAGGCGGGGTATTAATGTACCTAATCTTTGACCCGGAAATGGAGGATTTTCCAGAGTCACGTGAGGAAATTGAAGAGTATGTATTTAACATTGGCCAAACGGGTGAATGGAAGAGCCAGAACTTCACTTCTATGTCGATGGCTACAAATGAAGTCAGCTACACATTCTACAGTGAAGATTTAGACAAACTAAATGAATCTGTGAAAATGGTAGAAGACATCATGAGTAAAAATGACGGCTTAGAAGACGTTACTTCAAGTGCAGAGGATGCATATGTGGAATATACATTCAAAGTAGCACAAGATGAATTACTGCAGTATGGATTAACAACAGGTCAAATTGTCATGATGTTAAACCCAATAACAACACAGGAAGTCCTAACAACGGTTGAAAAAGACGGTGACACATTAGAAGTAGTCGTTCAGCAGGAACAAGCTGCACAACCAAAATCGATTGATGAAATGTTAGAAAAAGAAGTACCGACAGCACAGGGCGTGTCAATGCCGCTTTCGGAGCTTGTAACCGTTGAGGAAGGCACGACATTAAATACACTTGCACGTAGTCAAGGGGAGTATTATGCAACAGTTTCAGGGACAATTCTTGATGAAGATATTTCAAAAGCAACATCAGAAGTAGATGAAGAAATTGAACAATTAGATTTGCCTAAAGGTGTTACAATGGGCGTTGCGGGTGTAGCTGCAGATATGACAGAAACATTTACACAGCTTGGCGTAGCCATGCTTGCAGCAATCGCCATTGTGTACTTCATCCTTGTTGTAACATTCGGTGAGGGTGTCGCACCATTTGCGATCCTATTCTCATTACCATTTGCGGTAATTGGTTCATTTGTTGGTTTATTAATCGCGGATGAAACCATTTCTGTATCGGTCATGATGGGTCTCCTTATGTTAATCGGTATTGTTGTAACAAACGCGATCGTACTCGTAGACCGCATTATTCATATGGAACGTGATGGTATGACGATGCGTGAAGCCATTCTAGAAGCTGGTGCCACGCGTCTGCGTCCAATCCTAATGACAGCGATCGCAACGATCGGGGCGTTAATTCCATTGGCAATCGGCTCAGGCGGTGGCGGTTTAATCTCGAAAGGCCTTGGTATTACGGTCATTGGCGGTTTAATAAGTTCGACGTTATTAACATTAATTGTTGTACCAATTGCTTATGAACTATTATCGAAGCTATTCAAGAAAAACCGTAAAGAAGTAGAAGAAAACTAAGTCATTTAGCCCTGCAAGGTGATTGTCATCTTGTAGGGCTTTTTGTTTTAAAGGAAATCCTAGGAGGCTTCTGTTCTCTCATTAAGGAGGGTGGAGTCTTCTCGCTTAAAACTGGTAAGATAGAAAGGGAAAGGAAGTGGACTAAGGTGAACATTTTGCTTGCGGAAGATGATGTGCAGCTTGGCGAATTAATCTGTTTCATGTTAAAAAAGAAAGGCGGATATAAAGTGGATTGGGTAAAAGAAGGGGAAGAGGCGTATGATTATGCGTGTTCGGCGCACTATGATGTGCTTATTCTGGACTGGATGATGCCCAACGGCGATGGGGTCGATGTGTGCCGCGATTTGCGCCGTGATGGGTATTCAGGTGCGATCTTAATGCTGACAGCAAAAGATGCGGTGGAAGACCGGATTACAGGACTTGATTCAGGAGCGGACGATTACCTCGTCAAGCCGTTTGAAATCGATGAATTGCTCGCCCGGCTTCGTGCATTGACGCGCCGAAATTATGCACCGATCATTGAAGAAACGGTGTCGATTCAAGGAATTGAACTGAACCGAAATAGCCAGACCATACATAAAAGTGAGAAGTCCATTCAGCTAAGTCCGCGCGAATTTCAGCTTCTTGATTTGCTCGTACAAAATAAAGGGCAAGTATTGACGCGTGATGTGATGCTGGACCGGATATGGGGATATGACACGGATGTGACGACGAAAACGATCGATGCGACCGTGAAACTTTTGCGTAAAAAACTGGATATATTTGAGTCGCAGAATATCATTCAAAGTGTAAGAGGGGTCGGGTATAAAGTTGAGGATTCCGTTCTTTAAACGCATCGATCAAGACTTATTTAAAGGCACACAAACGAAATTAACATTGAAATATAGCGGCTTGCTCATGCTGTTTCTTCTGTTGTTTATTGTTGTCGTTTATTCTCTTCTTTACGTGGTGATTTTGCGTGATCAGCATCGTGAATTAGAAGATTTGACTCGTCAGGAAACACGGATTATTCGTGATTATTTAGCCGAAAGTGCCCGCAATGAATTACGGGGGCTCAGCAGCCAGGAGCTCGTACTCGCTGGTGTGGACCAGTTTTTTTACTATGTGGTCGATTCAAAAGGGAATCTTGTGATGGGCAGTGAAACAATGCCGCACATGCGTGAAGAACTTCTCGACCTCGTCGTAGGATGGGTGCCACAGAGGAATCAAATTCGCGAAGAAACGCTGAAAGTAACGTTTCAAGAACGTAGGCTTGGCGGCGAACAGATTGAAAACCCGCCTGCTGCCGTTCAGGTTCGGCTCATGATTGACGGCAGCCCGCTTTTTTATAACAATCAGTTTATTGGCATGATTTATATTGGAAAAGACATTTCGTTTGCGTATCAGTTGTTTGACTGGCTGTTGATTGTGCTTATCGGTCTCGCGGTTTTATTCGCCGGTGTGGCCATCTTGATGAGCTACCTGATGTCGAAAAAAGCGATGGAGCCGATTTCAACGGCTTTTAACCGGCAAAAAGAATTTGTCGGTGATGCATCGCATGAATTGCGTACGCCTCTTAGTGTCATGCTGTCATCGATTAATGCGATGGAAATGACCGACGGTGCCCTAGAAGATCCATTTGCTAGGAAACTATTGAAAAACATGAAGTCGGAAGTGAAACGGATGACCGGTCTTGTGAGTGATTTGCTCCTACTGGCACGGGCGGATTCTGGGGCGGATAAACGACCACATGAACGAATGGATTTACAGGTGGAAGCGAGAAATGTAATTGAATCGTTAAAGCCTCATGCCGAAGCCAATCACATTACGCTTCATTTACATGCACCAGATGAAATGATTGTGATGGGCGACCGCGAGAAAATAAAGCAGCTTATCTATCTATTCCTTGATAATGCAGTGAAATATTCACCAGAAGGAGGTCACGTGACACTGACGTTGACGAAACAAGAGCGGGAGTGGAGAATATCTGTAAAAGATGAAGGAATCGGCATTCATCCTGATGAGCAGGCCCGTATTTTTGACCGTTTTTACCGTGCTGATAAATCTAGAACACGAGCACTTGGCGGACATGGGCTCGGTTTATCGATTGCGAAGTGGATTGTGGATAGTCATAAGGGCACGATCAGCGTCGAAAGTGAACTAAATAAAGGAAGTACCTTTACGGTAAACATTCCATTGGAGCAAGCGGTCTCAAAAGCGAGGAAGTAACGGGCTTTTGAGACTGCTTTTTGTTATGGCAAGAATCAATGTCAAATTATCTTTTCCTTTCACCTTGTTTTCACTTTTCTTTTTTACAATGAAGTCAAATCAAATATAGTCAAATAAAAAAGGAGCGAATACAGATGGAAACAGAAGAATGGTCTAGCAAACCGGACAAAAAAGAAAGAGGATTTATGAAAATAGCAGCGGCATCGTTTACAGGAGTTTTAGCGGGTGGAACCATGATGTTTTATCTTTCCCCGGCACTTATGAGTATCTCAACACAAGAGACTGAAACAGCCGCAAATGAGTCAGCAAGCAGTATAAACGTTCAGCCGACATCGACCGCCGCATCGTCTACTAACCTTGTTAGCGCGATTGATGCAATTGATGAAGCGGTCGTCGGGGTGGTCAATTTGCAGGCACAGGAACAGATGAATATGTTCGGAGGTCCCGCTATGGACATGTCGAACGGGGAGGCTGAACAGACGGAAAGCGGCACAGGATCTGGCGTGATTTTTAAAAAGGGAGAAAAGACAAGCTACATCGTCACGAATAATCATGTCATTGAAGGAGCGGATACAGTAGAAGTGGCGCTTGCAGATGGTGAGCGCGTGGACGCTAACATCGTTGGAGCAGATCCGTTAACAGATTTGGCTGTTCTTGAAATTTCCAGCTCGTACATAACGGAAGTAGCCAGTTTTGGGGATTCAAGTGTGTTGAAATTAGGTGAACAAGTCGCTGCCATCGGCAATCCGCTCGGTCTTGATTTATCAAGCACGGTGACAGAAGGCATTGTCAGCGGGATCGATCGGGCAGTACCTGTGACGACATCTGCCGGAGAATGGGAACTAAACGTGATTCAAACGGATGCGGCGATCAACCCGGGGAACAGCGGGGGCGCCTTAATCAATAGCGCAGGTCAAGTGATTGGCATTAATAGCTTAAAAATTGCCGAATCGGGCGTAGAAGGACTCGGATTTGCGATTCCATCGGAAGAGGCGATTCCGGTCATTGAAGAATTGATGAAAACAGGGGAAGTGCAGCGTGCGTATCTTGGTGTCGGCCTTGAAGATGTGAATGCGTTATCGAGAAATGTTTTAGAGCAACAGTTAAGCCTGCCTGCAACTGTAACGGAAGGAACAGTGATTACGCAAGTAGAAACAGGATCAACGGCTGATACAGCTGGGTTTGAAGAGGGCGATGTGATCGTTTCAGTAAACGATACAGCCGTGAGCGGGACAGCTGGGTTTCGCAAATATTTATATAATAAAGCATCAATTGGCGACAAAGTAACGATTGAGGTTTATCGTAACGGCAAACAACAAAAAATCAGCTTAACGTTACAGGCACAAGCGAAGTAATTTTCACCGTACTTTCACCAAATCTGGTTAAAGTAGGTAGTGCAACAATCCAATACACATGTAGGAGGAAAGTAAATGAAGAAAAACAAGTTAGTTCATTATGTTATGACAGGTACCTTATCACTCGGTGTATTAAGTGCTGCTGGTTTACCGGCACTAGCCGCGAGTGATACGACAGCAGGCAGCGCGACACAGGAAAAAGTAGAAACCATCATGGATACACTTCGCACAAAACTCGCCGATCTCGGTGTGGATTTGCCGGAGAAGGGCGCAAAGGGTAATCTGTTTGCCGGTTTAGATGATGAAACGAGGGCAAAAGCCGAAGCGATTATGGAACAGAAAAAAGCAGGCACGATCACAGAAGATGAAGCGAAAACACAGCTGAAGGCACTTGGCGTAACATTTCCGGAACGTGGAGAGAAAGGCGATCCGTTCGCTAATTTAGATGATGAAACGAAAGCAAAAGCGGAAGCGATTATGGAAAAACAGCGTGCCGGTACCATCACACATGATGAAGCTGAAGAACAGCTGGCAGCGTTAGGCGTTGAACGTCCTGAACGTGGCGGCAAAGGCGATCCATTCGCTAATTTAGATGATGAAACGAAAGCAAAAGCGGAAGCGATTATGGAAAAACAGCATGCCGGTACTATCACACATGATGAATCTGAAGAACAGCTGGCAGCGTTAGGAATTAAACGCCCTGAACGTGGCGGCAAAAGTGGTCAAGAAAAGGTATTAGAAGGATTAGATGATGAAACAAAAGCAGAAGCGGAAGCATTGATGGAAGACGCAAAAGAAAAGCTTTCTGAACTTGGTGTTGACAAAGTTCCTTTTCATTAATAATGATCAAAAAGTCCCGGCTGACGGGGCTTTTTTTCGTTATGGTGAAGAAATTCGGTAACAATCACTATCTTAAAATCAGGTTGATAGAATACTTTAATAAAATGTAAAAACTATTTTTGAATATGGTTAGATAAACTATACCAAAAATACAAGCATTCATAGTATGAAGTATACCAATTATATTAGTTGGTTGTTTCAAAAAATAAAATTAAAGGAAGGGGAAGATTGATTTGAGTGAAAAGCATTGGAAATGTGATCACTGCAAGCACGACAACGGCCATCAACGCAAGAACTGTGCACGCTGCAACGGCCATCATCGTTGTGAGCATGATAAAAAGGAAGAGGAGGATAAACGTAAAAAAATGCACAATGGAGATGATTTGAAAGAATTTCGTTATGACGAGCCTCGTAGCATGCCGATGCAAGACCCATTAAAAGTGGTTCATAAAGGCGAGGAAGACGTATTAGCGAAAATTAAGTTTTGTCCGAAAGATGACAAAGATCATGATGATAAAGACAAATGTAACGGGCATCATGTAGTGTGGTTGGCTGCTACAGTAGGGTGGAAATCAGACAACTTTATTCCAGTGGAACAATTTGGTGATATTATTGTACTGTTCCGAATTAGAAAAGGATCCAAAAATGGAGAAGTTATTTTTGCGACAAAACAGGGGATTGGTGAAGATGAACTCGAGCAAAGAGCGGAAACAACAAGCTTTATTCATGTAGATCCGTTGTTTAAAAACAAATTTACTTCTTGTGACGACGATGACGATGAAACAAAATACTTCTTAACAGCAGAAGTTGTTGAAGATAGCGTTTTTGATAGAGCGTTAATTGTTGGTCCAGTCGTGTTTACAGCAGCTAAAATCGGCTAACATTCATTTTAAAAAGTAGATGAGGCAGACTCAATCTCTTTCATTTTAAGAGATTGAGTGTTTTTTTGTTTCAACAAAAATTTTTTTAGGAAGCTGCTTTTAGTTTTGAATCAGTGGAATAAGGTGTTTTGCCTGTAAGTACGAGATGGATCGAAACGGCCAGTAACATAAGATTGAGTTCGAATCCATCGTTTGTGAACAATCGCTATCTTAAAATCAGGTTGATAGAATATTTTAATAAAATGTAAAAACTATTTTCTAAAGATGGTTAGATGAACTATACCGTCAATTCAAGCATTCATACTATGAAGTATACCAATTATGTTAGTTGGTTGTTTAAAAAAAATAGAACTAAGGGAAGGGAGAAGATTGTATTGAGTGAAAAGCATTGGAAATGTGATCACTGCAAGCACGACAACGACAATCACCGCAAGAACTGTGGACGCTGCAACAGCTATCATCGTTGTGAGCAGGACAAACATGAAGAGGAGGATAAACGCAAAAAAATGCACGATCAAGATGATTTGAAAAAATTTCGTTATGATGAGCCTCGTAGCATGCCGATGCAAGATCCGTTGAAAGTAGTTCATAAAGGCGAGGAAGACGTATTAGCGAAAATTAAATTCTGTCCGGAAGATGACAAAGACCATGATGATAAAGACAAATGTAACGGGCATCATGTAGTGTGGTTAGCTGCGACAGTAGGGTGGAAATCAGACAACGTTATTCCAGTGGAACAATTTGGCGATATTGTCGTACTGTTCCGAATTAGAAAAGGATCAAAAAATGGCGAGGTCATTTTTGCGACAAAACAGGGAATTGGTGTGGATGAACTCGAGCAAAAAGCGGAAACAACAACGTTTATTCATGTAGATCCTATGTATAAAAATAAATTTACTTCTTGTGACGACGATGACGATGAAACAAAATACTTCTTAACAGCAGAAGTCGTTAAAGATAGCGTTTTTGATAGAGCGTTAATTGTTGGCCCGGTTGTCTTTACAGCAGCTAAAATTGGCTAAGACTTTTTAAAAAATAACAAAGCAGGCTTCTTCTCTTATTGTTAGGGGAGGGGGCCTTCTTTTTTTATCATTAAAACCAAAATTCGGCACAGTGCAGATGGAAATTTAAAAACGAAAAAAGGGGGTAAAGAAAGAGAAGAAAGGTGGGTTTTTATGAGTGAGTTAAAAATTAAAAAAGTATCACAGACACCGGACCGCATTTCCTTTAGTTGGACGGGGAATGGACAAGCTTTCCGAGTGTTTAAAGAAGGCAAGGAAGTATACAACGGGCCCAATACTGAATTTACCGATAGGGGGTTAACGGGGGGCACGCTTTATTCTTATTTGATCGAAACAGACAACGAGTCGCTGAAAATACAGACGGCTACAGCTGTAGAGAGGGAAGAGAAAAATAAGGATATTCCACTTCAGGAGCTCATTCTAACGACTGTTATAAAAGAAAGCGAAGTGGCGATCGCCTGGGAAGGGATTAGAGGGGTCGAGGAATACGAAATTTACCGGAATGGTGATTATGCCGGGACGGTCAAGGAAGCGGGGTTTTATGATCATGGACTGAATGAGGATGAATGGTACACCTACCGCATAAAAGCAACACGTTTTATGCAAATGGCAGATGAAGAGGAGACAGAGGAACCGTCGCTTATTTCGAAAATAATTGAATTTATCAAGTTTACAGAAAATGAAGACGATGCGCTCGTTGAAACATTTTTTATCGACAAAGAAATCGGCCGGCTGTCGTCCCATTTGAACCGTGAGCCTGTGGATCGCGAAAAAGACTGGTTTATTCGGTATATGACGTTTTTGAAAGAAAAGTGGGTGTTGAATCCAAATCTGTTTTCAAAGACGCGGTTTTTTGCGGGGGATGACCGTGCGTTTAATCCGGGTTCCAGCAAGTACAGGACGCGTGCAGATGTAAAAGTAAGCGGCAGTGAAGTGTCGCTTGCGCGGGATGTGGGCGAGTCGAAAGGGTACTCGTGGAACAAGCAGCTGCTGGAGCAGGATAAGGCGTCTAATGAAGGAATTGAAGTGAAAACGGTGCAGGAGGACTCAGAGAAAGTGTCGTTTTTATTGACCCATTCGGTTAGCAATCCGCTTATGATGGCACCGTCGATCGTATATGAAGTGTACATGACCTTTTACAAAAATGGAGTGTTTGACTTGAGCGGGGAGCATGACGAAGCGCCGCATCATGAAGTGTATATAAAGCAAAACGGTACTTCATGGAAGCCGCTACATCAATCGAAAAGCTGCGGATTGGGACGACTCGCTCCACCAACAGCCAACCGGTTTTGGCGTTTTTCAACTGTTTAAAATGGGCTGATTGGAAAATGGGTGAGCGCTGCTATTGAATAAACAGGTTATCTAGTAGCAAGGAAGGGCGGGTGTAATAAATAAAGTGAAGATAGAGCAGATGGGGCTTAAAACAATAGGACTCACTCCCTTTATTTATAAGGGAATGAGTCTTTTTTCATTTCCTTTTCAGGAAGCTGCTTTTAGTTTTGAATCAATAGAATATGGTGTTTTGTCTGTGAGTACGAGATGGATCGAAACGGCCAGTAATATAAGGTCGAGTTCGTATCCACCGTTTAAGAATCCGGCAGATAGTTTGACGGTGAAAATGGCGCCGAGTAAAATAAGAGCGAACAGGGCGGCAATGATCCGGGTACCGAGACCAATCATCATTGCAATGCCACCGATCAGTTCAATGCCGCCAACGATATACGCCATAAAACCAGGAATGCCGACGCTGTCAAAAAATCCGGCCATGTTGCCGATGCCGCCTTGAAATTTGACGAGTCCGTGGATGAAGAAAATAAGGCCAAGAACAACTCGTAAAATGACTGTGCCAATTTGCATAAATATGCCCCTTTCCAATGTAAACTACAGGTTGTAGTGAATGAATACTACAATTCGTAGTATACATGAAATATATGGGAAAGATTGTTAAGATTTTGTTTCAAACATGTTACAGATTTGGAAGGCTGCATTTCTCTCAAGAGTTGTTCGCTAAAAGTTCCGCCCTTTCTCTTCTTTTAGGAGATGTAAGTGGGATGTTTTGCGAAAAAGAACCCTAAAGCTTCAGCCGCGGGAGCGGTCAGATAAACGATTCTTGACTCAGAACCGTTCTCACACTACAATGAGTAATGTGAGGTGGCCATCGAATGAAAATACAAAAGTTTAACATGAACGAAAGCGGTTTGAAGCGTTTTTTCGGTCCCCTTGAAGCGAAAATAATGGACATACTCTGGAGCGGCGAAGAGCGGACCATTAAAGAGGTGCAGCTTGAGCTCGAAAAAGAGAAAGCAACGAATTTCAATACAGTTATGACCGTGATGAACCGGCTCGTCGAAAAAGGTCTTTTACAGAAACGGGCGGAAGGCAGAACGACGATGTATAAGCCGGTATTAACGAGAGAAGAGTTTGTCAATACGCAGTCAAAAGAGATGACGCATGAATTGATGGATGAATTCGGAAGCGTTGTCGTCAGTCATATGATTGACGCGCTCGATGATGCGGATGATGATCTCGTCGCCCGGCTCGAGCAAAAAATAAAAGAATTGAAGAAGGAACGATAACGTATGTCCAAACGTCAGACGAAAACGATGTTTATCGCGTGTCTCATCATTGCGGGAACAATTTTTACGCAAATGGGGCTGTATGTTTTGTCCATGTTCGCCGGCCTAGATATGCGGTTTAATCTTATTGTTGTCTGTCATAATGCGATGAAGGCATTCGGGCTGTCTTTTCTTAAATACGCACTCGATGCGCTCGTGTTCAGTACGTTGCTGCTGTCGATCTGGAAATTGGGAACGCAGTGGTATTATGCAGCCCGCATGAAAAGATTTTTTAATCCGTATATAGATTACTCACTTACGCGGGAAATGAATGAAACATATGGAAGAGACATTCACATCATTTCGTATCCCGTGCCGATTGCAGTGACGATGGGGTTTTTTCGCCCGAAAATTGTGCTCTCAACAGGCCTTCGGGAAATGTTGAGTAACGATGAATTTGAGGCAGTCGTGCATCATGAAATCCATCATCAACAAAACCATGATCCGCTGAAGGTTTTCATCGTGTCATTTTTCGCGTCGATTATGTGGTACATGCCCATTTTAAGATGGGTACGGGAGCAGTATAAGATTGCGAAAGAGCTGCTTGCTGATGAATATACGATTCATCAGCAAGGGTCATCGGTTGATCTTGGCAGTGCGCTCCTTAAAATGTTAAAAGCAGGCAGGCAGATGAAGATGCCGTTTTCGTACGTTTCATTTGCGGATACGTCCGTTAATTATCGCATTCATTATATACTGGATCCGTTAACCGAATTCTCTTTGAATGTGCCGCTGAAGTCAGCTGTTACATCGTTGTCTATTTTTACGATCATTTGTGTATTATTCATTTACGCCTTGTCGTAAATGATCTTTTTTCATCAATTACACTACATCATGTAGTATTTAGGAGTGAAAGGTTTTGGCCAAAGGAATATTTTGGGTTGTTGGGTTATTTGCTGTTTGTATGGCTGGTGTTATTTTTTTATCAAACGCAGCAGAAAAGGCGGCACATATTGAATACGCGAGCCAGCCGTTTGTCGGAGAAAAATCAGCACCGGTCAATATTGTGGAGTTCGGGGATTATAAATGCCCGGTATGTAAAGATTTCAACGATTCGTTTTTTCCGTTGATCGATCAAGAACTTGTGCAGACAGGAAAAGCGAAGTTTTATTTTATGAATTATTCGTTCATTAATGTCGATTCAAATCGTTCAGCGCAGTTTGCAGAAGCCGTGTATCAGGAACTGGGAAATGAGAAGTTCTGGAAGTTCCATGAATTGATGTACAGCAAACAGCCGGCGGATTTATCGTTTGAAAAGGTTGATTTATATACAAATGAGTTTTTAGAAGAAACATTGGCTGAAATCGCGACGAAGGAAGAAGTCGCAAGCGTCATGAGTATTGTCGAGAACGGCGGATCAATGGGTGCGTGGGAAAAAGATACAGAGACGGCGAAACAACTCGGTGTATCTGGCACACCTACTTTGTTTGTAGATGGAAAAGAGTTTACAGGAAACTCTTTTGATGATCTGGTTGAAATGGTGGAAGAGGCCGCAGCAGATGGTGAATAAACCCCTTCTCGCTGCTTGGCTGGCAGCGATTATAGCGACGCTCGGCAGTTTGTTTTTCAGTGAGCGGATGGAGTTTGTGCCGTGTACCCTTTGCTGGTATCAGCGCATTTTAATGTACCCGCTCGTCGTGCTGCTCGGCATTGCGTTTTACCGGAATGACCGTCATATCTATCGGTACATTTTGCCGCTGTCCGTTTCTGGAATGGGCATGTCAGGGTATCATTATGCCCTTCAAAAAGTGCCAGCCGTGCAGAAATTTGAAATGTGCACGAGCGGTGTGCCGTGTTCAGGAGAATATATTAATGTATTCGGCTTTATCACCATTCCGTTTCTCGCACTGATCGCATTTACGATTGTGACGGTGATGATGGTCGTCTTATGGAAAAAGACGGAAGCGTAATGTTAAATAAAAATAAAAGGATAGATAAAAGCAGATTGATATTATCCGCTTTGTCTATCTTTTTTTGTGCTGCATATGATCTTATGAAGGTTTACCAATAGATTTTTGTGTTTAGTACCAGTTGTTCAAATTTGAAGAAATTTTTTAGTTCAGCATGAGAGCTCATTATAAATGAACAAATGGTATAAAGCTCCAAACCAATTCTTACTTCATAAATGCATTGTGGACCGGTGATATTCCTTTAATCTTTTATCTTTTTATATAGATTTTCGGTGTATAAAATCTCAATATATGTATGAGTTGATCTCCCATATACGAAGATGATTGTATAAAATCATTGTCAATCCATTCTAGTATCAATCCAATAATACCATGTATCCGATACGTGCTAAAAAGATTTATATCAATATTAGGATCTATCTCAGTAAACGAGAATTCAAACTCTTCTCTGAATAACTGATCTAATCTTTTTCTCATTTTTTCATGAAAATTATAGTTTGTAGTTGGACTCAGCATAAGCTTGTAAAATTTTTTATTTTCTAAGAAATGATCAAATAAGACAATTGAATTAGAAGGTATTTCATTGAAATCTACAACTGATAAATTGAGATATGGTTTCCTATAAGCTTCGGTCATTTTTTCAAACATCTCATCAATTATCTCATCCAATAAATCTTCCTTTTTTTCAAAGTGGGCATAAAAAGTTCCTCGATTGTAATCCGCAGCTTTTACGATTTCTGTAATCGTAATGTTATGAAAACATTTTTCTTCCATCAACGATAATAAGACAGTTTTGAACTTCTCTTTTGTTCTTTTTACACGTTTATCGGGATGTGGTATAGGCATATGAAAGCTCCTTTTTACACTTTTAACGTACAAAATTAATTCATCTGTTGATTATCATACATTTCTCTTATTATTGCATATTGAAGCCCTTTCATATATGTTTTATGCTTGAATTGTTTCAGATATCTCGCATTCGAGATAAATTCCAATTAATTATTTAGTCATTTTCAGCATAAGGGAGAAGATCAATATGACAAGATTAGCAGGAAAAGTAGCAATCGTAACAGGTGCCGGTTCTGGTATGGGGCGTGCAACTGCAAAATTATATGCAAAAGAAGGCGCTAAAGTTGTTTTAGCTGAGTTTAACGAAGCTTCAATGAATGAGACGCTCGAAGATATTAAAGCAGCTGGTGGTACAGCTGTTGCAATTAAAACAGATGTATCAAAAGAAGTAGATGTAGAAGCAATGATTCAAAAAGCTTTAGATGAGTACGGTAAATTAGATATCTTAGCAAATATTGCTGGAATTTTTGATAATATGGCATCAGTTGAAAACACTTCAAACGAATTATTTGAACGTGTAATGGGTGTTAACTTAAACGGTCAATTTTATGCATGCCGTTCTGCAATCAAAGTATTTAAAGAACAAGAATCTGGCGGAACAATCGTAAATGTTGCATCAATTGCTGGTTACCTAGGTGCTCGTGGTGGAGCAGTTTACACAATGTCAAAACACGCTGTAATCGGGCTTACAAAAAATATAGCAGCATTTTATGGTCGAGAAAACGGTAAGATCCGTGCAAATGTAATTGCACCAGGTTCAATTGCAACTGGTATGACGGCTGCTATAACAAATTTAGATCCACTTGGTGCAGAAACATTTGGAGATCTTGGACCGTTTAACGGAGGGGAAGCTGAAGATATCGCAGCAACTGCATTATTCCTCGGTTCAGACGAATCTAAATTCATCAATGGTGAAGTCGTTACAGTTGATGGTGCTTGGACAGCACGCTGATAATTCCAATTATTACTAAATAGTAAATAATATTCATTGAAGAAGGAAAATATATAAAGGATTTTCAAAAACACGCAATCTAAGTGTAGATGAAAAACTGCAATCTGAGAGGATGAGTGATTGAAATGACGTTTCCAGTATTAGAGGGTAAAGTAGCAATTATAACAGGTGCAGCAATGGGTATGGGACTTGCTACAGCAAAACTTTTTGCAGAAGCAAAAGCGAAAGTAGTAGTTGCCGACTTTAACGAAGAAAAAGGACAAGCAGCAGTTTCTGAAATTGAAGCTAATGGAGGAACTGCATATTTTGTAAAAGTTGATATTTCTAAAGCAGATCAAGTTAAAAAAATGATTGATGCTACCGTAGAAAAATATGGTCGTCTTGATGTAGCTGTTAATAACGCAGCTTTAACTCCAGATGATAAACCAGCTGCAGAGTTTGATGAAGATTACTGGAACAAGTTAATCTCTGTTGATCTTACAGGAACGGCACTATGTTTGAAATATGAACTACAACAAATGATTAAACAAGGTCAGGGTGGATCTATTGTTAACATTTCATCTGTTAGTGGCTTCCGACCTCAACCAAACAATATTGCTTATGTTGCTGCTAAACATGGTGTAGTAGGAATGACAAAGGTTGCCGCATTAGAAAATGGCGACAAAAATATTCGTGTAAATTCCGTGGCGCCAGGTGCAATTGATACACCAATGCTTCGCGGAGCTTTAGAACAGTTTGGATTAAACGAAGCAGACTATGCTCCACAGCTTAGTCTGTTGAATCGATTTGGAAAAGCCGAAGAAGTTGCCCAAGCTAGCCTTTGGTTAGCATCAGACCAGTCATCTTATGTAACTGGAACAACTATACATGCTGATGCTGGTTACACTAGTCGTTAATCAAAAACTAAATTGTCCACAATGAAGAAACCCAGCTAATCTTCTAATGTGAAGGTAGCTGGGTTTTAAAGTTGGATGTGCAAAATAGCACTTAAAATAAGCGCAAATTATCTCCTAAAGTGACAATTTTAAAGTAAACGTAAGATTTGTCTCAAAATGCTTATCGTTAAGGAGACACAGGTTTTCGCACAGCCTAATTGTGTAATCAACGCAGATTAAATAGTGACAATCAAAAGAGCTATCCGATACGTCGTTACAATTTTGACGTATCGGACAGCTCTTTTTTGTTACGTTCTATCTTACAACCGGCTATCTTCGGAGTGGACGGCAATGAGTAAGACCGCCTCTTCTTCTCCGATATTTTTTACGAAGTGGGGCACGCTCGCATTCCAACTGAATGAATCGCCTTCCTTCGCAATGATAGAATCTTCGCCTTGTTCGGCAAGAACCGTGCCTTTTAGGACGAGATGACTTTCTTCTCCTTCGTGGGCGATGGCTTCACCGGTTGAGGCACCAGGCGGTACTTCGACGTGCATCATTCGCAGGCCGCTCCTTGAAGTGAGATGTTCTATTTTAATGTCATTAAACGTTGTGTATACTCTTTCTTCTTTCCTCACAACCTTCATATGCTGTTTTTTTTCAAGAAGCAAGTAGGGCAGCGGAACGTCTAGAAAGGTTGCAATCGCTTGCAGCGTATTAAGAGAGGGAGACGTATTGTCGTTTTCGATGTTGCTGATAAATCCTTTAGACAGCCCTATTTGTTCGCTCATTTGTGCAATCGTTATTTTCTTTCGTTTCCGAATATCCCGTATTTTTGAGCCGATCTCCACGTTCATTCCTCCAAAAATAGTGGTATGTAGACTACATCGTAACATAAGTGTATTGACAGTATCTATAGAATAATGTTATTTTATAAAAAACAAATATTCATATTAGAATACAATATTCATCAAGCGAAAGGAGAAAAAGATGCCGATTATACACATAACGATGCTGGAAGGCAGAGAGGATGAAACAATTAAGCAGTGTATACGTGATGTAACGCATACGGTCCAGAAATCATTGGATATTCCATTGGAAAGCATTCGTATAGTCGTCGAGGAAGTGCCGAAAAATCGATTTGCTGTTGGAGGCACGTTAAAAAGCGAAGTTTGATGAAAAATAAAGAATATTTGGCTTTTTTTTACCGAAATTGTTCACTAATAAGAATATTATATTTCTAAATAGATATAAAAGGAGGGTGTTGAAAAGATGGAAACCGAGCTTGTTTATGAACTTCGCCGTCCGGAACACATGGAACAGGGAAAGAAATATCCAGCCATTTTCATAATGCACGGAATGGGAAGCAATGAACAGAATATGTTGCCTCTCGTCTCAGGAATGGATAAAAATCAGTTTGTTTTCAGTATAAGAGGTCCTATCGAACAGCCGCCCGGTTATGCTTTTTTCACGATTCAAGGATTCGGAAATCCGCATAGAGACGCATTTGACAGCGCAATAAATAAACTTGAGAATTTCATTGAATATGCGGTGGAAGAGTACCCGGTTAATACCGATGAGCTCTTTTTAATGGGGTTTAGCCAAGGAGCGATTCTTTCGATGACACTTGGACTAAAGCTCGGAAACCGTATAAAAGGGATTATAGCGCTAAGCGGTTATATTCCTGCTTTCGTAAAAGAAGAGTACGACATTCAACCGATGGATCAAGTGGCGGCATTCATTTCACATGGCGAGCATGATCAAGTCCTTCCTTATGAATGGGGTGTGAATGCAGAAGCATTTTACAAACAGCATGGAGCTGCTTCAACATTTATGGCCTATCCGGAAGGTCATACCGTATCCAACGAAAACTACGATGATTTTACGGCGTGGTTCAAAAATGTATCTAATCAATAATAAAAACTTAGGAGGAAATAAATATGAATAAATTAGGAGTAAGTATATTCTTATTAAGAATGGTGTTAGGAATTAGTTTCTTCGTACACGGGCTCGTCAAATTTCAAGGCGGTATTGGCAATACGGCTGGGTGGTTTGAAAGTATCGGGATCCCTGGATTTTTAGCCTATGTTGTGGGAACAATCGAATTGGTGGGCGGAATTGCACTTATTTTGGGCCTTGGCACACAAATTGTATCTGCATTGCTCGCAATCGTGATGATTGGGGCTATACTAAAAGTGAAACTCGCCATCGGTTTCTTAGGAACAGCGGAAATGGCCGGTTACGAACTTGATCTTGCCTTTTTGGTTATCGCTCTATTCTTAGCGGTAAATGGAAGTAAGCTTTGGTCAGTGGATGGGGCTTTATTTCATAAAAATGCAAATGAGTAAGCTGTAGAAGGGAGACGTCTATGGAATTAGGGTTAAAAGGCAAAGTCGCACTGATTACGGGTGCAAGTAAAGGGATTGGACTAGAAACCGCTCTGCAATTAGTAAAGGAAGGCGTAAAGGTCACGATATGTGCACGAAACAGTGCCAATCTACAGGCTGCTGCGAATCGTATTTTTGAAGAAACAGGTGTGCATGTGTTTCATAGCGAAGCGGATGTGACGAACGAAGAAGATTGCAAACGAATTGTCGCGTCGACTGTAGAGAAATATGGACGATTGGACATTGTCGTCAATAATGCGGGCACTTCCTCAGCTAACTCATTTGAACAAGTGGGGACGGAACTTTGGCACCAAGACCTTGATTTGAAATTATTCGGTGCTATCCATTGTTCTCGCTATGCGATTCCCTACATGCGGCAAGTTGGCGGCGGCGCGATTGTGAACGTGACAGCGGCTGTTGCCAAAACACCGCCAGCCTCTTCCTTGCCGACTACGGTGAGCCGAGCGGCAGGCATGGCCCTTACAAAAGCGATGAGCAAAGATCTCGGTCCGGACAACATCCGGGTGAACACTGTCTGCATCGGTTTGATTCGAAGTGATCAAATCGAAAAAAAGTGGAAACAACAAGCACCGGAGCTTACATGGGAACAATATGCAATGAAAAAAGATCATCACATTCCTCTTGGCCGAATCGGGAACACAGACGAGGCAGCGAACGTCATCACCTTCCTCGTTTCAGATGCTGCCTCCTACGTAACAGGGACCGCTGTGAATATAGACGGTGGACTAGCGGGCGCATTGTAGGGAACGGTCATCCAGCAAAATGGATAGATAAAAACGAAGAAAGGAAGATCATAAAAATGGAAGATTTTCATCGCGAACCAAATACATTTGTCGGACCGCTTAGTATAAACGTCATGAATGTAGAGGCCGCACTCGCTTTTTATCAAGAAGTAATCGGTTTTCAAGTGTTGGAACAAACAGACCGTAAAGCGGTCTTAACAACAGATGGAAAAACAGCGTTATTAACGCTTGAGCAGCCTATTGATGTTACACCGAAAGAAGGAAGAACATCCGGTTTATATCACTTTGCCATCTTACTGCCTAATCGTGCGGACTTGTCTATCTTTTTACGGCATTTGCTTCAGACAGGCTACCGTTTTGGCGCGTCGGATCATCTTGTAAGTGAAGCACTCTACATTACGGATCCAGACGGAAATGGCATTGAAGTGTACAGAGACCGGCCTTCTTCTGAATGGACGTGGGCCAATGGGGAAGTCTCGATGGTAACGGACCCTTTGAATGGAGAAAGCCTTCTTGCCGAAAGCGATTCAGAATGGAACGGGCTGCCGGCTGATACGATTATGGGTCATATTCATTTGCACGTATCCGATCTGCAAAAAGCAGAAGAATTTTATATAAAAGGACTCGGTTTTACGGTCGTCAGTCATTATCCTCAAGCTGTTTTTATGGCTACTGGCGGGTACCATCATCATATTGCGATTAATACATGGCAAGGTGCAGGTGCCCCCGCTCCGCAGAAAAGCAGCGTTGGGTTAAACTGGTATACGATCGTCTTTCCACATGAAGAGGCGAGAGGAAAAGCGATCGAACAATTGCAGGGAATAGGTGCTTCCGTGATAGCTGAAGATGATTTTTTTGTGACGGAAGATCCAGCAGGAAATCACATTCGATTAGTCGTTTGAAAAATACTCAAGGGGCAAAACAACATATAATAAAGCGGCTGTCTTCCTTCTAAAAGGGGCAGCCGCTTTATTTTGTTCAAACCGGAGCATTACGCTTTTTGTGATGTAAGGTGAGCATCAAACGCATCAATAATATCAAGAAAGTGGTCTGCTTCCCGGTAGACGTGATCAGCAAGAAGCGCGGGAATGTTGCTCTTAATTTTACAAGCTTCAATTAAATCCCGTGCTGTTTTCTTAAAGTCCCGCAGCGACACAACAGACACCCGATTCTGATCAAGAAACTGCTCCAATAGTGGTTTTGTTTCAGATTGTGGACGCATGCTGTCCAAATCTTGTGCTTGGAAAAGAAGTTGATCGAAATCATTGCTGAACTCTTGGGCTTGGTCAACGAGTTTCCGCTCGGAAGGATCTAACAAATGGCCGATAAACTTCGCGTGGTCTGCCATGATCTTTAAGAAAAAGACATTTTCTTTAATAATGGCTTCAGGTAAAGGTTTCAGTTTTCCTTCATTCAATTCCTTCAATCGTTTCGCAAAATAATACGCTTCCCGGCTTACATGGTCAACTAATAATGGATAATTATTTGAAGTGATTTTACAACTTAATATGAGTCCGAGTACTTTTCGTTTATAAGCCCAAATAGAAGCAACTGCTTGATACACTTGAATGTTTAGTTTTCGAATGACCTCGGGATCCGTTTTTTCATTATACTGGCTAACTTGTTCTTCAATCCGTTCAAATATCACAATAAATTGTTTGGCTTCTTTAATAAGTTCTGTCTGATCAGCGGTAAATCCGAGACTTAAAAAGAAAGCGTGTTCTTTCATAATCCGTGACCAAAATCGAATTTCCTCCAATGATTGTGTCACAAATGTAGGAATCGCCCACTCACCTCTCTCGTTGTATTTCCCACGCCTATTGTATTCGAAGAGAGAGGACTTCATGTTGGTTTCTCTTGAAATAAGTTTCCATCAGAAAAAGAGCCAGAACATGACAGATAAAGTGGAGAAATCATGGTAAATATGCCTCGTATTTATTCAAATCTGTCTATGGTATATTATGAGGACATGATCGTAGGAGGCTTTATGTTGATTAACGATATACTGAAAGAGGCAGAGGACTTTATTCGTTCTCGTTACAGAGAACTACATAAAACGGATCAGGAACTAGAAAATAGGCTAAGTTATATTAAGAAAGAGTTAGGAAGCAAAGGGTATTATGAACATACAGCAGAAGAATTGGAATATGGAGCAAAAATGGCTTGGCGAAATAGTAATCGTTGTATAGGAAGATTATTTTGGGATCATTTACATGTAATAGATAAGAGACATGTAAACACAGAAGAAGAAATCATTGAGGCTTTATTTGAGCATATAGAGACGGCAACGAATAAAGGCCGTATACGCCCTGCCATCACGATTTTCCCGCAGAAAACGACTCGTAAAACGGTACGTATATGGAATCACCAATTAATTCGTTACGCAGGTTATCAGATGGAACAAGGTGTTATAGGAGACCCGGCCTCCTTGGCTTTTACGGAGGTATGCCTAAAGCTCGGATGGGAACCAAAATTTGGTCAATTTGATGTTTTACCGTTAGTCATTCAAATGAATGAGCAACGTCCACGTTTAGTTGATATTCCAGATAAACTCCTTCTTGAAGTTCCTATTCGTCACCCTGATTATCAATGGTTTGAAGATTTACAACTTAAATGGTATGCCGTCCCCATGGTCTCGGATATGAAGCTTGAAATAGGAGGCATTACGTATACAGCAGCCCCTTTTAATGGGTGGTACATGGGCACGGAAATAGGGGCGCGAAATTTGGCTGACGAAGGGCGATATAATATGCTTCCTCAAATAGGATCTTTAATGGAATTGGATGTAAAAAGCAATAGGTCTTTATGGAAGGATCGGGCATTGCTGGAATTGAATACAGCTGTGTTACATTCTTTTAAGGAAGATGGGGTTAGTATCGTTGACCATCATACGGCGGCCCAACAGTTTAAAAAATTTGAAGAAAAAGAAACGGGTATGGGTAGATCCGTTACAGGTAATTGGGCCTGGCTCATCCCGCCAATATCACCAGCTGCCACACATATTTATCATAAAACCTATAAAAATGAGATTCAAAAGCCGAATTATTTTTATCAAACTTCACCGTATTAATTTATTAGTAAAGCCAACAATTCAGCATTTTTATACCCTGCGTCTTGTTATGTGATTAAAGACGAACGAAAAAATAATCGAATAAAATTGGAGAGGAAAGGCTTACTTTGTCTGTTTTTTTACAATTAAATACAATATTTATTAGTATTTTAATAGAAGCATTTCCGTTTGTGTTAATTGGGGTTTTTGTCGCAGGATTTATCCAGATGTTTGTTAGTGAAGAAATGGTGGCAAAAGTAGTGCCGAAAAACCGCTTTCTGGCCGTTTTATATGGAACCATGATTGGGGCTTTATTTCCGGCTTGTGAATGTGGAATTGTTCCGATTGTCCGCAGGTTATTGTTAAAAGGGGTCCCTCTTCATACAGCCATTCCTTTTATGTTAACAGGACCCATTATTAATCCTATCGTATTATTTTCTACTTATATCGCTTTTGGAAATCAGTGGAATATGGTGCTGTATCGGGGTGGATTGTCTTTGATTGTTGCCCTTTTAATTGGTATTCTTTTATCTTATCAATTTAAAGGCAATGAACTCTTGAAAAAAGCAGCTCATACACACAGTCATCAGTCTGCTTCTCAAACATTCTCAAAGAAGTTTATCAATATGCTTCGTCATGCGGTGGATGAATTTTTTTCTGTTGGTAAATATTTAATTATGGGCGCTTTTATCGCCGCATCGATGCAGACCTTTTTGAAAACGTCTACATTGATTGAACTTGGTCAAACAGAGGTAACATCTTCACTGGTCATGATGGGATTGGCCTATATTTTATCGCTATGCTCAGAGGCGGATGCTTTTATCGCCTCGTCCTTTAGAGGAACATTTTCAACGGGTGCATTGGTGGCCTTTCTCGTTTTTGGACCGATGGTTGATATTAAAAATATGTTAATGATGCTTAGTGTATTTAACAAACGATTTGTTTTTAATTTAATTGGTCTTATTGCGTTGTTTGTTTTCCTGGGCTCATTACTGTTGTAAGGAAGGAGAAAACAAATGTTTCGTGCATTGGTTTTAATGGTCTTTACGTATTTCTTTTGGCATCTTCATACATCAGGTAACATATCGAAATATATTAATATGAAATATGAGTATATTTCGTATATCGCTATTTTTACGTTTGCTATTCTCACGATTGTGCAAATATATAACGTTGCCACAACTTCTGAAGAGGAGCCTTGCTGTGATCATTCACATGAGCATGAAAAAGATAAGCCGCTGTTTTGGAGATGGATACATTATGGGATTTTTATTTTTCCATTGGCGACAGGACTTTTTTTGCCAATTGCAACGCTTGATTCAACTCTTGTAAAATCGAAGGGGTTTTCTTTCCAAGCAATTGAAGAGGTTGAAGCATCCGATCAATATGCCCAGACTCAATATTTACGGCCTGATACAAGTGTGTATTATGGAAAAGAAGGATACGATGAATTGATGGAAGAAGAGCTGAAGGAATTCACCTCTAAAAAGAGCGTTGTTTTAAAGGATGATAACTACTTAAAAGGAATGGAAACCATTTATAACTTCCCTGGTGAATTTATGAACAAAACGATTGAGTTTGATGGTTTTTCTTTTAAAGGAGAATCGGTGAATGATCATCAACTCTTTGTACTACGCTTTGGTGTTATTCATTGCGTAGCAGATTCAGGAGCCTTTGGCATGTTAGTAGAATTTCCCGAAGAAATGGATCTTCAGGATGACGAATGGATCCATGTAAAAGGGACGTTATCATCCGTATATTATCAGCCATTTAAAGCAACAATTCCGTTTCTCTTAGTAGAGGAGTGGAATACGATTGAAGAGCCTGAAGATCCTTACACTTATCGAATGTCCTAGATTTGTAATAGCGATGGAAATTAAAGAAATATAAAAAGTGAGGCCCCAAACTTACAGTGTCAATCCCAGAATGGGAATCCAAGAAAGCACTTATTCCGGGGGGGGGGGGGGATGAATGAAACCACGGGTTCAACAATCAGCTGATCGATGAGACATTAGCGACGTTTAACATCGATCGTTCGCCTGGTAATCGCAGGAATCCCCCGTCTTAACAAAGTAAGAGGGGGAGTTTAAGTATTGCGCGCAAGATATTGCCGTCTTATGTGGAGGGTGTCCAGGTTCTGTTCAAAGCATTACAGCACGGCTGCCTGCCAATTGAAAAATAATCAATCTTATATTCCGATACATTGTCTAAAGAGTAACAGTTTCGGCCATCAAATAGAACCGGTCTCTTCATCAACTTTTCGTATTGACCGAGAGAGAATGTTTTAATTTCATCCCAATCCGTATTGATAAAGACCATATCTGTATCCATCAGTGTTTCTTCAATAGACGATGCATACTGAATTTTTTCTCCCATCATTTTTTTTGTATTTTCCATTGCTTTTGGGTCATAAGCCGTAACGGATACACCATTTGCTAGTAACTCGTTTATGATCATGATGGACGGTGATTCACGAATATCATCGGTATTAGGCTTAAATGCGAGGCCTAATACCGATGCTTTTTTTTCGTTTAAGTTCCCAAAGTAATTTTTTGCTTTTTCCACCAATACATAGCGTTGACGGCTATTCACTTTCATCACGGCCTTTAAAATGTCCGCTCTCTCTCCGGCTTCTTCGCTCATTTTCAGCATTGCCCGGGTGTCTTTCGGAAAGCAAGAACCTCCGTATCCAATTCCAGCCTTCAGGAACTCACGGCCAATTCGGGAATCAAGCCCCATTCCGGCCGCCACCTCTTCAATGTCAGCTCCCACTTTTTCACATAGATTCGCGAGTTCGTTTATAAAGCTGATTTTCATGGCCAAAAAAGCATTGGAACTGTATTTAATCATTTCTGCACTATGAAGATCTGTTTTAAAAACAGGAACATTAAATGGTTTATTTATTTCTTCAATGATTGCGGCAGACTCCGGACAATCCGAACCGATAACGATTCGGTCTGCGCAAAAAACATCCCGGATTGCGGAACCTTCTCTTAAAAACTCAGGGTTTGACACCATGGTGATGTTTCGTGTTTTTCGTGCATTTCTTTGGATGACTTGCTTGATATTCGTATTTGTCCCCACAGGAACCGTGCTTTTCGTTACAACAATGATATTATTTTTGTTCGTATATTCACCGATTGTAGCAGCCGCATTGTGAATATACGTAAGGTCAATATCGCCGTTTCGCCGTTTTGGTGTCCCTACCGCAATGTAAATGATGTCCGCGTCTGATAAGGCTTCTTCTGGGCTGTCTGTAAAAAATAAACGCCGGTTGTTCACATTCTTTTTCAATAATTTATCGAGCCCAGGTTCATAAAAAGGGGAGGTACCTGTATGTAAGAGGTTCACTTTTTTTTTATCAACATCGTAGCATATCACTTGGTGGCCTATCTCTGATAAACAGACACCCGTTATCAGGCCCACGTGCCCTGCGCCTATGATTGTAATGTTATTCATAATAATTCCTCTCACTGCATAATAGTATAACTTAGCTGCCTTCTTATTTTGTACAAAAAAACAAAGTACATGAATCGATACTGTAAGTCAAATAAAAAGAGTTCGTTATTTTTAAAATTTTGTTGACATTGAAAATCATTCTCTCTATAATTCGAAATGTAAATGAAAATCATTATCAAAATATATAAAATTAATGGGACAGGGGATAGTTTTATGAAGAAAAGAGAATTAAAACGAATTTTTGCAAAATTTTTAATAGTAGGTGCCAGCGCAACGCTTTTAACGGCTTGTAGCGGCGGTGGAGAAACAAAGGAACCTGCAGAAACGACTGAAGAAACAGCAGCACCAGAAGAAGAAACGAATAAAGCGGAAACGGATGATGCAGCAACAGAAGAAGTAAACTACGCTCAAGTATTTGACGAAGCAAAGACGGAACTCGATAAAGCAAAAGAAGGAAAAGAAGTAGATTATGACAAAGTGACGGAACTTTATACAGCTAACTTGCAAGGTTTAGTTCAGGAGCGCGATGCAGAAAATGAAAGCAAGCATGACGAGCAAATTACAGCGGCACTGGCAGCTGGTAAAGACGGTTCAATGGACAAAGTGGTTGTAAAGCAAATTTTTGATAAATTAATGCAAAAAGTGTTCTACACAACGATGAAGCATGAATTTACGGAAGTGGAAGAAAACTGGAAAGATAAAGAAGCAGTCAAAGCGGAAGTTGAGGAAGCAAAAGAATTTTACGCGATCCTTAAATCAACCGTTGAAAAGCGCGATGCTGCGAATGAAACATTAATGGTAGATGCGATTGCCGGTGGGTTTGATGAAATCGATAAAGCGGTTGAAGCCGATGATTTGCTTGCTTTCAAACTAGGTAAACAAGTAGTAGATAAAACGTTAATGAAAACATTTTATTTGGCAACAGGTGCGATTCCAAACGGCTACGCAACAAAAGCGGCTGAAGAAGCGACAAAAGATGAGCAGCTGGCAAAAGTGGAACAAGCAGAAGGATGGGCTTTTTATCAGTCACTTTCAAAATATTTAACAAACCATGCGCCGGAAGATGCGGCTTTTATTGAAAAACAATTTGATTTGCAGACAGATGTTAAAACATTGGATGCGGCTCAAGTAAACAAAGCATTTGTACGTGGATTTGCTCAAACGGCGATTGACGAGTACACAGAAAGCATTGAATTGTGGGGAGAAGACAAATCGGTTATTACGGCTTTAGAAGGTGCCCTGTTCATTGATGTAATTGGACAAGACATTAAAACATTGCTTGGCGAGGAAGCTTATACACAATTAACAGAACAAGCACAGCAGTATCTTGAAGCAGCAAAAGCAAAAGATAAAGCAGCAGGCGAGCCTGTATTAAAGGAATTGGAAGCCACATTGCAAACCGTTATTGAAAAAGCAAAGTAAAATTTCTTTTTCCGGAAAAAACCTTGTTTATTTCACAAGGTTTTTTCCTTTTTTCCTGAAGGATTGATAAGATGGTGAAGAAGCGTTTAATTGAATACATGACTGAGGTGGTAGGCTTGAAAATCATTGTAACAGGTGGAGCCGGATTTATCGGCAGTCATCTGGCCAAAAAACTGATAAAAGAAGGCCATGAAGTGTACATAATAGATTGTCTTCATCCTTATTACTCTATTGAAAGAAAAAGAAAACATGTAACGACGATTGAATCACACGGTGCTTTTCATTATCGTGACCTTAATTTATTGAATTCGGACGAAACAAAGGCTGAATTTATCCGAATCCGGCCAGATGCAATTGTTCATTTAGCTGCCTTGCCCGGAGTAGCCTATTCCATTGAAAAGCCGCTTGAGTATGTAGACGCTGATATTAAAGCGACGATCAATGTGTTAGAAGCCGCAGGCAAAGCCGGAGCTTCAAACGTTGTGTTTGCTTCGTCATCTTCTGTATACGGAAATCAAGAAGGGCCTTTTACCGAGGACATGGCAAACGGAAAAGTCATTTCACCTTATGCGGCTTCCAAATTTTCAGCAGAGTCTTTTTGCCATGTGTATGAAGATTTGTACGGTTTTCAGATGAATATTTTACGGTTTTTCACGGTGTATGGTCCATGGGGCCGACCCGATATGGCGATCGGCCAGTTTATCAAGCAGTTAATGCGAGGGGAAGAAATCACTGTATTTGGTGAGGGAAGAGCTCGTGATTTTACCTATATAGAGGATATCATCGAAGGTATTTATCTGACTTTGACGGTCCAAAAGAATAGTGACATTTTAAATATTGGCTCGGGAAGGCCAATTACGATGGATACGTTATTGCAAGAACTAAAACAGCATTTTCCAGATATGCAAATAAACAAGGAAACGTCCCGCGCCGGAGATGTATTAAAAACATGGGCGGATATTGCTAAAGCAAAGCGGCAGCTTGGCTATGAGCCGAAGACGGAGTTTAAAAAGGGGCTCGCTGAAACGGTAAAATGGGCGAAAGAGAATGAAGCATTCCTTTAAAACGGTGCTTTCCATTATAATACTCGCTGGTTTTGCTTATTTAACGCTTTATTTCTTCGATGGAAACCATTTGGAGAACAGTATAAAAAAAATCTTTCAGCAGCCTATCTTGCTCGTGGCGGTTCTAATGGTATATTTTCTTTCCTTTTGCTTAAAGGCGGTTGCATGGAAGCTTTATTTAAATGGAAAAGCCCGCTTTTCAACTTGTCTTATCGGCATTTTATACAGTTTATTGATCAATCACTTGCTTCCTATCAAAGTGGGAGACCTGGCGCGGGCGAAAATAGCCAGCGCAAGAGAGCCCATGTTGAAGGATGATGAAGCTTTTCATTCTGTGTTTGTACTTAGATTGCTGGATCTGTTTTGCTTGGTTGGCATGGCAATGATTGGCTTATGGGCTTTGAAGGTTCAATTCCGCTTCCCGCTTTGGCTCGTTATCGTTAGCACCCTTATTAGTCTGCTTGTTTTATTCGCCGTTCACCATTATGCGCCCGTTTTTTTGAACAAGCATATTCAATTGTTCAAAAAAGCGTTCTCCGGGAAAAAGGGGTTTTTCATTATTGCCTTCACCTTTTTTAGCTGGGTGCTTGAAGCTGGAATTCTATATGGGACGGTGAGGATGCTGAATGGAGATTTGTCTTTTATAGCATCGGTATTTGCCAATAGTGTCACCATTGCCGGGCAGGTTCTTCAAATCACACCAGGCGGCATTGGCAATTATGAAAGCTTTCTTGTGTTTGCTTTAACTTTATTTGGCTTTCCGGTTAAGGAAGGCTACACGATCGCTATTGTCACTCATGCGTTGAAATTTGCGGTTTCTTATATAGCGGGAGCCGCTGTATTACTGCTGTATCCGATCTCGCTTCACACATTGAAAGAATGGATCAAGGTAAGGAGAGTGAGAGAAAAATGAAAAGTGCATCTAAATTTGAGAAAGTGGCTGCACGCTGTTGGAATTTGTTAAATGAAGGGAAACCCTTTACACCGATTTTTGTAGTTGGAACCATGCTGCTGTATCATCTGGCGGCTCTCGGATCGATGGAAGCGTTGGATCTTTTTGGCGCGTTTTTCTACGTGGTCCCTTTGTTAATCCTTTTTTATTTGTTTGATTTTCCGCTGTTTTTAAGAAATTATTTATGGGTCCCGTTTATCGTGTATTTAATTGTATGGAACAAAGTAGAAGTAGAGCTTTTGTTTTTAGCGATCGGTCTTTATTTCTTTTTTACTGTGTTTTTCTGGGGGACGTTTTACTATCATCTGCGAATCGGAACGTCATGGTTGAATTTTACCCGTTTTTGGAAGCTTGTTATGAAAAACAGTGATTCAACGAGTGGGAATGCACAGGAACAGATTCCAAAGTTTTTATTAGTTTTATCCATATGGGAATGGGTTTTTGATGAAAATCGAGTCGGCGGAGAAGTCGATATGATGAACTTGGGTTTGTTTTATGGATTTGTTTTACTAATTGCCTACATCCTGCACCGCAATCTTTTTGACTGGAAACCGGCTATGTATAAACGTTACACGAAAGAAGAGTTTCCGGATCCTCGAAAAAGTCTCACTGAAAAAGTAATTGTGATCGTCATTGATGGCATGAGAAAAGAACGTTTTTATGAAGCAAACACACCGTTTTTAGATTCGTTAAAAGAAAATGGCACGGAATATACGAATATGGAAACCGTCTATCCTGCGAGAACAGTCGTCTGCTTTTCCTCGATGTTCACCGGCACCTATCCGATGGAGCACGGCATTAAGTCCAATATGGTCTGGAAGCTTGGGATCAAGGTGGAAAGTATTTTTGATTCCTTACGAAAAGTAGGCAAAACAGGCAGGCTGCTCGGAATTGCCCATTTGGTGGATTCTATGGGAAGTGATGTCGAAACCGTGACCGCTGTGATGCATAACGACAAAGCAGATCCAAACATTATGGAAAGAGCGAAAAAAATCATGAAAGAACAGGACCCGGACTTATTTATCGTCCAGATGATCGCGACGGACCAAACGGGCCACAGCCGAGGCGTATTATATGATGAATATATACAAAAAATACAAGAAGCCGATGCGTTAGTAGAAGACTTTGTTTCCTGGCTGAAGCAAGAAGGCAAAATGAATGACACAACGCTTTTCATTTGTGCGGATCACGGACAGGCGGATGGAATCGGCGGGCATGGCCATTTAGATGAAGGCGAGCGCTTCGTTCCATTCTTTGTGCATGGACCGAATATTGCCAAAGGGAAAAAAGTAGAAGAAAAACAAAGCCTCGTTTCATTAGCGCCAACCTTATCTTATTTATTGGGAGCTCCTTATCCGAGCCATAGCCGTGGAAAAGTGTTAATGGACGCCATCGTGCAGAAAGAAGAGAAGAAACGATGAAAAAACAGCAAGTGATTGTTTTTCTGCCGGCATATAATGAGGAACAGTCAATCGGGGAAGTGATTCAGCGCATTCCGAGACAATTTCATCATCAGGTGGACGTAAAAGTGCTCGTTATTGATGATGGGTCAACAGACAACACGGTAAACATAGCCAAATCTGCAGGAGCCGATTTCATCGTTAGCTTTGAAAAAAACTGCGGTTTAGGCGCGGCGGTGCGGGCGGGGTTAAAGGAATGCTTTGACCGGGGAGCGGATATCGGGGTCATGATTGATGCAGACGGCGAATACCCGGCCAATCAGATTCCAGACCTGTTGCAGCCAATCTTTGCAGGAGAAGCCGATTATACGATGGGCTCCCGTTTTTTAGGGACGATTAAAGGCATGAAGCTTCACCGCCGTCTCGGAAATTATGTGTTTACTCTTCTCCAAAGCATCGTATTGAAAAAGTGGATTTTTGACGGACAATCAGGGATGAGAGCCTTTACGCGTCAAGCACTCAAGCATGGAGAAATCATCCATGATTACAATTATGCACAAGTCTTGACGTTTAACCTTGTCAGACAAGGCTTTCGAGTAAAGGAAGTACCGATTCAATACCAGGTGCGCATGAAAGGAGAATCCTTTATTACATTTAGAGGGTACTTACGGTCTGTTATACCTGCGATCTGGAAAGAATTAAGGCGACCTGTTCGAAAAGTGAAAATAAATGTTAGCGCCCATAAGATAGACCTTAAAGATAACCATACATTAAAAGCTCAAAAGCAAAAAATTATGTAATGGATGCAAAATAAAAATTGACTTTTTCAGTGATAATCATTATCATTTATATAGGAGGATTTACTATGAAAAAATCGTTGTTTTTATCCTTTTTGTTTGTCTTTATTTTAAGTAATATAAATGTGTTATCTGCAGATGCCTATACATATGGGGATCCAAATGAAGAAGCCTTAGCAGAAGCATACAAAGCAATGATGCTTGAATTAGATAAAAATCCAGCCGATTATGCGACGGCAAAAAAGCATTTTGAGACTGTAAAAGAAGAAGTGGACATGCATATGGGGCCGGAACCGGCAAAAATCATTCTTCAAAATCTTGAAGATGAAGAGAAAGAACAAGTGATTGAGAATATGGATCAACTTCTTGTTTTAAATATAGCTAGACGATTGGAAAACATAGAAAAAAACTTCTCAGAATATGATACGAGTAAGCGATTGCTGGCAAAAGGCCATGCGACATATGAAGCGCTGTCTCCTAAAGTTGAATCACGTAATCCAGAGCTGGATAAAGAAGTAAAAGCAGAATTTGATCAAGCGTTAAAGGCTTTAGGAAACCCGGGACTTTTTGGTGTTGGGAAACAAGAAGCGGATTTAGATCAGTTTAATGCGAGCAAGGAAAAGGTTTTAACGTCACTTCAAAAAGAGTTTGACTTGAAAAGTTTAGAAATTGGACATTTTTCAGAAAGTGCGACAGAAACAGATAACGGAAAAAATGAATGGACGGATGTTTCAAATATACGAAATTGGATTCCGCTTTTACTGATTGTTGGACTTCTCATTGCCGTTATTGTTGTGGCAAGACGTAAACGGAAAAAATGATCGTAGACGTTCATCTTTCATATTTCCTATGTGAGGAGAGGAAAAGGTTTTGGAAGTACAAGCGTTATTAATCATGTTCCGTGAGGTGTTGGAAGCCTTATTGATTGTCGGCATCATCACCACGTATTTAAAACGAATGGACAACAAACAATATACAAAGTACGTATGGCTGGGAGCGGGGCTTGCTGTACTGGCAAGTGCCGGCGTCGCTATGCTGTTCCAAGTTGTTTTTACCGGCTTTACGTCAATGGGCAGCGAAATGTATTTAAAGATCGGCATTATGCTGGTCTCCGCTCTCCTGCTAACCCAGATGGTGTTTTGGATGGCGAGCCACAGCAAAGACTTAAAAGGGGAGATGGAAGGGAAAATGAATGGTTTTATCTCAACGGGCAACATCGTTGGCATGGTCATTCATTCCTTTTTAGTCGTCTTGCGTGAAGGAGTCGAAACAGTCTTTTTCTTTGCTGCGATAACAGGGGGCAACATCGGTGCTGGGATACAGGGCTGGGGAGCGATAACAGGGGTTCTCATTGCAGCTGTTGTTTCCTACTTCTTCTTTAAAGGCACGATGAAAGTCCAGCTTAAAACGTTCTTTAAAATTACCAGTGTGTTTATTATTTTGATTGCCGCTGGTCTTTTCGTGCAAGCCATTTCAATGATGCAGGATTTAAGTATGATTGGAAGCGTGATTCCGCATCTGTATGACCTTACTTGGTTCCTTCCAGAGCATTCCATTGATTATGATCACTATTTGCGGGATCATGGTGTTGCTCCTATCTTATCAGGAGATATCGGCATTTTTCTGAAGGCGTTATTCGGATATTCCTCTATGCCGTCCATTGAAGAAGTCATTGCCTACATTGGCTATTTTGTTGGAATTTACTTGTTAACGTCCAATAAAGGGATGGAGAAGAAAGAACGATCAACCCAGATCAGCGATATAAAAACACAAGCATAATAGAACGTTATTTTCTACAAGGAGTACAAGGCAGATGCCTTGTACTTTTTTCCTTGTGAAGAAGATTATTTTAAGCTCTATCTAACATTAGGAAGAGGGTGACGACATGGGGAAGAAAGAACGGTTGGTTAAACAATGGCATGTGTCAAACAGCGTCGTTATGATGATAAGCATTCTATCCATCGTTTTTTTATTGTGGACCCAGTTAACGTACATTAATTCTTTTGCGGCTACTTGGGACCAGGTTGATTTTTCGCTGGCTTTGGATCGATATGATTTAATGGCCATGCAGCCGCATTTTCCCGGCTATCCTTATTTCATCTTAGGGGGAAAAGTAGTTCATACATGGGTAGAAAATCAAACAGCGGCCTTAACGGTTTTTAATAGTTTATTTTACGTTAGTGCTTTATTTCCGATGTATCAACTGGCAAGAAAGTCTCTTGCCCGTTCATCGAGCTTGCTTATGGTCTCTCTGTTATACTCTTCTAGCTATATGCTGATTATGGTCAACCAGCCAATATCAGAAGGAGCTGCAATGGCTTGCTTATGGTGGTATTTTTGGAGCATCGAAAAAGCACTAAAGGAAAACAATCGTATGGCTCAGATTTTACCGCTATTTTTGTTTAGTGTCTTGCTAGGAATTCGATTGTCTTACTTGCCATTCGCTGTAGGCCTGTTTTACTTGTTTTATCAAAAATGGTCATTAAAAAAGTACACCGTGAAACAAATTGTGTTTCATTTAAGCGTAGCTGTGCTGTTTCAATTCTTCTGGGTAGGGGCTCTTATTTTCTCAGAAGGCAGTTTAAAAGGATTTATAAAACTGTCCCTTGCCTTTACAAGCGGCCATTTCAATAGCTGGGGCAATACAGCGGCAGCAAGCAGCACACCCTTCTCCGAAAGGGCAAAAACACTTATGATCGATAACGTAATATGGACCGGAGTCTCTTCCCAATCGCTCTTTTTATTTGTGCTATATGTTTTATTGATTGGCTTATTTCTCTATCGTTTTAGATGGAGTGTCTTAAAACAACATTCCGGAGGGCCATTAGCTGTCATAATGGGGATTTCTTATTTTTTCTGGGCTCTTTTTGCTCAAAATATTGACAAGCCTAGACACATACTTCCTATAGTGATGTTCCTTCTTTTTCTCCTGTTGTTAAATGTGTTAAAGAGGTTTGGCCATTCCCTTATTTTGGTTCTTTTTATGATGCTCTTAATCGGGCAATCTGTTCAGACCTTTCTTCTTCTAAAAGAACAAGCCACCCGGGAGCCAGCGACTTATCAGCTGGCAAGCTACTTAAAAGAGCTTGATGAGCCTGCAGTCATCTATGCGTGGGAAGAAACGAGAGTACTCGAGTACTTACATGTTCCTGTCTCCTACAATCAAGTTGAAACGTATTCTATTTTTCTTCATGACCAATCGTATTATAAAAACAGCCAAATCTTATTAACCGATAAAGTGCTGAAAGGATTTGAAACCGAGGAACAAAACCTTACGGACAAAGTTGAAAAAGTAAAAGAATTTAAATCGAACGCGCTTTTTGATCCTGTGTATGATCGCATCATATTGTATGAATGGAAGTAGCCGGGAAATGAAACAACTTATTTCTATATTAAACGTTCGTAAAAGTACACGTTTCCCTACAGTTTGTTGGACAACAAAAAAGGTTTAAGCACGATTTGATAATCGATGCTTAAACCTTTGCAATCAATTTTACAAGCACTCTAGTTCCTTCATCTGGCTTACTATGAACCTCAATTGTTCCTTCGTGAGCTTCAACAATCCATTTGCATAAAGACAATCCCAATCCAGTTCCCCCTTGACTTCTTGTACGTGAATCGTCCACACGATAGAATCGATGAAAAATAAAAGGTAAATGTTCTTCAGGAATCCCGATCCCATGATCAATGACTTCAATATGAACGAACGTTCCTTTACTGTACGCCTTGATTTCCACTGTTCCGTCTTCAGGCGTATACTTAATAGCATTTTCGATTAGATTGATAAATAATCTTCGCAAGAGATCTTCATCCCCATTTAGGATAAATGGATCTGGTAGGTGAAAATATAATTCAATCTGTTTTTTCTGGATTAAAGATAATAAGTGCTTGCTAACATATTGAAATAAGAGGGTTCCGTCTATTATTTTTCGCTCTATCCGACCTGGATTAGAGGTATTTTTCGATAAATATAAGAATTTTTCCGCCATATCAGACAAATAAATAACCTCTTCTAAAACAGCATGAAGCACACGTCTATATTCCTCTTCTGGTCTGTTTCTATGTAAGGCAACTTCTAATTCTCCCCGAATAATCGTTAAGGATGTTCGAAGTTCATGAGAAACATCGGATGTAAACTGCTGAATTTCGGTGAAGGAACTTTCCAATCGGTTAATCATGTCATTAAGAGTTTTAGCTAAGATCTGCAATTCATCTTCTGGTCCTTCAATTGGCAGCCTGTCATGCAAATTAGTGGCCGTAATTTTATTTGTAGCCGTAATGATTTTGTGAATCGGCTGCAGTGTTTTTCTTGAAATAAGCCATCCCATTACTAATGAAATTCCTACGGCACCGAAATTGCAGATGATAATAATGTTCCATAACTGATCGATGGCAAAATGCCGTATCCTGTCATACGTGGCAACCGTAATGGTATACGTCCATTTATTTTGTGATAGCTGTCGAAGAGACATCGCACGAAGCGGTATTCCATTCAGCTCAGGATCGGAGCTGAAGATATTTTCGTCAATCTTCTTCAAAGTTCCTGAGACGTTGATGCGTTGACCCTGCAGATTTTGTGAGGCTGCGATGACCTTGCCCTGGTCGTTTTCGATTTGCCAGTATAATTCTTCTTTTTGAACTCCTGCTGAAACAGGCAGCCCATTCATATAATTTTCTATTTCGGAAGACGGATAGCCCTCCTCAATAGAATAGGCAATCATGCCTCCCTCTCTGGCCAGCATCGAATCAATTTTGTTAGTTAACATATTGGTAAATGTAATAAATAAGAATAGGCTAAACAGGAATAAAATGAACATAAACATAAATGAATGCCAAATCGTAATTCTCCATCCGATACTGTTTACAAACTTCATGAGGCCTTATTCTTCTCCTTTGATCATATAACCTACACTATAAATCGTTTGGATGAGTTTTAAATCAAAGTTTTTATCGATCTTATTTCTTAAGTGATTAATATGAACATCCACTACGTTCGTTCCTATATTGTAAGCATCCATCCAAACGTGCTCCAGAATTAGAGTTCGAGGCAAAATCTTACGAGCATTTCTAATCATAAATTCCAAAATCGTATATTCCTTATTGGAAAGAAAAATAGGCAGCTCTCCTCGAGTCACTTCTCTCGTTGAGGGATTTAACCTTAGGTCTGCTATTTGTAAAAAAGGTGATGCCTTTTCTTGTTTTCGCCTTAACAGACTACGTATACGTGCTAATAATTCCGTAAAAGCAAAAGGCTTTGTCATATAATCGTCCGCCCCTAAATCGAGTCCCTCTACTTTATCAGCTACAGAATCTTTGGCACTGAGGATAAGAATAGGAAGATTTTTTCCGTTCAACCTCAATTCCTTGATTAATCGAGCCCCATTTTTCTTTGGAATCATAAGGTCGACAATTAAAAGATCATAATCTTCAGCATAAGCCAGCTCACAGGCCATTTCACCATCGTGCGCCACATCTACAACATAATGATGCTCTTTTAATCCTTGTGATATAAAACGAGCCACTTTTATTTCATCTTCGACCAATAGCAATCTCATTCCATTTCCCCCAACAAATACACCGATTTTATATTTTAATAATGATAATCATTATCATTATTATTATAACTATATCTTAGATTAATAGGACCGGTCAATCCACTAATAGTTTCCATTTAAAAGCTAATAACACACACAATTTAACAGGTAGCAATGTTATTGCTCTGTCAAAATTATTACAAGGCTGATAAATAACAATGATTAATAATCTAATCTCGGTATACGAGCATCCTATAAAATTTAATAGATAATACCTATCTTTATAATCATTTGACTTGAACAAGACAATTTAAAACTTAGATGGAAGGTAAAAAATAAGCCATCAGCGAAACACCTCGGAACATTAAGACAAAAAATTAATTTTTTTTAATTTTATTTTAAAGAATAGTTAATTTTTTTTTTGTAGTATAACGACATTGCCTAATTTATTGATAATGATTATCATTATTGGTTTTGGCATTTCCCTACTATTTAGGAGGAATTTATAATGTGACAGAAAATAGTCGTTAAACGAGAAGTACATCTATAGATGAAATAAATATGAAAATAGCCATGTTGAAAAAGAAAATAAATGAAAGTCATTAGCCGTCAAAAAGGAAATCATTTTTTACACACTTTAGAACATATATGGAGGTATAGCTTATGAAAAAATCATTATTATTTTTGGTATTAGTCGTAATTCTTGTATTATCGGTTGGTTGCACTAACCAAAAAGATAAGGTTCCTGAAAAACATGAAGAACAACATGAAGAGCAACATGAAGAAGCTGGAGATGATGTAATAATTGGTCAGGTAAATAAAAACGGAATGGAGATTAATGCTGTTTATATGCCTCATTCAGTTGAAGTAGCACCTGTTGAACATGGGGGTAAAAAAGGTAACATCCATTTAGAAGCAGATATTCATGCAACGGAGGATAATACTTTTGGATTTCATGAAGGTGAATGGATTCCATATCTAACAATTAAGTATGAAATACATGATTTAGATACAAATAAAGTGGTAGAAGAAGGACAACTTTATCCAATGGTGGCGGGTGATCCACATTATGCCTCAAATGTTTATATTCCAAAATCAGGTAATTATGAATTGACTTATAAGATCAGCGCACCTGATTTAGGTCGTCACGTTGAAGATGTTAAAGGTTTCTATGAACCCATGGAATTTAAATGGGAATTTAAGTATGAAGGGTCTAAAGAATTGTAAAATTATTAATGGAGATTTTATATAACTTTGAAATTCAAAGTTGATAAGAAAAAGTTCATTTATTAAGAGGTGATGATATGGAAAAATCAATTGATAATACTATAATCAAATCTCTAGTAGTGCTCATGAGGGTATTATTTGGAGCAGGGTGGTTTTTGGCAGGATTAACCAAAATCACAGGCAAAACAGGGGAAGTATCATGGTACGACCAACCGATGGTGTTCCTTACAGAATATTTGAAAGAAGCATTGGACAAGCCAAATGTCCCCGAATTTTACAAAAGCTTTATTGATGGGATCGCTTTGAATCATGTGTTCTTTTTAAATTACACAATACCCATTACCCAAATAATTATAGGCATATGCTTAATAGTTGGCTTTATGACGCTACCAGCTATTTTTATCTGCTTATTTATGCAAATTAATTTTATCCTTTCCGGTAATATGAATTTGCTTAGCTTAACTCTCTATACGTCTGCGTTCGGATTATTATTCTTTAGGAAAGATGCATTGATTTTAAGTTTAGACCGATATTTTAAAGTGGAAGATTTCTTCAAAGTAAAGAAACCTAGCTATGTGAGATGGAATGAAACAGAATAAAGTTAGTATAGTTTCAAAGTATGGATGGAAGTAGCTAGGGAAGGAAACTGAACAATTCCGCTTCAATATATGAAGCGGAATTGTTATTTATCACCAAATTTAACAAACGTCATTTCATCTTCAATTAATCCGCAGGGGGACAGTTCAAGGTAGCATAGGTGTTTTAGTCACATTTCCTAAGGCTAGTTCAACTTATATAGAATGCTTTTTTACTGATTTCGCTAGGTAGCCACCTCTAAACTTTCTTGCTTCGTAAGAAATTAAAAATGCGGAAGGCTCATATTCTTGTATGATCGAAAATACCTCTTTTTCTCTGCTTCGTAATGTTAAGATTTCAAGTTGAAAGCGTTGACTGTCTTTCCCTTCACCTACAAATAATGTGACACCGAAACCTTCTTGGCGTAATGTTGAGATGAAATCATCATTTCTATTCGTAATATTTGCGACAATTGTAGTATACCCAATGGCAAGTTTCCCCTCTACATATCCGCCAATGGCAATACCTAAGGCAAAACCAATCGCATATACAAGCATGGCCCAAATACTTTGTTCACCGGTAAAGATAATGGCTAAACCAAATACATATACTAACGCTTCTATAAATCCTAAAATGGAAGCAAGGAACTTTTTTTCCTTTACTAAAAAAATAATCCGCAGCGTATAGATCGGTACATAAATTAATTGAAGTAAAAAGATCAATAATATATCCATGGGTGGGCTCCTTCTCACTTATAAGTGCAAAGTTTAGTTACATAAAAAAACAAAAAAGCTTACAGAAAAGATGAAGGCTTCTTCTGTAAGCCGAGAAAACAATAACCTGTAGCAAGTTTGGTTTATAACTATCCTTTAATGTTTATTTTCGGTATTACTTGCCTCACTCAGCGTAAGTGATTTCGTTTCAGGAGCCCAAGCGATTGATACAATTGCGCCAATAACAAGTACAGCTGTGAGACAGAGCATTGTATATTGAATCCCTATACTTGCAATCCCCATTGGAAGCAAGAACGTACCAACTGCCGCACCTAATCTACTTGCAGCTGTTGCAAGTCCTACGCCAGAAGAGCGGATTTCTGTTGGAAAGCTCTCGGCAGGAAATACCCCAACCAAGTTACTGACAGCAGACATGATCAAGGTGAAGATGGCAAAAGAAAGAATCATGAATACTGTTGCGCTGTTAGGTAAAATACTGAGAAGAGTGAGCGAAATGATTAACACGATAAAAGAGCTGATCAAAAATCCTCGACGAGAAAATTTAATCGTAAACAAAATACCTAAAACGGCACCTATAATGAGAAGTCCATTTAACAGAAAATCCGTTCCATACCCTTGACTCAGTCCGATTGCATCCAGAATGTTTGGTAAAAACGTGTAAATAGCGAAGTAAGGGATAACGAGACAAACAAAGAATATACAGTTGAAAGCAGTCCGTTTTCTTATCTCTTTACTGAATAAAGTTGCAAAACTGCTGTTCGTTTGTACAGGTGTTTCATCATCAAGTACGATATTCGATCCGACATGTTTCTTGACAATTTCCCGAGCTTCTTCCACCCGGCCTTTACTAATCAGCCATCTAGGTGACTCAGGTGTACCCATTCGCAAAACCAAAATAATGACAGCTGGAATCGCTGATGAAGCTAACATCCACCGCCAAGCGTCTGGAGAGGTATCGATTGCAAGAATACCGATCAAGTTTGCCGCTACATAACCAAATGTCCAGATAACACTAAATGATCCTAATAATACCCCACGATGTTTACGCGGTGAAAACTCAGCTAACATCGTGTGCCCTACGCTATAGTCGCCGCCCAGTCCAATCCCAATCAAGATTCTATATAACGCAAGTTCTGTAGGACTATCTGCGAAAAACTGTAAAATGGATGCAGCAGTAATGAGGATAAAACTAAAGACAAATATTTTTTGTCTTCCTACATAATCAGATATCCAGCCTAAAACTAAACTGCCTAAGAAAAGACCTATTAAAGCAGAACTTCCGATTAACCCAACCCAAAATGGCGTTAAATCCATTTGAGGGGTCAGTAAGGCAAGTGCAAATCCGACAATACCTAAAATATATCCGTCAGTGAAATGAGCCCCGAACGTCAGACCTGCAATTTTAATATGAAATTTATTTAGTGGCGCATCATCTAATTTAATTGTATTTCCATTAAGTGCTTCATTGTGGTTTCCCATTGAATCTCCTCCTGCTTCATTTTTCAAACCTCGACGGTTACTTGTAGAATGAAAAAACATGTATGAAATCACTTATAGAGGGAAGCGTTTTCATTTGTGGATAAAAAGTTCGCAATACGAACATTAAGTGCGTTATATGAATATAATTGCATTATAATCTTGTACTTAAGTTGTTGTCAAACTTTTTCGGGAATAAAAAATGACCAGATTTATTTTGAGAAATAGCAGGAGATGCAAACAAAAAAGAACGAGGCCGGCATTTACAATTCGTAAAATGTCGGCCTCGTTCTTTTATTTCAAATGCAATTGTTTATTTTTTATTAGCTCAATCCAACTGTTCTTCGATTTTTTGTGCGGCTTCCAGCATTCGATCATTTAATAGTAAAAGTGCTTCCTTTGATAGACGGAAACTCGGTCCACCTAGCGTAATAAATGCGACTAAACTGTTTTTCTTGTCAAAGATAGGAGCTGAAATCGCGTTTTCATTTTCATCTAGTTCACCAATCGATAATCCAACCTTTTGAACACGAATTTTATCTAGTTCTTTACGCAGTTCTTCTGGGTCCGTAATTGTATATTTGGAAAATGGTTTAAGGGGCTGCTCTAATAAAATGTTCAACTCCTTTTTTGGCAGTAAACTTAATAAAATCTTCCCGTTAGATGTGCAGTGTAAAGGTGAAATGGTATGAGTATAGTCAACTAGTCTAACGCTATGGTCGGTGTCTATTTGATCAATAGTCAGAGTTCCATCATGCTTAGGAACACTGAGTAAAACAGTTTCACCTACTTCTTCTTTTAATTCTTCTAGCGTCCTGCGAGCTCTTCGTATGAGGGAACCGTATGGATCATGTTGAGAAGTTAATTGATGAAGGGCATACCCAAGCTGATACCCTTTTGAAACAGGATCCTTTTCTACAAAACCTTGACTTTCAAGGGTTCCAATCAAACGCCAGGCCGTGGTACGGTTCAGCTCAGCCTGTTTGGCCAGATCACCGACTGAAATGGGTGATGAACTTTCTCCAATAAACTTCAAAAGCACTAAAGCGCGTTCAACGGCTTGTACAGAAGAACTTTCTTTATTAACGGCTTGTTTTGTTGTGATTTGATTATTATTTTCCATCTTTTCATTATAGCGTAAGAGAATAAAAGAATGTCAATCAATTCACTCTGATCAAAAAAATTAATTAATTCATTGACTCATAAATTATTCGGTCATATAATAGCTGTAAGTTCTTAATGTGAACTTAAAGTTCGTTATATGAACACAAAATGAAGGGTGTCAGCTTTGTAGAATAGAGGCTATGTGGATGACATTGCTTTTAACGAATGAAAAAGTTTTGTAGGAGGGATTTCAATCAGTCAGAATGATGAGTTTGAAAAACGGACAGAGAGAGATTACTTCGGCAAAGTGGATATTCCCAAAAATGCTTTATATGGCATTCAAACGATGAGAACGGTGCAAAATCTTTCTTTCTCGGGTCAACTATTAAAAAATTATCCGGAATATATTGTGTCATTAGCTATGGTGAAAAAAGCGGCTGCGTTAGCTAATCAGGAGACTGGTATTTTAACTGCTTCTATTGGTAGCGCAATATTAAATGCTTGTGATCAATTAATTCAAGGAAATTATCAAGACCACTTCATTGTAGATATTTTGCATGGAGGCGGTGGGATTGGTACGAATATGAATGTAAATGAAGTGTTAGCCAATTTGGCCAATGAATCTTTCGGAGAATCTTTCGGTATATATGCACCTGTTCATCCTGTAGACCATGTAAACGCTTCCCAGTCCACATCGGATGTATGTCATACATCTATTCGTCTGGCGATTGTGCGTTGTTTTGAACAATTGGATCATGAGTTAACAAAGATGCACGACATGATGGAGCAAAAATCACAACAGTTTATGGACGTTACAACAATCTCCCGGACTTGTTTACAGGATGCGATGCGCGTTCAGCTAGGAGAGGTTTTCAGTGGTTACGCATCTGTGCTGAAAAGACGTCACAGTGCTTTAAAAGAAGCCATCGAGTCATTACTTACTGTTAATCTTGGAGCGACTGTTATTGGAAATGGCGTAGGGGCACCGGAAAAATATAAAGAAGTGGTCATCGGGAAATTGCGTGAAGTATCGAATATGAATGTGACAATACGGGATAATTTATTTGATGCTGCGCAAAACATCGACGACTTAGCTCATATGTCAAAGCAGTTGAGTTTATTAGCAACAACATTAATCAAAGTTGCGAAAGATTTAAGATTACTTTCATCGGGACCCGAAGCGGGATTTTCAGAAATCACCTTGCCATCGGTTCAAGCCGGTTCTTCCTTTTTTCCAGGAAAAGTGAATCCGGTCATCCCCGAAACGATGATTCAAAGCTGTTTTCAAGTCCTCGGGTGTGACCGGGTTGTTCAAGCTGCATTGGAACATGGTGAACTTGACTTAAATGTTTTTGAAGGAATGGCAGGCGCCAATATACTGAATGGGTTACGTATGTTGACAAACTCAGCTCATTCCTTTACAGAGCGATGCCTAAAGGACATAGCATCTAATAAAGAAAGATGTACAGAACTTTCAAATACATTTATTCCAGTTATCGTGGAATTGAAGGAACAATTGGGTTATTCGGCCGTTTCCAATTTAATGAAAGAACATGATCGTGAATTTATAAAAAACTTACTAAAATAATGGAGGTATGGACCATGACACAAGAAAACAAACAGTTTGAAGGAATTGAACAGCCAAAACTAGAGTGGGCTTATGAATGGCTTAAAACAACGAAAAAGCTTTACATCAATGGAGAATGGGCAGACAGCTCAGGCGAAAAAGTGATCGAATCGATCAATCCAGCGAATGGAGAAGTTTTAGGTCATTTTCAACGTGCTGAAATGCAGGACGTAGATAAAGCAATTCAATCAGCAAGAGCTGCGCTAGAACAAGGTTCATGGAAAGACATGAGCCGAAAGGATAGAGGAAAAGCATTACGCAAAATCAGCGCACTTATTCATGAGCATCATGCGGAGCTTGCAACATTGGAAGCACTTGATAACGGAAAATTATATACAGAAGCGTACAACGATGATGTACAAGAAGCAGCGGACTTATTTGAGTATTACGCAGGATGGACAGATAAATATTATGGTGAAAACAATCCGGTAGAAGGTAATTTCTTAAGTGTCACAACGAGAGATCCGATCGGTGTATGCGGACAAATTGTGCCGTTTAATTTTCCAATTCAAATGGCTGTCTTAAAACTATCACCTGCCTTATCGATGGGGAACACCGTTATTTTAAAACCAGCTGATAAAACCTCTTACTCTGCTATTCGATTGTTTGAAATTATTGACGAGGCAGGCGTATTGCCGAAGGGTGTTATTAACTTAGTCCTCGGTGACGGTGAGGTTGGTTCTTACATTAGTCGTCATATGGATATTGATAAACTATCATTTACAGGTAGTACACATATCGGAAAACAATTAATCCATGACTCGGCTGATAGCAATTTAAAACCAGTAACGTTAGAACTTGGCGGTAAGTCACCTAACATTATATTTAGTGATGTTTCGGATTTAGATGCAGCGATCGAACGCTCGTTTTACGGGTTATTTACACATAAAGGTGAAAAGTGTTCTGCGCCGACCCGCTTATTTGCGCAACGTGAAATTTATGATGAGGTTGTAGAGAAAATGGCTGAGTACGCTGAAAATTACAAATGCGGTGATCCGTTCGATCCAGCAAGCGATCAAGGTGCACAAGTGTCCAAACAGCATATGGAATCCATTTTAAATTACATTAAGAGCGGCAAAGAGCAAGGGGCACGAATTGTAGCCGGAGGAGAACGGGATACGATTGGAACAAACGCAAAAGGCTGTTTTGTTCAACCAACTATTTTTGCAGATGTTAATAATAAAATGAAAATTGCACAGGAAGAGATTTTTGGACCTGTCCTCTGCATTATCCCATTCGATACAGAAGAAGAGGTTGTCAAAATGGCAAATGATACGATTTACGGCCTTGGTGCAGGGCTCTGGACAGGCGATACTTCCCGTGCTCATCGCGTAGCTAATCAGCTTGATGCGGGTATGGTTTTCGTTAATAGATATGGATGCTATGACTTTGCTAGTCCATTTGGTGGAGTGAAACAAAGTGGATGGGGCAAAGAGTATGCCATTCATTCATTACAAGCCTTTACAAAAACAAGAGCGATTTGGTTCGCGTATTGAAAATTTACTTGAAAGAGGGAATCTTACGATGAAAATAAAAGCAGCTATTATGACTGAAGTAGGCAAACCATTATCCATTCAACAAGTCGAACTTAGTGAACCAAAATCGAATGAAGTTCTTGTGAAAATAAAAGCAACGGGTGTTTGCCATAGTGATTTAAATGCTTTAAATGATCCAACGACGCCAACGCCGACTATTCTTGGACATGAAGGTTCGGGAATTGTTGAAGCAGTTGGTCCAAGTGTAACAAGTGTCAAAGCTGGCGATAAAGTAGCTCTAAGTTGGGTTCCATATTGCGGGACATGTGAATTTTGTGTAACAGGAGCTGTGCATTTATGTGAGTCTGCATTTGGTCCAATGTTTGAAGGAACACTCCTTGATGGCACTTCAAGACTGAGTCAAGACGGAAAACAAGTATACCACAACTCTTTATTATCTACTTTTGCAGAATATGCGGTTGTTCCGGAAATGTCATGTATAAAGCTGCCGGATGAAATGCCTTTAGCACAAGCTTCCTTAATCGGATGCGGAGTGGCAACAGGTTATGGAGCCGCTGTGAACGCAGCCGGTGTGACACCGGGGTCTACAGTCGCCATCTTTGGAATTGGCGGAGTGGGCGTAAATGCGATTCAAGGAGCAGATATTGCCGGTGCTTCTAAAATTATTGCTTGTGATGTAAAACCGGCTAATTTGGACATTGCTAAACAGTTTGGCGCAACGCATACGATTAATTCAGCGGAAGTTGATGTAGAAGCAGCGTTAAAAGAACTGACAAATGGTTTAGGTGTTCACTATGCTATTGATTGTTCAGGTCATACTGCAGCGACTGAAAGTGCTTGGAAAGGTACAAGAAAAGGTGGTACGGTCGTTGTTGTTGGCGCATTTAATCCTGAGAAAACGTTAAATATTCCAGCCGGGGGATTCCACAGAGTTGGAAAAGTATTAAAAGGAAGTTTTTACGGGGATACGCAGCCATTCCGTGATTTCCCTATGATTGCGCAAATGTATTTAGATGGAAAATTCAAGTTGGATGAGCTTGTGTTAGATCGGATTGAATTAGACAATATTAATCAAGCATTTGATTCTTTCCATGACTGCAGTTGTGTCAATGTAGGAAGAGCAGTTATTGAATTTAATAATTAATTGCCAAACTAAATTACTTACTAAATTCCATTAAAGTGAAGGGTGTTTAAATTGATCAATGATGGCAATTTAAACACCCTTCTTATTCTTCTAACAGAACATAAAAGGAGTGTTAGAAAATGCGTGTAGAAAAAGATTTAATTGGAGAATTGGAAATTGATCACGATGTTTATTATGGAATACAAACAGCTCGATCTTGTCAGAATTTCCCGATTTCTGGTCGGACGATCGAATTATACCCTCATTTAATAAAAAGCATCGCCTATATTAAAAAAGCAGCAGCCATGTCTAATCACAGTGTCGGCGCTCTAGACGAAGAGAAGAAAGAGGCAATTTGCCAAGCGGCAGATGAAATCATCATTGGAAAAATGAAAAATCAATTTCCTGTCGATATTTATCAAGGTGGCGGTGGAACGTCAACGAATATGAACGTCAACGAAGTGATCGCCAACCGGGCAAATGAACGATTAACAGGTCATAAAGGATATGACTCTATACATCCAAATGAGCATGTAAATATGTCCCAATCAACGAACGATGTGCTTCCAAGTGCAATGAAAATGGCCTGCTTTTTCTATATAGATGATTTATTAATTAGTTTGAATAAGATTGAATGCTCGTTGGCAAAGAAAACAGAGGAATTTTCCGATGTTGTGAAAATATCAAGAACATGTCTCCAGGATGCTGTACCTATTACTCTTGGTCAACAATTTAGCGGGTATCATTCCTTTGTCAAAAGACAAATAGAAGACATGAAGAACCTGCAAAAAGATTGCTTGTCTATTGTAATGGGTGCAACGGCAGTTGGCACAGGGATCGGAGCTGCTCCTGGTTACATAGAAAAGATGTATGAATATTTGCCAGAGGTATCAAATTTAGCTGTCATCAAAGAGGATAATTTTTTCGATGGGCTGCAAAATGCAGATATTTATTTGAAAATCTCTTCATCCTTAAAAGGATTATCGAGTGGATTATCGAAAATGTCCAGCGATTTAAGATTGCTTTCATCAGGTCCAAGGGCAGGTTTTGCCGAGATCACTTTGCCGGCGGTCCAGCTAGGTTCTTCCATTATGCCAGGGAAAATTAATCCATGTATACCCGAAATGGTGATGCAAGTTTGTTTTGAGGTATATGGGAATGATCAGACGATTACATTCGCTGTCGATCGAGGTGAACTGGATTTGAACATCTGGGAACCGATTATTTTGAAAAACATATTTGAATCTTTTTCTATTTTAACGAATAGTATTACGCTGCTTACTGAAAAGTGCCTAGACGGTATTGAAGCGAATAAAACGGTTTGCTTGAACAATGCTGAGAACTCGTTATCTTTGTCCGTCGTTATTTCATCCCTATTCGGGTATCGAGTAGCTAACGAGGTAGCTTTAGAAGCATACGAAAAAAATGTATCAATAAAAGAAGTAGCAGTCGAAAAAGGACTTTTAAATGAAGTGGAAGCGGCTGAGTTACTAAATCCTGTAAACTTAACTGATTCTGTAAAAATGCATCATTTCTTACATTCAAGAACTCATTTATAGGCTGCAAAAAAATTTGAAGGTTAATAGGAAAGTAAAATAAATCTCTGCTAATTTGTAACGTTTTGTTTAAAAGGGGAAAGAAAATTCGCAACGTTAGGAGAAAGAGAATATGTCAAATTTGCGAGAAGAAGCGCTCAACATGCACAAAGAAAAGAAAGGAAAGCTTGGTGTTTATTCAAAGGTTCCTATACACGACGCAAAAGATTTAAGTCTTGCTTACTCTCCAGGTGTAGCCGAACCTTGCCTGGACATTCAGCAAGATGAGGGGAAAGTTTATGATTATACAATGAAAGGGAATCTTGTGGCGGTTGTATCAAATGGAACAGCTGTACTTGGTCTTGGGAATATTGGTCCGAAAGCAGCTATGCCTGTTATGGAAGGAAAAGCAGTATTATTCAAATCATTTGCAGATATCGATGCATTCCCTCTTTGTCTAAATACAGAAGATCCTGATAAAGTGGTTGAAACAGTTCGATTGTTGGAACCCACTTTTGGTGGCGTGAATTTAGAAGACATTGCGGCCCCCCAATGCTTCGAAATAGAAGAGCGTTTAAAAGAAGTTTGTCAAATTCCTGTTTTTCATGATGATCAACATGGAACAGCGATTGTCACGGTTGCTGGGCTAATCAATGCGTTGAAACTAGCAGACAAAAAAATAGAAGAAATTCGTGTTGTGATAAATGGGGCAGGCGCTGCAGGGGTTGCGATTATTCATCTTCTTCTTCGTATGGGGGTAAAGGAAGTCCTATTATGCGACACAAAAGGAATTATATATGAGGGTCGTCCTGATGGGATGAACCTATTTAAGGAAAGATTAGCTCGTCTTACGAATAAGGAATTAAAACAAGGAACATTGGCGGAAGCTCTTTTAGGAGCAGATGTGTTTATCGGCGTATCCGCTGCAGGAGCCGTCACGGAAGAGATGGTTCGATCTATGAATCATCATCCGATTGTTTTCGCGATGGCTAACCCTACACCGGAAATTTTTCCAGATAAGGCGAAAGCAGCCGGTGCATTCGTTGTAGGGACGGGCCGTTCTGATTTCCCGAACCAAGTCAATAATGTTCTTGCATTTCCAGGCATTTTCCGCGGAGCTTTAGACGTTCAGGCAAAAGAAATTAACGAAGAAATGAAGCTTGCTGCTGTTTATGCGATTGCTGAATTAGTCACTGGAGACCTCCATACAGATTATGTGATTCCAGATCCATTCGATCGAAGAGTAGCCGCATATGTAGCTGCCGCTGTTGCAAAAGCAGCAATGGAAACGGGCGTTGCCCAAAAGATTGTCAATCCGGCAGAAATACAATATCGATTGCTTATGCTCTCTAAAGAAAAAGAATACGTATAAAAAGCACAGAGGGAGATTCCACATAGCCGTCAAGTTAAGCAAAGTGTTGAGAAAAAAGATGTTTTACAGAGAAGTTTTGGTGTAACCTTCCATTAGAAATCAATGGGAGGTTTTTTATAACATTTAATCGGATTTTCCGACTAACGAAAAAACGCCAACGATCACACTCGATAGGTAAATGAGGAAGAATGTATAAACATTGAAAAATAGACTGTCTGTATATTGATTAAACCAGCCGAAGCGATAAATTTGTGAGTTTTCATTGGCTATTGAACCGCCTAGTGCAGCTACAAGTTCATTCGTATAATTCATTATTGCAAATAGTAATAAGAACCAGCTTACAAAACAAAGATTTAAGATGATCCTGTTTAGTTTCTTACTGTTTTGATCCGCAAGTATCGTCCTTGTCATCTTCATTGTAAGGAAATAGGCGACAATAAAAAATGGTGATAAACCCATTATCGCTAAAATACCAAGATTTCCATTTCCAGAGATTGTATCGGGCTGGATAGTAAATAACCTTTCGACTACAAGAAATCCAACAAATGAGAAAACAAGTAAACCCCAAGTTAAATATCTCATTTTTAAAATGGACCACTCCTTTTAGATGGATATCATTGGTTATAATATAACAAGTTCCTATTTCGCCGTAAAATTTAAACACGAAAGTATAAATTAGTTGAAATCTATATTCGACAGTAAAGCGTCATCATCCTGCCAATTGAGTTATGACAGGTAATTTGTCTAGTATTATCTGCCTTTTTTGGTTTTTTTATAGTATAATAGTAAAAAAGAATCAGGGGGCATATGTTTACATGACAGGGCAAAGAAGTGGGAGAATACGGAAAAAGCGTCGGCTGAAACGGTCAATACGGCTCACGGTAGCCGCGTTTTTTTTATTGATTATCGGGGCACTGATGGTGAATGTGGTGACAACAACCGAGCAAAAAGTAAGCAATGTAGAAAATGAGCAGGAGCCGAAACAAGTAGCGGAACCGAAAGAACCGGAGAAAACAACGATTACGATTAGTGCAGCCGGCGATTTTACACTCGGTACGGATGAGTCGTTCACATATGAAGGATCATTTCCACATGAAGCAGAAAAAAATGGATTGTCCCACTTTGTCGGCGGACTCGGTGGTGTGTTTGAAAAAGATGATCTGTCGACTGTTAATTTAGAAACAACCTTAACAGAAGCAACGGAAAAAGCAGTGAAAAAGTTCCGCTTTAAAGGAGATCCGGCGTATGCGCAAATTTTGACAATGGGCGGGATTGAAGCGGTCAACTTGGCGAATAACCACATTTATGATTATTTGCAGCAAGGCTATGATGATACAAGGAAGAACCTCGAAAAAGAAAAAGTAGGGTATTTTGGCTATGAACATCAATTTGAAACGGAGATTAAAGGTGAAAAAGTCGGCGTGCTCGGCTATGAAGGCTGGCAGGATACCACCGAAATCCGTGAACAAGTTGAAGGTGATATTCAGAAATTGCGTCAGGATGGAGTAGAAATCATTGTTGTTCATTTTCACTGGGGCGTTGAACGAAGCTATGTGCCGGAAGAATCACAAAAAACATTGGCCCGCTTTACAGTAGACACGGGAGCGGATCTCGTTGTCGGTCATCACCCGCATGTTGTACAGGGAATTGAAGAATACAACGACAAATTTATTGTCTACAGCTTAGGAAACTTTATGTTCGGCGGCAACCGAAATCCAGCTGATAAAGACACTTATGTGTTCCAGCAGACGTTTCATTTAGAAGATGGAAAGCTGACGGATGAAAAAGAAGTAAACGTTGTCCCGTTTTCTATTTCATCATTAAGCGAGCGGAATGACTACCAGCCGACTCGTTTAGAAGGCACAGAAAAAGAACGGGTAATGGATAAAATTATTGACGTGTCAAACCAGATCAATGGAACCGACGTTGACTGGATGAAATATGAAACAAAACCGTCCAACTAAGGGCGGTTTTGTTGTTGCATATAGGTGAAAGAAAAGGGCCTTTTATCACCGTTTACTTAATTATGCAGCTATTCACACCCTTACCCATTCTAAAAGAAAGAGAAACGCTATTTAAAAAATAAAAATAATGTTCAACACGTTTTATTCCTTTTAAAGAGAGGTATATTAATTTTACCAACTGAGGAAGGGACAGAGGAAATGAAAGGAAAATCAGATCAATTCATTATATCCGCATACCATAAAGCAGTAGAAATCCAACTTGAAGAAGCGTTTATCAAAATTTTAGAAGCTGAACTCGAACGACGAGGGATTAAATATAAATTTTACTGCGCACAACGTGTGTGACTGCTTTATGTGGAAGTTCCCCAAACTTCTTGAAGTGTATGCCGAAAAAGCTGATCGAGCCGGTTTGTTGGATCCGGAATATGAACATGGACGCTTTTGGCATATGCTTCAAGCCTGCTCAATTCTTCTGTCAAAAAAGAATTGAGCAAGCTGACTTTCGGCTCGAGCACCAAGTGATCACCAGCCGTTTTTCGTAGAAGGATTGTTTCAATATCTGTTTTTAACGGTCCGTTCGGTATGATGTGATCAAGCTGTGTATGAAATTCGTTCGGCGGAAATTCATTGTACTCCATAATCCATTTTGCGGCCAGCACGGAACGTAAAACATACATGTACTTCTTCACGTTTACTTGATCCTCTTGAAAAACGTCACGCCTGTTTTTGTTCGCTATATTTAAGTAGTGATACAAACAGGGCGACGGCGAAAAAATGCTCTCCCTTAACATGTTCAGCCGATCAATCGTCGAAAAGGCCTCATAATACACAATGCTGGACTGAAGCCATTCAAGCAGCGTCGGATTTGATTTGCGGAACAATTTTAATGCTTTCGTTAGCTCCCATCCGCTTATATCAAGAAAGTCATGGATCGGCAGCTCAATAACATCCCGTTTTTTACCGACACCGATTGGGTCAATGCTTAAATAGTAATTGGTTGGATGCACGTAAATAAACCGGGCATCATAATCACTGGCTGTGGACGGAAACCCCCACGCACGACTTCCGGCTTCGCATGCGTACAATATTTTTATATTGTAATCTTCTTCGGCTTTTTTCAGTGCATCAAGGATCGTTTCGTGCATAATAAACCCCTCCATTTTATAATGAACCCCCACTAGCTATTTATTCTCTCCCTTCATGTGCATGATCAGACAGCTTTTCGAGTGTAATACATACTAATAGGAAGTGCGCGTTGGTTTACTCCTATGTTTTCCTTTCTCACGATGCAAATAAGAATGAAAAAAACGGTTAAAATCATAGAAAAAGTCTTATTAACTGAGGAAGAAGGATTGAATTGTAAACCATCATGCTATAATAATATGGAAATATAAAAAATAAAAGGATGTGCGCGTATGGAGCAGAAGTCGATGAGAGCGGAGATGTTGTCATGGATAAAAGCGATCGTGCTGGCGATTGTCGTGACGGCTGCATCGAAGTATTTTTTCTTTGAGGGCGTTGTTGTGCACGGGGAGTCGATGTCGCCGACGTTTGAGGATAACGATAAAGTGATTGTAAGCAAGATGACGGAGATCGAGCGGTTTGATCAAATTGTGTTTCATGCGCCAGATTCCGAAGATAATTACATAAAACGTGTTGTTGGCGTGCCGGGTGATGCGATCGAAATGAAAGATGATGTTTTATATATAAATGGAAAACCGACAGCAGAGCCTTATGTAGATGAAAACAAGAAAAACCTGATGATCGGGCAGAAGCTGACTGGGGATTTTACGTTAGCGGAATTGACAGCTCATGATACGGTGCCAGAAGGGTATTTGTTTGTGCTCGGTGATAACCGGACAGTGAGCAGAGACAGCCGGATTTTTGGATTCATTCGCGAGGATTCGGTCATTGGTGAAGTACAGATGCGGTTTTATCCGTTCAGTACGATTGAGACTTATTAATGCAATGGGGCACAGGGAATTGTTTGATTATTAGGAGGCGCATCGTGTGATATACTACACCTAAACATATAGAAAAGAGGCACACTATGCTCACATTTGAAGAAAAAAAAGCGATTATTGAGACATTCCCGCAGTTGACGGCGAAAGGTGTTTCGATGAATCGTGTGAACTATCATTTTGAAGATAGCTTGTACGAAAAAACAGTGGTCGTTCATCACCTTCATCCGAACGGAAATGGGTTCGTTTTCGTCGCTGATTTGCCAGGCTATGATGTAAACGACAAAGGACTCGTTAATATTCGCGAGGCGAGTGAAGCAGAACTGCGGGCAGCCATCGCGGATTCGATTCGCTATCTTTCGGATAAACCGGAAGATGAAGTAATCGAGCAAACCCCTCTGCCTGAAGAACAGGAATGGCGGAGTCGGGAAGGGCAAACGCTGCTCCTCGTACATGAGGATTTATTGTGGAATGTGTATACAGGACTGAATTTAGAAGAAAGTTTTGAATCATTTAAAGAAGCGGAACGATATTTGTTAGAAGAAGGATTCCGCCCTTATACGAAGTAAAGGAACAAGCCGCTCCTAAGAGGAGACGGCTTCTTTTATTAGGCAATATTCTGTAACGGCATACATAGACACATGATGAAGTTCTGTTTCGTCTTACAAACATCATAATAGGAATAAACGGCTGCTGAATGCCTGCAGGGCAATGGATACAAATTGGATTGTCAACACTAAATCAGACAACATTTTAAGGGACGACCCTTTGTATTCAATCGGATTACATTAGTCTAGAGTTCCGTGAATTCGTAGCTTGTTAAGCCAGTCGACATAGTTAGGACTAAATTCAAGTATAAGACGCTCCAGATTAAAGGTAGAATCTGTTAAGGCATAGGTCGGTGTTTACAGGAATTTTCCACTTTAACAAGCATTAGTGAAGTAAGTCAGAGTAGTTCGTTGAAGGTCCAAGTCTACCTCCTCCTTGTAAAACTTGTATTTGTATGTAGTCTTCTACTCTACACTTATTGAATCAATTCTTCATCTCCCGCTATAAGATTACTAGAGAGTGGTAAGGCCTAATAAAAAAGGATGCCCCTCGTTAAAATGGGGCATCCTTTTTATAATGAATGGCGTTCTTTTGATTGGCCAATTCGTTCTTGCACTTCGCCTTTGATTTTGTCTTTTTTACCGTCTGCTTGAAGGGTGGTATTGTTTATTGCGATTCCAACTTGATCTTTCACTTCGCCCTTTGCTTTGTTGACGGCTCCTTTGATTTTGTCGCCGAGTCCTTTTTTGTCGAGAGCCATATGACTAAACATCTCCTTTATTGTTATACAGCAGATGTTTACCCGGCTCAAAATCAATTAAACCTCATCATCGTTTTCAACAATGGCATAGCGGTCGTTTTCATTTTCAGAAAATCGGTTATATCGTTGTTTATAAAGGGCAAACATGTATTGAATAAATACTTTAATGAGTGCGTATGTCGGCAGTCCAATGAGCACCCCAACGACACCATATAAATGAGCAGCTGTCAGCAAGACAAAAATGATCGTAACCGGATGAATTTGCAGTGATTTCCCCATAATTTGCGGAGAAATAAATTTACCTTCAAGCAGCTGCACAATCGTCCAGACAATGACAAGCTTAAGCACCATAAAGGGCGATGTAACGATGGCAATGATGATGGCTGGTGTGATCGCGATGACCGGTCCGAGATAAGGGACGACACTTGTGACACTGGCGATAGCGGCCAGCAGCAGGGCGTAATCTAAGCCGATGATGACAAATCCGATGTACATCATAATCCCAATGCAAAGACTGACAAGCATTTGTCCTTGAATGTAGGAACGAAGCTGCTCATCCATTTCAATCAGCATCGCACCGGTCCGTCCGCGCATTTTTGGCGGCAATACGTGCAAGAATCCATTGTACAATTTCGTACCGTCTTTCAATAAATAAAATAAAATGAACGGAACGGTAACGAGTGAGACGATGAAATTAGTCAGCGTGGCAATTAAGCCTGTGACGCTGTCTAGTGTTTGACCGGCAACATCGGAAAAATTTTGCGTGAGCGAGCCTAGAAACTCTTCCGCATTCGTCTGCATGTTTTTAGAAATTTCCATATATTGCGTTTCGAGTGGTGAATTGCGTGCCCACATATCAATATCCATGCCGAGCTGACGAGCATATACCGGGAATGAAGCGATTAAAGCTTCTGTTTGATCGCGTAAAAAGGGAAGGATGGTTAATAAGAGTACCGTAATTAAACCGGATAGGACAACGAATACAATTAAAATGCCCCAGCCGCGTTTAATTTTATACCGCTGTAATGTATTCACGAGCGGACTTAATAAATAGTAACCGACAATGGATAAAATAACGGGCAGGGCCACCGTTCCGATAAAACCGCTCAGCGGGTCAAAAATGAACGATATTTGAGCAAAAACCATAATAATGAGCCCAATTAAGAGCAACATACCTAAAACGAAAATCGAGGTGCGCCCGCCTAAAAAGCGGACGAGCGGTGGCCGTTGCGGCTCGTTTTCTTTCATGACGCCAACTCCTCATACTGTCTTTTGTTAATTATAACGCACTAACCAAAAAAACACGCATTTTCCGCATTTCTTAAAACACTATTTTTTAAGTGAATGATAAACTCTCTCTTAAAATAAAGAAAAAGGGAGGCCGCCCTATGAATGTGGTCCTGATTATGGCTGGTGCAATACTTGTTGCATTCGCTTACAATTTCTTTTTCATTCCACATGAAATTTTGAGCAGCGGATTAAGCGGTATAGCGATTATGCTTGGTATTATTACACCGCTTAACACCGGTTTGCTCAATTTACTGCTCAATTTACCGCTTCTCATTCTTGGGATGATGAAATTGGGTAAACGCTTTATTGCCTACACGATCTTGTCCGTTGTCGCCTTGTCTATCAGTCTTTACGTTGTACCGGTCGTTCAGGTTTCAACTGAACCGATTTTGTCCTCCTTATTTGGCGGGGTGCTGACCGGTATAGGGGCAGGCATCACATTCCGTGCCTCTGCGTCAACGGGCGGCCTGGATATTATCGCCATGCTATTAGCACGAAAAAGAGATTTTCCAATCGGTTTATTATTGTCGATGATGAATGCGGTGATTGTCGTGTTTGCTGGACTTTTGTTTAGCTGGGATACGGCCCTTAACACACTGATTGGCATTTATGCGACAGGAAAAGTCATTGATGCGATTCATACGAAACATATTAAACTAACACTTAATATCGTCACCTCTAAAGGAGACGAAATATGTGAAAGTCTGCTTAAGAGTTTGTACCGCGGCATTACCGTGATAGAGGCGAAAGGGGCATACTCGGGGGAAAAGAGGATGGTACTCATGACCGTTATTACGCGTTATCAACTAAATGATGTGAAGCAAATCATTCATGATGTGGACCCGACTGCATTTGTAAATATAACGCAAACGGTCGAAGTCTTCGGATTATTTCATCGTGAATAAGAAAAGCCGATCCGAGGAGTGGATCGGCTTCGTTTTGATTACAAAATATCTGTGACTTCGCGATCGATTAAACTTGCTTTTTTGGCTGAAAGAAACGGGCCGGTTGTCGAGATAAATGCGCCGGATGCAATAATCGCATCCATTGCCTGTTGAACGGTTGCAGCATTGACTGGTTCGAGCGGTGCATCAATCGTGACACTTGCGCTTCCGCCTTCTGATGTGTTGAAATACAGCTGTAATGTTTTAGCCATAATAAAATTCCTCCTTTTTTAGTTAATAATAGACGTGTCACTGCGTTCGACGGATGAAAGCGGTAAAGATGAAAGTGTGGCAATGGCTGTAGCCGCTGCTTGGAACTGATCCGCTGTTGAGGCTGGATCGACGTTTGCATATGATTTCGTTTTAAATGCTGCTTTGCCTGCTTCGTCAATCCCGTTATCAAACACGAGACGAAGCGTCGATTTGTTTAATGTTGCTTGCGCCATGTTATATCCCTCCTTTCATTTGTTATGTACAGCGAGAACGTGAAAATCGATACCTTTGTTTAAAAAAGTTTGTTTGCTCGATGTAAATGAGTTGAAGCAGGCACCTATTGACACGCGTTACGGTTTCATTTTATCCGGAAGGGTCTGAATGGATTGGATGACGCCATCGAGCTTCGTTTCGATCCGGTACAGTAAGTAAAATGTAACGGCGATCGGAAATCCGACGTCTTGAATAAGCGGCAAAAACATGTCCATCGTGGCATTCCTCCTTTCTTCTTTTTATGTACAGGAAAAGGATCAAAATCGAAACGGCCTTTGCGGAACTTCTTTCATCTTAAAGTGGGATATTACTGCCCGTTAATCTGCGATAAAAAAACCGCGAAGCAATGATTCACGGAGTGATGGATTCATATATAGTTGTCCGGGCGCGGCCATTCCGTTTTGAATAATACAGTGCCTCATCGGCTTGCTGAATAAGCAGTTCTGGTTTTTGGTCAGAGCGCGGCCATATGGTAGCGGTGCCGATGCTGACGGAAACAATGCCATCTGGCGAATCTGCGTGTGGAATGCGCAGCCTTTTAACTGATTGCCGGGTGAGTTCGGCGAGTTCATAACTTTTAAAGGGCACATCTGGCGGGATAATGATTGCTATTTCTTCGCCGCCATATCGTGCTGCAAAGACACCTAACGTTTGGACTGTATCGTGAATGGTTCTCGCAATCCGGCGCAATGCTTTATCACCGGCATCATGTCCGTACCGGTCATTATATTTTTTGAAAAAGTCGATGTCCAGCAGTAAAAGTGAAAGCGGTCTTTCTTTTTGTACGGATTCTTTAAAGGATCGTTCAAGCATTTCATCGAAATAACGGCGGTTGCTGATACCGGTCAAACTGTCACTGAATGAGAGATGCTTTAGTCGTTTATTCGTTTGCTGAAGTTCGCTTTCTGCTTGTTGCCTTAGTAAAAATTCTTGTTCGAGTGAACGCGCCATTTCGTTGTAGGCACTGTGCAGCGCTTTAAATTCATCGAGCGATTGATCAAGGACTTGATCGGAAATCCGGTGATTGTAATCGCCAAGACGGAGGAGAATCGTTCCTTCGAGCAGTTTATCAATAGAGAAAATAATGGGTTGCATAAGAAGTCGGATCAAAACAAATGCGCCAAGAGTAAAGAACCATAAAATCCCGCCACTCATAAACAACGAGCGCCAAAATTCGGGGTTCATTCCCTGTTCTCGCTGATCATACACAAATAGAGCGAGCGGTATGATCGCGAGCACCCCGCCTAGTAGCAGCAAAAAGATAGCGCTTACCAAAAACCGGCCACGAATCGTATGGAATGACCAGTAATGAAACCGTCTTAACAGCTTCATTTTTATCCTCCTTTATACATATTTCACCATATTATAATGAAATGTGATGAAATAGCCGTTAAGCGTTCAAATTTTTGAAAAAGGGGTATCGATTTTCTCTCTTTCTGTGTACTTAAAAAATAAAAGGAGAAATTCATATGTCTAAGTTGTTAAGAAATGAACGGCCGCTAATTCTTTTACCGGCTCTTGCAAATAGAATTGGCTTAAATGAAGCAATTATCCTGCAACAAATTTATTATTGGATGGAAAAAAAGCGTCACATCATTGAAGGGAAGAGCTGGGTATATAACACATACGAAGATTGGCAGAAACAGTTTCCATTCTGGTCTGTGACGACGATTCGCCGCACATTAAAAGGAATGGAGAAACAAGGATTGCTGCTCACCGGCAACTTTAGCGTGATGGCATTTGACCGGACGAAATGGTATACGATTAATTACGAGAGAATGGAATCGATGATGAGCCCATGTGCTCACGTTGATAGCATGAACGTGCCGGATCAGACAGGCGACATGACCACATTGACCACACCTATAACAGAGAGTAACAAACAAAAGACTTCAACAGGAGATCATTCTTTATCAGAACGCGAATTATTTGAGAGATCCCTAGGGAAAGAACGTGTGATAGAAGCGGTAGAACTTGCCCACTCAAAAGGCATTACGACATGGTCCTATATACGTGCTATTTTACGTAATTGGGAGAAAGAGAAGACAAAGTCGAAAAAACCAATCCGGAAAGAGATGCTGCCAGACTGGTTTAATAAAGAGGAGACAGTCATGGAACGTGACGATAATTTTGAAAAAGACCGCACATCTTTTCTAGAAGAGCCCCATGGCATAAAGTAACAAGTAAGCCCGTGGTAAGTGATCAGAAACGGCTGCAAGTGGCCAATAATCGCCGCAAATGTTCATAAACGTATCTAACAAAGGGAAAAGCCCTCACTTCTTAATAGAAGTGAGGACTTGAATGTTCAAAGCAAAAAAGTGAATTGCTATTATTCCGTTTCTTCTTCCGTTGTGCCTTCTTCAGTCGTGCCTTCTTCTGTTTCTTCTTCTACTTGATCCTCTTGTTGTTCATCTTCAACACCAGTATCTTGATCTTCTCCTTCGGCACAGCCCGTTAATACACCAAGTGATAAAGCCGCTGCCATTCCACCAACTAGAAATTTTTTCTTCCAATTAGAATCCATGAATAACTCCTCCTCTTAAACGGATTTGATGAAGCAAGCCGCTCCCTTTACAAAGTAAAAGAAGCAAAAAGGTAAAGCATAGTGAATATAGCATGAATTAAAATAGAAAACTCGGAATTTACAAAAAATTAACTATAGTCTATAAATAATTAACAAAAAATTTGTAATAATAGGGTACTATTTACAAAGTTTATAAGAATTCAGTCAACAGTAACCAGGATATTCCATATTAAATCAATCTGCGTTTTTCTGAAAAAAAAAGGGAAAAGTATATGGATACTACTAATCAAACTCGAACTACGGGGATAAGGAGATGCAACCATGAAAATACGGTTAATGAAAATGCTGGAAGCGCGAAAAGAGGAAATGATTCAAATACGCCGCTATTTACATGAAAACCCCGAGCTGTCGTTTCAAGAATAAAAAACGGCTCAATACATCGAGGAATTTTACAAAGGAAAAGACGTGGACGTTCAAACGAATGCCGGAAATGGCTTTGGTATCATCGTAACAATTAAGGGAGGCAAACCGGGGAAAACGATTGGTCTCCGGGCTGATTTTGATGCGCTGCCGATTTTTGAAGAAGCGGATGTGCCATTCAAATCGAAAAATGAAGGCGTCATGCATGCGTGCGCACACGATGCCCATATGGCATACATGTTCGTTTTAGCCGATTGTCTTATTCAGTTAAAGTCGTCGATTGCAGGTTCGATCAAAATCATTCACCAGCATGCGGAAGAAACACCGCCAGGCGGCGCAAAAAGCATTGTCGATTCCGGTGTGCTTGATGATCTGGATTCGATTTACGGCATTCACTTGTTCCCGACTGAACCGGCGGGGGTGTTGGCTACCGGAGCGGCAATGCAATGGTCGGCAGATCGTATTGTAAACTCGTTATTCAAGGTACAGGCGGCCACGGATCCTCTCCTCATACGGCCAATGATGCCATTATCGCAGGCGCTCATTTTGTCACCGCTGTTCAAACGGTCGTCAGCCGACGGTTAAATCCATTTGAGGCGGGTGTCGTGACAATCGGTTCTTTCGATGGAAAAGGCACGTTTAATGTGATCAAAGACAGCGTGGAGCTTGAAGGGGATGTGCGCTACATGGGCGGCGAGACACAGCAGCTGATCGACAAAGAAATTCATCGCATTACAAGCGGGATCGAAGTGGAATTTGGCGTCAAAGGCGAGTTGACGTATACAGCTGATTATCCGCCGCTTTACAACGATCCGCAAGTGACCGAAATGGTTGTTGCCAGCCTTGAAAACATGAATGACCCGGATATTTAGAAAGTCATGGAATTTCCGATGATTTCAGCATCAGAAGACTTTGCATACTACTTAACAAAAATTCCGGGCACCTTCTTTTTCATAGGCTGCAAACCAAAAGGAGTCGAGATACCGTATTTTAACCATCATCCGAAATTCGATATTGATGAAGACGCTCTCTTCGTCGCTGCAAAATCAGTCGGCCAAGTCGTTTGCGATTATTTTAAAGTCGATTAATTCACCTACTTGCATAAAAAAAACATCTCCTTGGTACATTCCAAGGAGATGCTACCTCTCACATGCGACGATTTTCTACCGTTTTCATCCGGTTTTGCTGATCGGGGACGCCCGCAATTTCTTCGAGTTTTTGATTTTTTTCCACTTGAATCTGCTTGACATTCTTTTCGAACACTTCATCGTATTTTTTTTCTTTTTCGTTCATTCCACTCACTCCTTTCAAATCAATTCACGTTAGTTTTTCCAGGAGTTTGCGATTGTATCCGCGATGTTTTTGCCATTGGCGATACAGGCACCGATGCCGACACCATAATACGAACAGCCGGCGAGCAGCACATTTGGGAAAAGATCCGCCATTTTTTGTGATAAACACGAGACGGCTTGACTATGCTGCAAATGGTAATTAGGCATTACATTTGTCCAAGGGGTCACGTTAACAGAATGCGGTTTTTCGGTTATGCCAAGACTGTTCTGAATGTCAGAAAGCGCCGCCATCGTTAATTCCTCATCATTCATTTGTTCCAACGTTTTATAATGTGGATTCGAGCTTTTGTAAAATAATCGGACTAATAAATGCTGATGCTGAGATGTATGCGCCCATTTTCGACTTGTCCATGTACAGGCATCACACATTAAATCGCTGTCTTCTGTCACAATAAATCCAGTTCCGTCAGCGGGAAGGCGGTCATCGGAAATATCAAATCCGATATAGACGCTTATCAGCGATGAATTCGTCAGTTCGTTAAAATCGGTGTCAAGTTCCATTGTATTCAATATGCGCTGTGCAGCGTTATGCGGGGTGGTTAACACGACAAAATCAGCTTGAATATTGTCCACGTTGTCAAATGAAAGTTCATACGTACCGCCCGTTTTTTCAATACTGGTTACACGAGCGCCTTTTAAAATATGCGCATCACCGGAACATTCAACAAGGCGATCAATAAGTGTAGACAGGCCATTTTTAAAGGAAATAAACTTTTTATTGCCAGCAGCTTGAAAGGTTTTTTTATTTTCTGAAAACCCTTTAATAATACTGCCATATTTATTTTTGTACTCAAGTAAGTAAGGCAGTGTGGACTTCATCGTCAGTGTCTCGAGTTTTCCTGAATACACACCGGATAAAATCGGGGAAATTTGTTTTTCGACGATTTCTTTTCCTAAAAAGTACTCCAAAAACGAGCCGACGGAGCTGTCGATTGTAAAGGGATTCTCTGTTTTTTCAAAGTCGAGCATCGCTTCCTGCTTGCCTTTTTCTGAAATTAACGTGCTGCTAAACAAGGATTCAACACTTGTGGGAATACCGAAAATAGTGTCTTCAGGGATTTTATGCAGGGTGCTGCCGGTATAAAGATACGACGTCCCTGTTTCGTTATAGACGAGTTCATCAAGCAGGTCAAGCTCCCGGATGAGCGGCATCACGCCTTCGTTTCGGGCGACAATAGAATCGGCACCCGCTTCCATAATGAATTCCTCATTTTTCACGGTGCGGATTTTGCCGCCGAGTTCCTCGCTTTGTTCAACAAGAATAACATTTAGGTCCAGTTGTTTTTTTTGTAAATGATACAAGGCGGACAGGCCAGTAATGCCGCCTCCAATAATGACAGCTGTTTTCATAGACGTTCACTCCTTGTCGTTATCATAGCACTTTTTCAATAGCGGCCTGCACATCAATTTCGACATTTCCTTTAATTGCACGGCTGATCATGCACGATCTTTCCGCTTTTTCCGTTAGTTTATACGCAAGCTGAATATCTTTTTCTGTTGCCTTCGCTGTTAATACAATATGGGGCCGGTGAATCATTTTTTTATACGTGATAATGCCGTTTGTCACATCGACAATGCCTTCTGATTTCATCGTAAGTGCAGCCTTTTCCAGCTTATTGTGCTCTAGCATCGCAGCAAGCGTAATAATGTAGCACGTTGCGGCCGCTCCGAGCAGCAGCTCATCAGGATTTGTGCCAACCCCAGGACCATTCATTTCCGGGGGGATCGACACGTTCATTTTTAAATTTCCCGCTTCAATAAACCCGACACTATTGCGTGTACCAGGCCATACGGCTTTTAAATGAAAGACATGTTCCGCCATGCCATCAACTCCTTCCATACAGTGTAACGGATTTTGCTGAAAAGAACCCGGATTCTGTTCACCTTATCTTTTCCTTTAGAAAAGAAACTTGAGCAGTGATCAGAATGGGAAGTATATCACATTGCATTACTGTTGTTTAAAGATTTATAATATTCTTATAATTGGAAAGGGGGATGATCAGTGAAAAAGTCATTTGGTGGTGCCATTGTCTTGACCCTCGTTCTCAGCCTTGTTGGCTCCGTTGCGAGTGCCGCTATGTTCAGAGATGTTTCAGAAACAAATCGCTTCTATGAAGAGATTGATCTGTTATCGGATCTTGAGATTATTTCAGGGTTTAGAGACGGTACGTTTAGGCCGAAAGAAAACGTTACCCGTGCACAAGCTGCCATCTTAATCGGAAAAACATTTGAGCTGGACGGGACAAAGAGAGGAACCTCTTTTTCAGACGTTCATTCCTCTAATACAGCGTCAGGGTACATTGAATCAGCTGTGGAAGAAGGCATTCTGTCCGGATTTCCAGATGGCACGTACAGACCCAATCAAACCGTCACGCGTGCGCAATTAGCGATTATTCTTGGGCGTGCATTTGACATTACAGAAGCGGTAGATATTGACTTTCCAGATGTATCTAAAACATCTGCTGCGTATCCCTATATTGAAAATATGGTAGCGGCGGAGATTGCGTATGGATACGAAGACGGTTATTACAGGCCGAATCGAGCTGTGACAAGGGAGCAGTTTGCGGCATTTCTTGCACGTGCCTATGTTTATACACCTCGGGACCCTGAGGAAGCAACTCTTTCTTCTTTTTTTCTAGAAAACGGTCAAACGGCCTCATTTGAAGGAGAGGGAAATGAGTATGCGACGTACACGACACGCACAGTATGGCACAATCCTAAACATGTGACGGTGTACCATGACAATGGCGGTACAGTCGTGGCGCGGACCTTTCGGATAGAAGATGATCGGGTGAGCGTTGTGCGCGAAGAGGCTGAATCGTACGAAGAATACACGCCAACTGCAAGCGAATTACTGGCGCTTGTGCCGCTCTATACGTATTTAAAGCTTCCGCTTGAAACCGGTGCTTCATTTGACGGATGGACAGTCATAAGTGATTCGGCGGTCTTGACAACGCCACTTCGAACATTTAATCATGTCATCGTCCTTGAGAAAAGGCATGGCGGCAGCGAGGTGAGCCGTAAATACTTTGTAAAAGGATATGGGGAAGTAAAAGCCGAATATGAAATAATGGCAGACGATGAAACCATTGTGATTACATCGGAGATTGATCATATAGAGTGATGCAGCATTGTGCAGAAAATAGCCTTCTTTCCTGCTAAAGGAAGGCGGGTTATTTTTTATGCAGATGAAGGAGGAAATAAGAGAGTGAAAACAGAAAGATAGAATGTTAGTGGGAAATTATTAAGGTGAAACGGATTCAAAATGAGAAAAAGAACGGTTTTTTTAGAGATTTTTTTGCACAAAAAACCGATTCTCTTTTTTATAGTTGAGAACCGGTTGTTGGTGGGTCACTATGAGTGAGTTGGCTGTATAAAATGATGAACTTCATCTTTTATGACCAAACTTTTTTTGTTCCATAAGGATTCCGTATTCTTGTGCTTTGACAATTTTTTTCCCGTAAGCATTGATTGCCGTTTTCACTGCTTTAATAAAATTCATGTTCATTCCCCTGTTCTTTAATTATTTTGTTTTTTCAATAACAACGCCATATTGCTGTGCTTTTAAAAGCCCGTATTCTTGTGCTTTAGCCATATGTTTCCCGTAAGCATTCATCGCTGTTTTCACTGTTTTCACGAAGTTCATGTATGTTCACCTGCTTCCTGTTTGGTATGACTTTATTATCGGTCATAACGTCCTTTTTATCAAAGTGAATGTAAACGGCAACAACCGGGGTGTAAACGATAACATTGGCAATGAAAGCGAGTAACATGCCCCTTTTTCTCACTTATTCATTCTTTTTCTTTAATTATCATTCTTTTCCACCATTATTAACATTTATAAAGGAAATTTTGTTTCAATTAAGGGAAGAAGAAGTAAAAATAATTGGTTTGTTGTGTTAAAATATATAAAAAAAGGAAATGGAGAAGGCGGTGTCACAATGATTGTTGATTAATTCATTTAAATATACGTTACTTGATAAATTTAACTGTCATGTATTCTTCCAAAAAGGATTGAAAGCGCTTTTATATTTTGATAATCTTTGTTAAGAAGTACATGAATTTCTTATCAAGTCCGCCGCTATATTTCAGAAAATTAAAAAAAGAGTTGTTATAAATGGAGGCAGATAAACTTGGATGAAATTTTAATAGTTGAGGACGATGTAGATATCCAGAAGATTATATCGATGAATCTATCCCTTGAAGGGTATGGCTATACAATTGCCGGAACGGGAATGGAAGCGATTAAAAAAGTTCGGGAAAACGAACCCGATCTTATTCTTTTAGACATTGAATTACCTGATATGAACGGAATTGATTTATGTCAGCAGCTGCGTGAAATAACGGCTGTCCCTATTTTATATGTAACTTGCAACAATGAGGATAGGGAAAAGATTTTAGCTTTTGCAATGGGAGGCGATGATTATATTGAAAAGCCCTTTAATTCAAGAGTGTTAATCGCCCGCATTAAAGCGCACTTAAGAAGAAATTCAATCAATCATAATCAAAACTCTATTAAGAAGCGAATTTCTTTTGATGACATAGTGATCGATCTGTCTGCCAGGGAGGTCACACGAAATGGAAAAGTCATTGAATTAACCGCGAAGGAATTTGAATTGCTTACTTTTTTTGCCCAACATCCAAACCAAGTATTCTCGGCAGAGCAGCTGCTCGACCAAATTTGGGGATATGACTCGTTTAGCGAGAAGAGTACCATTATTGTTCATATTTCGAATTTGAGGAAGAAGATTGAAGATTATCCCGTAAATCCTTCCTATATCGTGACAATGAGGGGGGTAGGCTACAAGTTTGTTCAAACGTCCATTTAAATTTAGAAAATCCTATTATTTTAAAGTTTTACTCTTTACAACGATGATCTCTTTTATTCCGTTTGTGATGATTGCGGCCTACAGCATGTATCAAGGAAGCAATTTATCGAATCAAATTATGAAAGATCATATAGCAGAGACAAAAAAAGCCGTTTTATCTCAAAAGATGTTATATCTTCAAAAAGAAACGCAAAATTTGAATACTGATTTGCACAATCTTGAAAATACGTTAAGGCTCATTCAAAAACAAGCAGAAACGCTGTACAGCAATCCTAATACAGCTCCTACAGACGAATTAGATTTGACAAGAGGAAAAGAAGGATACTTATGGGAAACATTTGAAGACAAACATGAAAAAACAAATGTGTTTATTAGTTCCCTATCAAGTGATTCGCCAGACGAGACCATTCATGACTTGGAAATAGCCAAGCAGCTTGAACCATTGTTTGTTCAAACGATGAAAAATGAAACGATGATCAATGCTGTTTACTTATCGCTGCCGACCTCATCTTGGCTGTATTATCCTTTTCTTGATGTAGAATCAGCCATTGCGGCGAAGACATTTTCACCGGATATCCGTTTTCAAGATTACGAATTTTATACAGTTGCGTTGAATCCCGAGCGCAAAGTGAAATGGACGGCCCCTTATGTATGGTCGGCTAAACCGATTGGTGATGTAACGAAAGAGGACTGGCTTATTTCTGTTGGAGCACCGGTTTATTTATCGAATGGTGCGTTTAAAGGGATGGTTGGTTTAGATGTACCGATTGAAAACATCACAAACAAATTAATGAATGTGACATTCAGTGAACCAAATGCCTTTGCCTTTTTAATGGATGATAAAGGAAACTTTATCTCCGGACAAACAAAAGCGGAAGGGATCCATAAAAACGAGTTCATTATGAAGAGTGCGGTAGAAAATAAAGAAGCGATCCTGCCCATTACGTATTCGAATTCAGATGCTTATCTGTTAACGTCGTCATTAAATAACGGATGGAGTCTTAATTTTATTATTTCAGAGTCTGATATTGTCGAACCAATTGTAAAAAGTACAAAGGCTCAAACAAACAAGCACATGCTTCTTTTTTTGTCCCATCTTTCTGTATTTTTAATTTTCGGAATTGCCATTCTATTGTACATGACGTATCGTTTTTCGCGTACGATTACCCAGCCGATTGATCGGTTAACAAATGCACTAAGAGAAAGTGCTGATGGCAACTTTGTAGAAGAACTTCCGATTAAACAAGAAGATGAAATTGGAAACTTGGCCGTAGCATTTAATTTTATGAACCGAAAAATTCAAGAATTAATTGGTGAATTAAATTTAAAAGCTCATCAATTAGAAGACAAAGTGTTAGAACGGACGAAAGCGCTGGAAAGTGCCAATGAACGGTTAGTGAACACGAATCAGCAACTTCAAGAATCGGAGAAACGGCGAAAAGAATTTATGTCACAAATTTCTCATGATTTAAAAACGCCGTTAACATCTGTCAGGGAGTACACGGAAATTTTAGTGAATCATCCGCAGCTTCCTGAAGGACAAAAAAAAGAGATTATGAATTCCATCTTGCTGCGCAGCAACCACATTATCCAATTAATTAATGATCTATTTGAAATGAACACAGATGATGATGGAGACTACGTAAAAGAAGTCATTCCATTTGATTTCTTACTAGAGCAATCATTAGATATGATTGCACTTCGATCAGAAGGATGCGATATAGAAATTAAGAAAGACTATGAAATCGGTACAAACTTTATTTTCGTTGACCCGAAAAAAATGAATCGCGTATTTATTAATATATTGGAGAATGCCGTTAAATATTCCAAACCAAGTAATAAAAAAATAAAAATCGATATTTCCGCCTATCAACAAGATGGAAATCTGATCATTAAGTTTAAAGATTATGGAATTGGTATATCGGAAAACAGCAAAGAAAAAATCTTTCTTCCATTCTTTCGGGAGAAAAGGACAAAAACTGAGAAAATTAAAGGAAATGGGTTAGGTTTGTCAATTGTACAAAAGATTATTGCCGCACATGAAGGACAAATTTTAGTAGAAAGCAAAGTAAGTGTAGGAACGACCATTACGATTGTGCTCCCTTTAATGGAAATCGGGGAATTTTGAGAATGGATCCGAGTAAAGACAGATAAACTGGAAGGAGTATAATAAAAAAGAAGAGGCTGTCCCACAAGTCCATGAATCACGGATTTGTGGGACAGCCTTGTTTTTAATTTTAGCGGGGGAAAGATTGATACTTGTTCAATGATACTACTACTAAAACGCACGATACAGTTCTTGTTAATTCTTTTATAAAGTAAATAGGGGAAGTGACCTAATCGGTGCGAACTTAAGAGACGCTAATCTAATAGGAAGTATTTTTTTACTCAAGCACAAGTAAATTCGGCAAATGGCGATAATCAGACTAAATTACCGCCTTCTTTAAGCATTCCTGCCCATTGGTTAGTTTAAGGTTCGGGTTCGGTATAAATTAAGGCATTAAGTAGTGAAACATTTCTGTTATAACAGAGGTGCTTTCTATTTTTAACGGTCTATCGGAATGACAAAGGTCGCTGCACTGGAAAATGGCGACAAGAATATTCGTGTCAACTCAGTGGCTCCGGGGGGGCCATTGATACTCCGATGCTGCGCGGGGCTCTAGAACAGTTTGGCTACACAGAAGCCGAATATGCACCTCAACTTAGTCTATGAACCGATTTGGTCAGGCGGGAGAAGTGACACAAGCTAGCCTTTGGTTAGCTCCTGATCAGTAACGGGGACTACACTCCATGTCGATGCTGGTTATACGAGTCGTTAATGATCAAGAACAGGTAATGCTGTCTTCAAACCCATGATAGCGTGAGCGGATACTATTTATTAGTATCTGCTCTTTTTTATGTGAGAGTGTTCATAATTCTGCATCAAGATAATAGAAAGCAACTCATAGATACATATATTAATTGAATATTTATTATTTTTAGAATTTATCGAAAGTTTATCATTAGTTTATTTTGACTTTAGGATAACTTTATAAATAAATAATATGATACATGTATAGAAAAGATAAACACACCAAAGAGAACTAAACAACCTAAAAGGATGAAAGCGTTGCCAGATAGAAACAAACGAATAAAAAATGGGAGTGAAAGAAATGAGTGCAGAAACAGCATGGTTAGAAGAATTAACATATTTAAATGATAAGCCAGGTGTCAAGCTCATTAAAGCTGGAACGTATAACAAAAAGGAACTAAATGATATTCTAGGCATTCCAACTCTTGAAAGCCAAATTATCGACGTTCCAGTTTGCACAGATAAACACGCTCTTCAAATGGGCTACTTCTCAATGCAGCCTTCCGAAGACTTTGAATTTACGTACACATTCTTGGAAATCAAAATTGTGTTCAGAGGAAAAATTATTGTCCGCGATGATCAAGGCAAAAAATATATAGCAGAAGAAGGCGACGTATTCGTTTTCTGCCCGACAACAACGGTTATCTTTGATGGCGAAAGTGATGGAGATGCTTTTTATACAGCACATCGCCTGCCTGAATCTTCATTTCTTTAAACTAATGAGTAGGAGGCGGAACAATGGAAGTCATCTATGTAAATAAAAGTAACCGCCATACGTTTCTTGCAGAAAATGAACCCAGTGTGATCGCCTTAGGATTTTTTGATGGCGTTCATTTAGGCCATCAGCAAGTTATCAACGAAGCTAAAAAGATAGCGGATGAAAAGCAGCTGCAGCTCGCCTGTATGAGCTTTTTCCCGCACCCTAAAGAAGTGCTTAAAAGAGACAAGAAAAAAATTCAATATTTAATGCCGATGATCGTTAAACAACGAATTTTGAAAAAGTTAGGCGTAAAGAAGTTTTACATTGTGCAATTCGATGAAGCTTTTGCTTCTTTAACACCTGAACAATTTGTCCAAAACTATCTTCTCGACTTTGGTGTAAAGTATGCAGTGGCAGGATTTGACTTTACGTACGGGCAATTTGGAAAGGGAAATATGGATCGAATAAAAGAGGACTCCAATCACTTGATTGAAGGAATAAAAGTAGAAAAAGTAGAGTTTGAAGGGGAAAAGATCAGTTCTACTTTAATAAGAAAATTAATTTCTTCAGGAAGAATGGATATCGTTCACCGTTACTTAGGAGAACATTATCATATAAAAGGAAAGATCTTTTCAACTAAAAATAGTGTCGAAGTAGTAGCGAGCCCTTATTATCTTCTTCCTCCTCCAGGAGTATATGAAGTAACCGTTTCAAATGGGGATGAAACAGATAATCAAGTCGTTTTAGTCACACAGGAAGCGCCTAAAATTATCTTTTCTGCTCATAACAATCGTTTATTAGTGGATCAAGAAGACATTCACATCGGGTGGATCAAACGTTTGTCACCTGGAATGTTTACTATATTGGAAGAACAGCCTTCCTTATCCCAGGAAGCATAATAGAAGAAATAAACCGGTTATACGGCCGGATTTATTATAAAAAATAAACATAGTGGAGGTACAAAAATGAGTACAGAAACAGCATGGTTAGAAGAATTAACATATTTAAATGATAAGCCAGGTGTCAAGCTCATTAAAGCTGGAACGTATAACAAAAAGGAACTAAATGATATTCTAGGCATTCCAACTCTTGAAAGCCAAATTATCGACGTTCCGGTTTGCACAGATAAACATGCTCTTCAAATGGGCTACTTCTCAATGCAGCCTTCCGAAGACTTTGAATTTACGTACACATTCTTGGAAATCAAAATTGTGTTCAGAGGAAAAATTATTGTCCGCGATGATCAAGGCAAAAAATATATAGCAGAAGAAGGCGACGTATTCGTTTTCTGCCCGACAACAACGGTTATCTTTGATGGCGAAAGTGATGGAGATGCTTTTTACACAGCGCACCGTCTGCCTGAATCTTCATTTTTGTAAAATATAAAAGTGAAGAAAGAGATAGATATTGTTTTTAAAGACTGAATTTTATAAATAATAAAACTAAACATAGAGGAGTGTTTATACATGAGCCAATCTACAACAGAATCAACAAACTACAACTATTTGAGTAAAGAGCCAAGCATCCAAATTATTAAAGCAGGTACTTACCAGAAGAAAGAGTTGAATGATGTTCTAGGAATTCCGGCACTAAAAAGCCAAATCATTGATGTTCCAGTTACGTCAAAAGAAAATGCGATTACGATGGGCTACTTCGATATGCAGCCAGGTGAAGAATTTGAATTCGTATATGAATTTTTAGAAGTGAAGTTCGTCATTAAAGGAAAATTTGTCTTGCGTGACAGAGAAGGAAACAAATATATAGCAGAAGCAGGAGATGTTGTGATCTTCACTCCAAACAAGCCGGTCATTTTTGACGCTGAAAGTGACGGAGAAGCTTTCTACACAGCTCACCGTATCCCTGAAAAACCGTTTTTGTAAACCGGACATAAACGTTTGATCTACAGGAATAGGCAGTAAGAAAAAAATAATAAAATTATTGGAGTGGTAAAAATGAGCAGAGCAGCAACGAAAGATAACTATACGTACTTAAGTCAAAAACCAGGTTTGCAATTAATTAAAGCAGGAAGCTATGAATTGAAAGAGTTAAATACAATCTTGGGAATTCCAGAAGTTAAAAGCCAAATCCTTGATATCCCGATTACTGCAAATGAAAATGCAGCAACAGTAGGATTATATGCAATGCAAGAAGCTGACAAAGGGTTCGATTTTAAATATGATTTCTTAGAAATGAAAACAGTTGTTACTGGGAAATTTGTTTTAAGCGATGATCAAGGAAATAGTTTTACAGCAGAAGCAGGCGATGTTGTGATCATCAACGCTGGCACAACGGTTACGTTCCATGGTGAGAGCGATGGCACAGCGGTTTATGTAGCGCACAGATTGCCAGAACCTACATTTGCATAATTGATCGTTTAACTAGATTTTAAAGTCAAATTATAGATACTCCCGTTTGCATAAATGAAAGTGCCATGAAAACGGATCAATGGGGATGGGAACGCAGACGAAGATCGTCATTTTCTGTGGGCCTCCCCCGCTGAATGAAGTTTCATATTATTTATTAGATTTGGCCCTTATATATTCTATTAATCCATGAAACAAAGGAGGTACCGAGCCATGCATACGGTTAATACGATGAGTTACCAGGATTTTGATTTTGAGCTGAATGGTCAAAAAGCACTGTTAGAAGATATTTTTCCTGGATTTAACGAATACGACCGGATTGGGGTCGTCGTAAGAGAAACAGGCGGCGGAATGGGTGCAAGCGCCTTGCTAATGTCAGCGCTTACACGATTCTATGACTTTTTCCGCCCGAATCTGGGCCCCGAGCCAGGTCAGCAGTTTATTTATCCGGAATTCTTTGTCTTCCATGTTGGCAAAAAACATATGACGCATTACTGGATGGACATTTGGCCGCCGCATAAAGAAGTGTTGATAGCAGAGGATGATCCGGAACAAATTTTGGAAGCGATTAATGATCGTGGCATTACACGTCTGCTCGTTGAAGATATTGACCCGTCACACCCTATTTTTTTAAGGGAAACGTTCAATGCAGCCAAACATCGTATCGTCAGTGCCTTGGCTTATTCTCCGACGGGGCGCGTTGAAAACAGTGATGTGAAGATCACAAGTTGTGAAGCCGCTGAAAAAAATGTGGTGGGTTCCATCAAGATTTCAGAAGAACTTCCTAAAGAAGTACTGGATCAGCTGCAGGAAAGACGCGAATCTCTTAAAGTGAACGGCCGTGTTACGGAAACATACCGACAAATTGGCGTTGTAGAGGCTTTGCATATGCTTACGGAGAACACTGAACCAGGTGAAACGACACGCAGCTACTTTGCCTTGCTCGAGATGGAAGAAGAGATGGAAGTGTGATTGTGTTCAGGTGAAGAGAAGAGGAAGAGACTCTCTCTCATCACAATTTTTTAACTTTTATTTACAGAATATTGGGAATATTAAATATATATATATAAGGTTTATGTAAATAAACTTAACAGAGGAGTGGGGAACAGTGACAGTCAATAGCACAATGGTAGTAAACGAAGGTATTATGCAAATTCCAACTTGGTGGAGTTGCCCGCCAGGATATGAAGAACTACAAGCAAAGGCACATGCGCTAGGGAAAAGTGAATTGCTTGCAAGAGCTTCGATCTCGGATCAAGAAAGCATGTATCCCCGTGAAAGTTTAACAAAGGTTGCGCAATCAGGATTTGGGGCAGTTACCCTTCCAGTTGAGTATGGCGGTCTTGGCATGGGGCTTACAGGCTTTGCCGTATTAGCTGAAAGTTTTGCTCACTATTGTGCTTCTACAACGATGTGCTGGGTTATGCATACAGCAGCAACACAAGTCGTATTTTCAGCAGGTAATGAAGAACAGCGTCAACGTATCATCCCTGAAGTGCTTCAAGGAAAAGTGGGCGGCTTAGCTTTCAGTGAACCAGCAACAGGAAGTCACTTTTGGAATGTTGTAAGTACAGCACCGCGCAGCGGCAATGGATACTTATTGAATGCAGATAAATCGTTCGTTACAAGTGCCGGGGAAGCAGACTGGTATGTAGTTGCAACAACGTATCCGGATACGACAGAAGAAGATAAATTAATGTTCCTGCTCGTAGAAAATGGACAAGAGGGTATCACACAATATCCTTATAATGCAATGGGGCTTCGCGGAAACTCTAGTGGTCCAATGAAATTTAGAGATGTGTATGTTCCGGGTGAAAATCGTTTAGGTACGGAAGGCGGAATGAACTACCATAATGATAATACGATCGATCCTTTGTTCTTATTAGGAACGGCTGGCTGCTGGATCGGTATTGCGCAAGGTGCTCTTAATGCAGCGATTGACGGTGCGAAGAAAAAAGTACATGCGGATACTGGAAAATCAGTTGCTGGTTACCAAGTCATTCGTCATGAACTGGCGAAAGCGCAAATTACGATTGACGGTGCAAGAAGTATGCTGTACCGCACAGCGGAAGGTTTAGACAAGGCGATTGCAGAAGGTAAACCGCTAGGAGAATGCCTATTCCCAATTTGGCAATTAAAAACGCATGCTGCTGACATTGTTATTCAAGTAACAAACCAAGCATTGCAAGTTTCAGGCGGAAGAGGCTATTTGACAGGTCAAGTGGAAAAATTCTTGCGTGATGGCCGTGCGGGTGCGGTTATGGGCCCAACTAATGAAATTTTACGTGAATGGATTGGTAAAACGTTAATCGATGTTCCTTGGTTCGAGTAAACGTATAAAAGATAAAATTCAATAAAATTTACTGAGGAGTGAACAAAATGACAGCTAATAACACAACAGTAGTAAACGAAGGTATTATGCAAATTCCAACTTGGTGGAGTTGCCCGCCAGGATATGAAGAGTTACAAGCAAAGGCACATGCGCTAGGGAAAAGTGAATTGCTTGCAAGAGCTGCGATCTCAGATCAAGAAAGCCGTTATCCTCGTGAAAGTTTAACAAAGGTTGCGCAATCAGGATTTGGGGCAGTTACCCTTCCGGTTGAGTATGGCGGTCTTGGCATGGGACTTACAGGCTTTGCCGTGTTAGCTGAAAGTTTTGCCCACTATTGTGCTTCTACAACGATGTGCTGGGTGATGCATACAGCAGCAACGCAAGTCGTATTTTCAGCAGGTAATGAAGAACAGCGTCAACGTATCATCCCTGAAGTGCTTCAAGGAAAAGTGGGCGGTTTAGCTTTCAGTGAACCAGCAACAGGAAGTCACTTTTGGAATGTTGTAAGTACAGCACCGCGCAGCGGCAATGGATACTTATTGAATGCAGATAAATCGTTCGTTACAAGTGCTGGAGAAGCAGATTGGTATGTAGTTGCAACAACGTATCCGGATACGACAGAAGAAGATAAATTAATGTTCCTGCTCGTAGAAAATGGACAAGAGGGTATCACACAATATCCTTATAATGCAATGGGGCTTCGCGGAAACTCTAGTGGTCCAATGAAATTTAGAGATGTGTATGTTCCGGGTGAAAATCGTTTAGGTACGGAAGGCGGAATGAACTACCATAATGATAATACGATCGATCCTTTGTTCTTATTAGGAACGGCTGGCTGCTGGATCGGTATTGCGCAAGGTGCTCTTAATGCAGCGATTGACGGTGCGAAGAAAAAGGTACATGCGGATACTGGAAAATCGGTTGCTGGTTACCAAGTCATTCGTCATGAACTGGCGAAAGCGCAAATTACGATTGACAGTGCAAGAAGTATGCTGTACCGCACAGCGGAAGGTTTAGACAAGGCGATTGCAGAAGGTAAACCGCTAGGAGAATGCCTATTCCCAATTTGGCAATTAAAAACGCATGCTGCTGACATTGTTATTCAAGTAACAAACCAAGCGCTGCAAGTTTCAGGCGGAAGAGGCTATTTAACAGGTCAAGTGGAAAAATTCTTGCGTGATGGCCGTGCGGGTGCGGTTATGGGCCCAACTAATGAAATTTTACGTGAATGGATTGGTAAAACGTTAATCGATGTTCCTTGGTTCGAGTAAAAAACGGATCTCATTGATTTTACGAAAAGAACGTCTAATTATATACCGGAACTGAAGAATGCTGGTTCCGGTATATGCTTCATTATAACAAATGTTTATCGTCATAAGCTGTTCGCATAAGGAGGATTATAAATATGAAATTACTAGGCATATCAGGAACAATTACAGGAATAAAACCATTCATTGTTGTTCAAAAAATATTGGACGAAGTAAAGAAAAACCATCCGGAAATCGAAGTTGAAATGCTTAATTTAAGAGATTATGATATTCAGTTCTGTGATGGGCGTGATCCGTCAACGTATACAGGAGATACGAAGAAAGTGATCGATATCGTTTCCTCAGCAGACTTTTACATTATCGGTACACCGATTTTCCAAGGCTCCATTACAGGTTCTCTTAAAAACTTGTTTGATTTAATTCATCCAAAAGCTCTGCGCAACAAAGTAATGGGCTTTATTGCGACTGGCGGAACGTATCAGCACTATTTAGTTATTGAAAATCAATTGAATCCAATTGCAGGATATTTCCGCGCTTACGTTGCACCGGGATTTGTGTATCTGCATAATGATCATTTCAATCGCCAAAATGAGATCATTGATGAAGACGTGTTACAGCGTTTGACGGCTTTAGGCGAGGAAGTTGTCTTTATGCAAAAAGCATTAAAAGCGCCAAAGAACGATCCTCAGTATACGGTATAAAAAAGAGAATAATAAACGGTACGTCGAATAACCTCTTTTTCTTATCATTCACCTGGGAAAAAGAGTGTTTTTCTTATAGCTCTATAAAAGAAACGCAGATTCGTTACTAAATGAAAACGTTTTAGTGAAGAGAATTTTTCGGTACGCAGCCATTAGAGGAAGTTGGATTTATATATATGTTGTTAGATAGGAGCAAGGGCTTCATTACATGGAAAACCATTGGATCAAATCTAGCAAACTCATATAAAGAGAAATAGAATGAAACGTTCATCAGCAGGAGGGTAGGCCCGCAGGATGTGGGTCATGCAGATGTTGTTAGTCTGTGTTCCTCAATCCCTCAATCCCTCACTTACTAAAGAGGAACTCAGATGAAAAGCGCCGCGTCCTGCGATAAAATTAAAACGATTTCATTTAGGAGGGCAATTAGTTTATGAATTCATTGGCAGCTGCAAAAAAGAAACACGGAGAAAAGACAGTACGTTGGGGCTTTATGTGGGCATTATGGACAGCCGTCTTATGGGGAGCGTGGTATATACCTGGATCCGCAATCTGGTATGAATTCCCTTTCGGTTCGATGGCGATGGCAACCAATGAAGAGTATATCACGGTCGCAGCCGTCATTGCCGGTTTAAATGCCGTCGCAGTTTTACTGTTTATGTTTGTATGGCTTGGCGTTTTAGGAAAGCTGAAGGATTATGGCCGGACTATTGTTCATTTTAGAAAAGTAACCAAATGGTACTTTATCGCTGCGATTTTCGGCGGACTGATGGCGATTTTCGGCAGCTTCTTGGCCATCGGTTTTGTTGGTGGTGTTTTTGCAGCTGTTGCAGGGCTAATGTACCCGATTGTAGGCTCTATATTAGCGAATCGATGGTACGGTGAAAAGATATCGCGCAGAGCGGCAATTGGTATTGGCCTTATTGTAGTCGGAGGAATTGCTGTATTTGCTCCGGGTATTTCGGAAGAGATTCAAAACAGTTCAGGTGCTTGGTTAGGGTACTTCGGCGGTTTAATGGCAGCTATTGGCTGGGGAGTGGAAGGAGCGATCGCTGGACGGGCGCTAGATGTTACCGATCCGGATGTAGGCTTAACACTTCGTTTTACAGGGGAAGTTTTCTGGTGGGTAGCTGTCGTATTACCGCTTTTCCTCCTATTTGGAGATGTGCCGATTTTGCCGATGATTGCTCAAACAGTGACGTCAGGAGCCGCGGTCATCTGGCTGCTTTTAGCAGGGATTACGTTTGGTTTCTGTTATGTGTCATGGTACAAATCTTTCCCATTGATTGGTGTGGGAAGAGGGCAAGCAATTGGTGACTTATATGGGATTTTCTCCATTATTTTCATCAGTATTTTCACACTAACGATGCCAGAATGGAATTTCATTTTAGGTGCATTGGTTGTTATTACCGGCGGGTTTGTCATGTTTACTGAAAAGCGGGATGAGATGGAAGTCCTGCGTGCCGTTCCTACAGATAGGAAAGATAACAAGGAGGCGATGTAAATGGCTAAAATGCATCTTAAAGGGAAAATATTACAAGTTATACGAGACAATACTAACGGGCAATCAGAAAATGGCATATGGGATTATGATATAGCCAAACAAGTTGCTGCAGAGTACGAGCTGAATGGGCCCTATGCGATGGGCACAGTCCGGGTGGCACTAACCGATCTATATTCAGGTGCGTTGATTGAAACGAAGGATGAAAAGTTAGATAATGGCGAGCATTTTAGCAACGGTAAAGTATTATTTAAATATTCCCTTACAAGCTTTGGTGAAGAAAGAATGAAAGATGCTGGAATCATTTAAAGAAATATATATAAAAGGAGTGTTTATATGCTAGAAGGAAATGAATTTTGGGGTTTTGCTGCTGCTCCCTATGTAGCGATCATCGGAATAACAGTCATATCTATCATCTGTCTTGTTATCGCTCGGCTGTTTGTAACTAAAGTATAAATCATAGTTCGTTGAATAAGTAAAAAAAGATAAAGTCGTCTTAAGGAAAAAATTCTTTAGGCGGCTTTTTCTTATTTGTGGGAAGTTGTTTAAATTTTCGAAAAATAATAGAATGGAAAGGGAGGTGAATAGCATGGGATGGATTTTGCTTACGTTAGGTATTTTTGCGGAAATTATTGGAACGATATCGATGAAGTTATCAGCAGGCTTTACAAAACTAGTTCCTTCAATTTCTATTTTTGTTTTCTACGGACTTAGTTTGACGCTCGTGACATTATCACTTAAAAAGATTGATATAAGTGTAGCTTACTCACTTTGGGCCGGAATCGGAACAGCGACAGTGGCGGTAATCGGCTTTATTTATTTTAAAGAGCACCTGTCTCTCTTAAAAGTTTGCTCCATTGTTTTGATTGTATTAGGTGTTGTCGGATTGAATTTAGGAGAAAGTGATCAAGGAAAGGAATCTGAAATGGGGATGCCTGTTGAAAAAGTAAAATAAGGAAGAGAAGGAGAGAGAGAGGATGACTCCTAACGAAAAGATGATACCGCCGATTGAAGCAGAGTGGCAGTCAAAATTAGGAAAAATCGAAACAGCCACATTTGGCATGGGCTGTTTCTGGGGTCCAGATGCACGATTTGGGCAATTACCCGGTATCATCCGGACACGTGTTGGCTTTGCAGGCGGCACGAAAGAAGATCCGACGTATCGCAGCATGGGGGATCATACGGAAACCATTGAAGTGGATTTTAATCCAGAAGTACTTTCGTTTGAAAAGATTTTACATATATTTTGGTCCCATCATACGTCAACGAATAGAGTGAGTTATAAAGAGCGGCAATATATGTCGATTTTGTTTTATCACGATGAACAACAGAAAAAAACCATTCTGAACGTGAAAAAAGAGCTGGAAGACGAGCGAAAAGAAACGATCGAAACAGAAATCGTCCCATATTCAGGCTTTACGATGGCGGAAGAGCACCATCAAAAATATTATTTAAAACGGTTTTCTATCGCCGTTGATCTGCTGAATAGTCATTATCCATCGGTGGATGCGTTTACTCATTCTACATTAACCGCCCGATTAAATGGGTTTGTGAGAGAATTTGGCACATTGAATGACATTAAAAACGAAGTGACGGAGTGGGACATACGTGAAGATTCTCGTCAGATTGTGCTGGAGATATTGAAAAGAATCCGATGGTAGAGAGACAAACATAAAGGAAAGCGGCTTGCGCGGGAGCAGGTCGCTTTTCTTTATGGAGAAGATTTCCTGGGAGGGGAGAGACAGATAAAAGGGATGAGTGAATACGCCTTGAGGCTTAGTTAGAAATATGGCTCTGGCTCATTACGAAACGTTCCGTTCCCCGATAAGATGAATGTAAGTTAACCGAGGAGGTGGAGGAAATGAAAAAGTTTCTATTACTCATTGTTGGATTGATCGCGTTTAGTGTGCTATTGGCAACAATTGGGCCGATGATGTTATTGGGTATAGGCGTTTTATTGCTGTATATCATCTTTAAGCAGTTCGTGAAAAGTGAATCGACTGCAGGAAAAATAGGCTGGGTGATTGTCGGTGTGCTGCTTCTTAGCACCGTCGTGGCATCTAATAGTTATGCAGTGATCGGTTTTGGAGCAGCATATGCTTTGTATGTCGTGATCTTAAAGTGGAGAAATAACGATTCTGTGTTGGAAGAAAAAACAGTAGAAGAAGACCCGTTTATTAATTTTGAACGGCAGTGGGCAGAACTGAATAAATAAGGAAGAGGAGATTTTTTAAAATGAATTTATTTACACGTATTAAACAATCGATTTCGGCGGACCTTCATCATCTGTTAGACCGAAAAGAACAACAGAACCCGATTGCAGCATTAAATCATTATTTGCGTCAAAGTGAGCAAGAAAAGGACAAGGTAAGAATGCTGATCGAACGACAGTACCGACTGAAGGAAGAATTTGCAAGAGAATATCATCACGCACAGGAGCTTGCGGATAAGCGTCTCCGGCAAGCAGGTATCGCCAAAAAAGCGGGCGAAGAGGAACTGCATACATTTGCGATGAAAGAGTATGAAGACTATCAATCACGGGCAGAAAGAATGAAGACGCTTCTTGAAGAGTCTGTGCAGCAGCTGGAAACGTTGGAACAAAAATATGAAGAAATGAAACATAAGTTAAAGGATATGCATTTGCGGCGCATGGAACTGATGGGGCGTGAGAACGTAGCACGCACGAATCATCGGCTCAATAAAGTGATCGCAGATGAATCGGACAAACGATCTTCTCGTTTCACGGAAATGGAACAATACATTGACGGGTTAGAGAGAAAAGTGAATCATTCTTATACGCAGCATACATTTGACAGCAAAATAGCCCTTCTTGAAAAAGACATGCAGGTAGATGATCAAGCTGAGGCTTACTAACACATACCTTCACAGGTACGTTTACGTGATGATAGGTAGGTTAAAAAAGGGATAAATGTTATACTGAACAGACATTGTGTACAATGTCTGTTCAAATATTTGATACCCTCCACTTCACCCTCTTGTGAGCTGTTTGAAGTGGGGGTGCTCTTTCGGTAAAATATGATAGAAGGGGGGTCACTTCCATGTTTCAGCGATTGACGACAAATATGTTTAATTGGATCCTGATTTTTGGGGTGATCCTTTTTATTATTGAAATTGTTTTTTTTGATGGAGGCGTTCTTTTTTCCGCTTTCTTTTTTAGTGTGCCAACGTATATTGGCTGGAAGAAAATAAATCGGTTATGGGGAAAATGTTTTTTCTGGGGCGGACTTCTCAGTATCCTCATTGCCATTTTGAACATGATCGCTGTGCGCTTTCTTTTTGTAATTGGCCTTGTTTTATTTCTCATTCATTATACGAAAACGAAAAAAGAAGCGGAACGGATCGAGCCGATGTTTCCTGTCCAAGAGGAAGCGGCCGTGGAGCCGATCGTTCAACTAAACCCGTTATTTACTCATAAAATTTTTGATGATCAGAAAACGGAAAATACAGCCTATCAGTGGCGGGATATAAATATACATGGAGGTTTCGGTGACCGAGTCATTGATCTGAGCAACACCGTTCTTCCTGAAGACACGGCCGTTATTTCCATTCGTCATATTATGGGGAACATCGAAATTTACGTCCCTTATGAAGTAGAAGTAAGCATCCATCACAGTTCTATTTTTGGACGTGTGCATTTATTTGGAAACCGCCATGAGAATTTAATGAATCAGTCTCTCCTCTATCAGACAGAAAACTATCATTCAACCTATCCGAGGATTAAAATTATTACTTCTTTACTATCAGGGGATATCGAGGTAAAACGGATATGAGCATTATGATCCGTCACATCATTACAGGCGCTTTGTTTAGCCTGTTCCTTTCACTTGTGATCATTAGTGTGACACTGGCTGCTTTTCCGCTGGAAGATTGGTCAATCCTTTTCGAACAAAAAATAGCCGATGTCTCTTTTTTAATCGTCATTTTTGTTCTCCCTATTTTAGCAGGGTTAGTTGTTGGGATTTCGACGGGTTGGTATTGGCGGCAAAGGCTTCATCGGATTGATCGGCAGCTGGATGAACTGGTAAAAGGCCAAACGTATACAACAAATGATGAACGGTATAAGGAATTAAAAGACATTCAACAACGGATGGAAGAAGTGCAGGAGAAGTTTAGAAGCCAGGCGGAATATGCGCAGCGTTTAGTAACAGAACGGGCAATCGAGCGGGAAAAAAGCCTGCAGGAAATTGTCGTCCAGGAAAGAAATCGCCTTGCACGAGAATTACATGATTCGGTTAGTCAGCAATTGTTCGCCGCATCGATGATGATGTCAGCTATTAATGAAACCGAGAGTCCAGAAAACTCCTCCATTCATCGGCAGCTGCACATGGTCGAAACGATGATTCATCAGTCACAACTTGAAATGCGGGCGTTGTTGCTTCATTTAAGACCGGTCGCATTAAAAGGAAAATCCCTGCAAGAAGGCATCGAAGAGCTGTTAGGGGAACTCACTCAAAAAGTACCGATGGAAGTAGATTGGAAGATTGAAACATTCTCGATTGAAAAAGGCATTGAAGATCACTTATTTCGAATTTTGCAAGAGTCTGTATCGAATACGCTTAGACATGCGAAAGCAGCAGCTCTTCAAGTGATGCTGATAGAACGAGATGATACGGTCATTTTAAGAGTGATTGATGATGGAAAAGGGTTTAATGTAGAAAACGTTCGCTCAGGTTCGTACGGGCTTCAAAATATGCGCGAACGTGCCTATGAAGTAGGAGGAACGTTTAAAATCATCAGTTTGCCAAACGAAGGAACACGGTTGGAAGTGAAAATTCCACGATTGAAAAAAGAAGGTGAAAATCATCATTAAAATCGTATTTGCCGATGATCATGAAATGGTCCGAATCGGTGTATCTGCCTATCTGTCTTCACAGCCTGATATGGAAGTCATCGCCGAAGCAGACGATGGAGGAGAGGCTATTCAGCTCGCGTTATCGTTAAAGCCAGATATCATCTTAATGGATCTTGTCATGGAGAAAATGGATGGAATTGAAGCAACGAGACAAATTATTGAAAAATGGCCTGAAGCCAAAATCATTATCGTGACGAGTTTTCTTGATGATGAAAAAGTGTATCCCGCTCTCGAAGCGGGTGCAACAAGCTATATGTTGAAAACATCAAAAGCGAGTGACATAGCAAACGCCATCCGAGCCACTCATGAAGGACAATCTGTACTAGAACCGGAAGTAACAGGGAAAATCATGACACGAATGCGTGAAAAGCCGATGGAACAATTGCATGATCACTTAACCGGCCGGGAAATGGAAATTTTGCTGCTTGTCGCACAAGGGAAAACGAATCAGGAAATTGCGGATCAGTTATATATCGCATTAAAAACAGTCAAAGTTCATGTCAGTAACATGTTAGGAAAACTGGATGTACAAGATCGAACGCAGGCCGTTATTTACGCCTTCAAGCATAATTTAATCCGATAAACATCCTGTTCCCCAAGATTAATCTCCTCTAATGGTTACACCAGTTGAAAAAATGAAATTATGATGATCTATATTTTGATGGCTTCTAGTTCATAACTTGAAGCTCTTTTCTCTTTCTTCCAAAATAATCCATTGTATCCATTAAGTTGAAGAGAAAAATGGAGAGAATAAGGTTTTAACAGGGGACTTAAACAGGGTATGAATAAAAGTACAACTAAGATAGGAAGAAGAGGAAAGAGATATGAAGAAACTCGTTGTGTCAATGGTAGGGCTGGTTCTATGTTTGAGCCCGGTAATGAATGCAGTAAAAGCGGAATCCCCGAAAAAGAATGATGTCATTGTCATCTCCTTTGATGGAATGAGACAAGATTTAACGAAAAAGTATGTACATGAAGGCAAGCTTCCGCATATAAAAGCGCTCATTGAGAGTGGTGTGTGGGCAAAAAAACCATCGACGATTACGCCCTCTCTGACGGCTCCTTCTCATGCGGCCATTTCAACGGGTGCTACACCTAAAAAAACAGGGGTTGTTAGCAACCAGTGGCATGACCCGAAGAAAAAGTTTCAAAATAAGGATGATGCCTTTCATACGAAAGTGGAGGTGCCGCCCATTTGGGCAGAAGCACGGCAGCAGGGCAAAACAACCGCAGCTGTTGCATTCCCGGGAGCGAATCCTGATGATGGCAACAAAGCCGATTATTCGATTTACTACGGGGAAACTTGGTCGCCAAGCAGCCTGGAATCGCTCGTTTTTAAAGCGGCAACGGATTGGACGAATTCTCCGAAAAGTTTTAGCCCTTTAAAAGAAACCGTTATACCGCTTAAGATAGAAAAAGAAAAAAATAAAGTGATTCACATGTTAGCCATTGATACGAAAGACGATAAAGAACGAAAATACGATACCTTTATTTTATCGGAAGACAAAAAGGTAAGTGATACGGATGCGGTGACAAAAGGGAACAAGTGGGGTTCTCTTAGCATGCAAGTCAATGACGGTGAAACAGCCGGCTTCTCGTTTAAACTAAAAGCGAACGATCCGGGGTTGAAAAAAGCGGTGCCATTCTACAAAACGGCGGTCACATCTGGATTAATCAGCGGACCGGCCGGTTTTAAAGAAAATATTACGGATCAATTTGGTTTTTTTCCGATGCAGGATGACGATAAAGCCCTTCAGGAGAATTGGATTACCCGTGAAGAATATGAAGAGATCAGCGCGCGGTTTGTCACTTGGATTACCGATGTTTCGCTTTACATAAAAGAAACATATGAGCCGGATTTGCTTATGTTTTATGCTCCTCAAATCGATCATGAAGAGCATCAATATTTATTAACGGACCCAAGACAGCCCGGTTATTCGGTAGAAAAGTCAGAACAATATTTGGATTATGTAGAATGGGCATACTTGCTGGCAGATGACGTCGTAGGCAGGACGATGGACACGATGGAAGCAAATGATCACTTATTTGTTCTATCCGATCATGGCATGGAACCGGCCCACTCGATACTCGAGCCAAACAAACGATTAAAAGATGCCGGCCTTTTGTCGATCGATGATGAAGGCAAAATCGATTATAAGAAAACAAAAGCGTACGCGATACCGAGCGGCTCCACAGCGCATGTGTATATTAATCTAGCATCAAGAGAAAAAAACGGCATCGTTTCGGAAGGAGAGTATGAAGACGTTCAAAAAGAAGTAATTCAATTGTTCAAAGAAACAACCGTTAAACCGGCTGGAAGAGATAAGCTGATTGAATATACACTTGAGGCCATGTTAAACGGAAATAAAGAGGCGCTTCGTCTTATGCTGCCGGAAGAAAATAGAGATGAGATCTGGAAAAGTATAGTTGAAAAAACCATTCATCCATATAAAACGGTGCTTGCCATTTCAGAAAAAGATAAAAAGCCGCTTGGACATGCCCATTCAGGTGATATTTTGCTTATCGGGGCACCGGGATACATGATAGGCAACGGAACGTCCGATACAGTTAAACCTGCGATAGAATTAGGGACACACGGCGGCGATTCAACAAACAGTGTTCTTCGCCCTGTCTTTATGGCAAAAGGGTCCACAATCAAACAAGGAAAAACAATTGAAGAGATGACAACACTTGACATCGCTCCGACATTATACGAATTATTAGGGATAGAAGCGCCTCTGTTTGTGGAAAGCAAACAGCGAATAGAATTATGGAGAGAATAACAGAACAGCGGTCTGCATGGAGCAGACCGCTGTTCTATTTAGAAAATCCAGATGAATAAAAAGACAGATAAAAGGGAATAGATTGTAACATTATTGATGCGCCTTAGGAGCCTCTATCGTTTTTCTAACATGCTCCAATTTGCTTAATTATTGACAGATGGAATAAAAGGTTATATAAGGAAAGTATCGTTCATTTAATAGTAAAGATACAAAAAATGGAGGGATAGAGGATGAAAAGAGTGAAAGTTGCCGGTCTTTTTACGGATAAAAGCAGAATCATTGAATTTTTCATACTCAAACATAACGGCCGGCATATTGCTGCACTTCCAGAAATGTATGTCTCCTTTTATGTTGGCGACGGACGTGAAGCGGCGTTGAAGGTGTTAACGGGACCGCTGTCTGCCGAAGAGGCAGACAAAGTGTATACCACTATTTTCGACTATGTTTGCACACATGGGAAAGAGGAGATGGGCTTTGTCAGTTGGTTTGAAGAAAAATATGGTCTCCCCTGGCACGTATTTAATGAGGGAATGCAAAAATCAGGAGTGACATTACGTGAACGGGATGAGGCCTTTAATCATGCCGTGTCTAGATACTATAAAGAAAAAAAGCTGGAAGATAAACGTCAGCCTGATTTAAGCAAATAAGAGCAGGCAGGGCACGCTTTTTTTGTATAAAATAAAAGCGGTCATATAAAAAATAAAAACGTATTTAATTTGCTGCATCAAGGGTTACTCTTATTAACAGGAAAATAGTCCTGATTATTTATTTCGAAAAGCCATTCTGCCGTTTAATATTTGATTAGGACTTTTCAGCTGGAACATACCGGCCTCTACCGAATAATCGATTTTTACTTTTTCATCATAAAAAACCATTTTCGGTTTTTCAACAAGAATAGGCATGTTATTCGTTTCAAGTAATACGTCATGCTCTTCATCAGGTGCATCCACATACCATAGCGTTGGGACCCCATTCAGCACACAGCCGTTTCCTTCTGTGTCCCATTTTAATTTTAAAAAACCATCCTCTCGATTTTGCAATGCACGTATTTTTTCAGCAGCAGTTGATGTGATTGTAATCTCCATCTGTTCTCCACCTTTTTTCTTTTCAGTATATCAAATCATTTTTTCCGATCCAATAGAAAAAGCCTTCCTGTTTATTTTTAAAACGGAAGGGCTTTTATTATGCAGTATTCTAGTTCCTCAATCAGCGATATATTTTTCAATGTCATCGAGCATATCATGAGCGGCTATGACGCCGCCTGCTGTATTCCAAATGGCATCGTTCACTTTGTACACATTTCCAGTTTTCACAGCTTCAAGATTTTGGAACAGGGGATCGTTTACCCATTCTTCTTCTGCTTTTACTGCTTCACCGTCGCCTGTGTCATAGGTAAAATAAAAGATGACATCGCCATCCATTGCCGGAATTCGTTCTTTTGTAGCGTTCGTTTCAGCAAAATCGTCTTTGTCCTGTTCAGCAGGACGTGCGAAACCAAGCTGCTCGAGAATTACGCCGGAAAACGAATCTTTATGATAAATGCGTGTATCACCAGCCATAAAGCGGACCATAGATATTTCCTGGTTTAACTTGTCCCCAAATGTTTCTTTTAGTTCCTTAATGCGATCGTTATACTCTGCCAGTACTTTTTCACCTTCTGCTTCCTTATTTACTGCTTTCGCGTAAAGCTGGAAATTTTCTTGCCAGTTGCCGCGTAATGTTTCCGAAAAAACGGTTGGCGCAATTGCTGTCAGCTGCTCATAAATCGCTTCTTGACGCATTTTGTTGCCGATAATTAAATCAGGCTGCAACTTCGCGATCGCTTCTACATTCACGGGATCTTCCATTCCAACGACTTCGACACCTTCCATATCGGTTGCAATATGATCGTACCACGGATCGCCTGTCCATGACTGAACGGCTCCAACCGGTGTGATGCCAAGAGCGAGAAGAGCTTCTGTTCCTTCATTTGTTAAAATAACGACACGTTCTGGTGTTCCTTTGATTTCGGTTGAGCCCATTGCGTGCTCGACCGTATATGTATCTGCATCTGGTTTGGCTGCCGTATCTTCATTTTCTTCTTTGTTTCCGCATGCTGCTAAGAAGAATATTAGCACAGCTAGATTAAGTAAAAACCATCTTTTCATTCTCGTTCCTCCTGAAAAATAATATGTATTTGAGCAGAATAATCTGTCTACATCCAAAAAGGGGACGATCCGGATGGGCATTCGGATCGTCTAAACTTTACAATGAATCGGTGGGATGAGAAACCTTTGATAATGATTATCATTACCACTTACCATCATTATCATAAACAGTATTGCTCAATCTGTCAATACTTAATTGAAATTGATTTTCAAAGTCATTGACGGCAGACAAAGGTCTTTTTACAATAAAGAAGTGAAAAACTTTGATAGATAGGAAGCGTTTACGATGACAATAGGAAAAAATGCGTCCCTGCTGTTTGGCGGAACGGTTGTAGTGGCTGTTTTAATGGCGGCGAGCGTCGTGTACGGCTATACAGATACAACATGGAGAGGGGTATACGATTCCTTTACGGCTTTTAATGGATCCAATGAACATTTAGTCATTCAAAACGTCCGCATGCCGCGAGCGCTTATTGCGGCATGTGTCGGAGCAAGTCTGGCGATGGCGGGAGTGATCATGCAGACGTTGATGAAAAATCCGCTTGCGTCACCGGATATTCTCGGTATCAATGCAGGCGCTGGCTTTTTCGTTGTCGCAGGACTGGTATTGTTCGGTATAAGCAGCAACCAGTCGATTACATGGCTTGCTTTTATAGGTGCGGCGATCGCCCAGCTGCTCGTATTTGTGCTCGGTTCAGCTGGGCGGGAAGGGCTGACACCGATAAAAATGACACTTGCCGGTGCGGCGATTGGAGCAATGTTTTCGTCGATAACGCAAGGCTTTCTCGTTTTTAATGAAGCAATGCTTGATCAAGCATTGTTTTGGCTTGCAGGTTCTGTACAAGGAAGAAGTCTTCCTTTGCTTCTGTCTGTTTTGCCATATCTTGCAGCTGGCATGATCGGAGCCCTCGTGATAGCGGGAAAATTAAACGTGTTGTCGATGGGGGAAGAGGTTGCCCGGGGACTTGGTCTCCATATCGGTTTTACAAAAATCGCTGCATCGATTTTCATCGTTTTACTAGCGGGTGGAGCAGTAGCAGTTGCTGGTCCAATCGGATTTATTGGGATTATCATTCCATCTATTGCACGGGGCTGGATTGGCCTGGATCATCGCTGGTTATTGCCTTTTTCGGGTCTTCTTGGAGCGGGTCTGCTTCTTGCATCCGACATTGCGGCCCGTTACATAATCATGCCGCAGGAAGTACCGGTTGGTGTGATGACAGCGGCTATTGGGGTCCCCTTTTTTATTTACATTGCCCGTAAAGGAGAGAAAAACTGATGAAAGCTTTTCGTCCTTTACATGGAACTGTTTCTTTCTTAATGGATCAAAGAACGATAGGTACACTTATCATTTTATCAGCTTGTCTGCTACTTGTGTTTATTGCAAGCGCGGCTCTCGGTGATATTAAATTCAGTCCAATTGCTGCCTTTCAAACCATTTTCGGTTTTGGCGATCCGTTTCAGCATATGGTTGTTTATTCATTTCGGATGCCGCGTATTTTAGTGGCACTTTTCGCCGGTGCGGCGCTGGCAGTGGCCGGTGCGGTTTTGCAGGGGCTCGTCCGCAATCCGCTCGCATCACCTGATTTAATCGGAATGACGGCAGGTGGAAGTGCGGCGGTTACCGCATTTCTCGCCATATTCAGTGATCAAAACAATGCGCTAACTGTTAGCATCGGCTGGTTGCCGCTCGCCGCGTTTATCGGGGCAGCCGTAACAGCGCTGCTCGTCTATCTGTTCGCCTGGAGAAAGGGTCTATCGCCCGTCCGTCTTATTTTAATCGGGATCGGTTTGACCGCTGCAATGAAAGCGGTGACGACGATGATGATGATCATTGGACCGATTTATCAAGCGTCCAAAGCGAATATGTGGATGACGGGTTCAGTGAACGGGTCATCATGGAGTGATGTTTCCATCATCGCACCGTGGACGATGATGGGTCTTGCTGCTGTGATGATGGCCGGCCGTCATTTAAATATGCAGCAGTTTGGTGATGAACTTGCGACTGGCGCAGGCGCACGGGTTGAACGGCAACGTATTTTTTTTCTTGTTCTTGCCACGGCACTCGTTGGCGGTGCGGTCGCCTTTGCAGGAGGCATCGGCTTTGTCGGGTTAATGGCCCCGCACATCGCCCGCCGCCTCGTCGGCTCTCACGCAGGGGGACTTATTCCAGCGACGGCATTGCTTGGTGCGATTCTTGTCATGCTCGCTGATCTTGCCGGCCGCACACTCTTTTTGCCACTTGAAGTTCCAGCCGGTGTGTTCACTGCAGCAATTGGTGCACCGTATTTCATTTACTTATTATTTCGGACGAAAGGATAGATGAAGATGAGTGCCATTACAATGGACAGCGTTACACTCCGTTATGGAAAAGAAAACATTATTGAAGAGCTTGACTGGACTGTGCCGAAAGGAAAAATAACGGTGCTGATCGGTGGCAATGGCTGCGGGAAGTCGACGCTTTTCCGATCCGCTGCCCGTCTTTTGAAGCCGTCGTCTGGTCACGTATCGTTAGATCATATCCTTCTAGAAAAGATGTCGACAAAAGAAGTGGCACGCAAAATGGCGATTTTGCCGCAGTCGCCGGCTGCTCCGGAAGGATTGACGGTCTTACAGCTTGTAAAGCAAGGCCGCTATCCGCATCAGACGTGGTTAAAACAATGGAGTGAGGCCGACGAACAAGCGGTTCAAAAGGCTTTGCGGGCAACGTTAATGACGGAACTTTCAGACCGTCTCGTTGATGAATTATCCGGCGGCCAGCGCCAGCGCGCATGGCTTGCGATGGCGCTCGCACAAAATACGGACATCCTTTTGCTTGATGAACCGACGACTTATCTTGATATGACCCACCAAATTGAGATTTTGGATTTGCTGTTTGAATTGAATGAGCAGGAGGGCCGCACGATCGTAATGGTGCTGCACGACCTAAATCTCGCCTGCCGCTACGCTCATCATATCGTCGCTGTCAAAGATAAAACGATATATGCAGAAGGCGCACCGGAACAGATTATCACTACTGCTCTCGTTAAACATGTTTTCGGTCTTGACTGCTTGATTGAACGTGATCCGCTCTTCGGGACACCGCTTTGTATTCCGTTTGGAAAAGGAAGAAAAGTCGTTTCCGAATGAACGGCCGATGCAAAAAAATGGATTTTCATAAAAAAGCGAGGACAAGCAACAAAAAGGTCGATTGAAACCGGGATGGGGAATCCGCAGTCTACATGCTGCGGATTTTTTTGTTAGAATAATAAGAAAGTGGGATGGAGCTCTGCAAGAGGAGCAACGGTGAAAAGGAGAGGGACGTGAGATGAAGGAAGAAAAATCACTCATTGACACGCTGCTGAATGATACACCGCCAGACGATTATTTAAAACAGGAAGTGCACCAATTAAAGAAAATAGACGTGAGTATACATCCAGAAAAAGAAGAGTCAAAGAGGCCGTTACTGCCGCCTGAAATAATCACTGTGGCGATGGTAGCAGGATTAATCGGCGGTATGATGGTCCTTGGGTATACGCTTATCTTTTGGGTTTTTTGATCGGGAATGGAAAGGAGTAGGTTCTTTTGAAAGAGTCGATTATATCCTTAACAAGGCGATTAATTGAATTTGAAACGGTTGAAAAAGAACAGATTAATATGTCCGCTGATTATTGTGCAGAGTGGCTGACCAAACGGGAGATAAATACGCAAATTATTGAGCATGAAGGACTGAAAAATGTCGTTGCTATGATTGGTGAGAGCGGTCCAACCGTTGTGCTAAACGGTCATCTTGATGTTGTGCCGGCTGGAAGTGAGCAGTTTATTCCGTATGTGGAAGACGGGAAAATTATCGTACGGGGCAGTTTTGATATGCTTGGTGCCGTGGCGGTGATGATGCATGTGACGGCTGAACTTGCGAAGCAGCCGCTTTCGTGTAAAGTGATGCTTGTGCTCGTTCCGGATGAAGAAACGGGCGGTCAAAAAGGAACGGGCTTTTTAGTTAGCCAAGGTTTGGCAGGCGATGTCGTGATTTGCGGCGAAACGACTAATTTGGATATTGCGGTTGAAGCGAAAGGCGTGCTGCAGCTTCGAATTGAAACAACGGGTGTATCTGCTCATGGAAGCCGGCCGTGGCTCGGTGACAATGCGATTTTAAATGCAGTGAACGCATATAAAAAAATTGAAATGCTTCCAATGTTTCAGATGAGCACGGCGTATTTTAAACAGCCATCGTTAAATCTAGCCCGAATTCAGGCAGGACAAGCCATTAATCAAGTACCAGACTGCTGTACGATGGATCTGGATATTCGTTATCTGCCAGGACAGAATCCGGACGTGATCGTGAACGAAATAGAGCAGCTAGTAAAAGGAACAGTGACGGTTTTAAGCGAAGGGCCGCCTGTTCAAACAAACCCGCAAGATGCAGCGATTCGTCAGCTGAAAGCATCGGCTGAAAAAGTGCTCGGGCGAGATGTTTTGTTTTTCGGCCAGGACGGGGCAGCCGATACGCGGTTTTATGCAGAACATGGCATTCCAGCCGTTGAATTTGGCCCGCGCGGTGCGAATCATCATGGCAAGGATGAATATGTTGAAATAGATTCGCTTATGGAGTTCTCCGCTATTTTACAACACTATATTCTTCATTTTTCATAAAAATCAAAACGATCAGCACCACGCAGAAAAGCCGCTTCCTAAGGAGAAGCGGCTTTTTTTATAAAATAGGTGAGAGCAGCCGGGCGAGTGATTCGCCAATTCTTTTTGGAAAGGTGCGGTGTTCATAACGCTCTCGGCTAATCGGAACAGAATCAGAAAAATCCTTCAAAAAATCCACTTCGACTTTTTCGACAGCAGGCGTCCGGTTATATAAAAAGGTCATTAGTTCATGATTGAGCCGGAAGCTGCGGACATCGAAGTTAGCGGTGCCAACGATGGCATGCATTCCATCAATCAGCAGTACTTTTGAATGAAGAAATGAATCATCACGGTATGCAAACACTTTGACACCGGCACTTAATAAATCCTGAAAATAAGAATTTGTGCCATAAAATGAAATGGCGCGGTCGCCTTTGCCTGGTACGATGACGCGCACATCTTTTCCACTGCGGGCAGCAACTCGTACAGCAGTGAGTGATTCATCGTCAGGCACAAAATAAGGAGACGCAATCCAAATCGACTTTTCTGCGGATAAAATCATTTCCAGCATTGCATCGCGCACGTCGCGTTCTTCGTTATAAGGCCCGCCATATACGGTTTGAACCATTTCATCCGCTTCGTGCGATTCAGATGGGAAATACGCTTCAAATCGAAAATCTTCTTTTAATTCATCAAGCAACGACGTTTTTGCACTAGTCGCATGAATCCAATCGGCTATAAAGGCTTCTTGCAGCTGGCGTACAGCCGGGCCTTTCATTCTCAAATGGGTATCACGCCACACTTCAAATTGTGGTGTGTTGCTTCGGTATTCTTCTCCGACGTTCAATCCGCCAGTGAAGCCGGTATGTCCGTCGACGATGACCATTTTGCGGTGATTGCGCAAATTAGCGGTGCGTGTAAACCATGGCGACACAATGGGATCGAAAGCATAGGCTTCGCCGCCCGCTTCTTTTAAAGGGCTTAAAAAAGATGCAGATAATCCAGATGAACCGAGCCCATCATATAAAAAGCGGACATGTACATTCGCTTCAGCCCGTTCTACAAGCGCATCACGTATGCTTGTGGAAATTTCATCTTCCCGGAAAATATAATATTGAATATGAATGTGGTGTTCCGCATGGCGGATTGTATCTAAAATGGCAGGAAATGTTTCATCACCGTTTGTTAAAATATCGACTTTATTGCCGGCAAGTGCTTCAAAACCAGTCATATTTTGAATGTTTTTCGCCTGAGGAATATTGGATGATACATCCCACTTTTCTCCGTGAAACCGCATGGATGTAATAAACTTTGTCGTCTCAGCAATGACAGATTTAGGAAGCATCCGGTTGCGGGGATCTCGTCCGAAAACGGAATAGACAATCGCACCTGCGAGTGGAAAAACGAGCACAATCGCAATCCAAGCCACTTTTGAATTGGTACCGCGTGAATCAAATAAAAGCAAATTAAATACAACAAAAATGGAAATGATTCCAGCAAGATAGGTAAACGCGACGGACAATTCATTTGAAAAATAACGGAGTCCGAAATAGATGAGCGCAACAACGCTAATTAATACGATAAGCTGCACCGCTTTTTCTCTCATGGCCGAATACACTCCTCTCAACTACCACTCAGTTTACCCTTTTTTTTTCAAAAGAGACAGTTGAAATTTTAAAAAAGGTGCGATATAGTGAAGGAGAATAAATGAATGAGTATTCATTCAAAGGAGGACGTAAACGTGGTTCAGCACATTCGAAAAGCAGCGATTATCGGGTCTGGCGTGATGGGTTCGGGCATCGCCGCGCATTTGGCGAACGTGGGTATTCCTTCTATTTTACTTGACATCGTCCCGAAAAATGCTGAAAACCGAAATGTTCTATCGGAAAGCGCGATCCAAAGGTTAGTGAATCAAAAACCAGCACCACTTGCGTCCAAACAGAATACGGCTTTGATAACAGGCGGCAATTTAGAAGATGATCTCACGCAATTAGCAGAAGCAGACTGGATTATTGAAGTGGTTTTAGAAAATTTAGATGTAAAAAAGAAAGTGTTTGAAGCAGTAGACCATTATCGAAAGCCAGGCAGCATTATATCCTCCAATACATCAGGTATTTCTGTTGAAGCGATGAAAGAAGGCCGGAGCGATGATTTTAAAAAGCATTTTCTCGGCACACACTTTTTCAATCCACCGCGCTATTTGAAGCTGCTTGAACTCATTCCAACGGCCCATACGTTACCAGAAGTAGTCGATTACATGAAAACATTTGGTGAAAATGTTCTCGGAAAAGGGGTCGTGCTTGCGAAAGATACACCAAACTTTATCGCCAATCGGATCGGCACATATGGATTGCTTCACACGATGCACCTTATGACTGAAATGAAACTGTCACCCGGGGAAGTCGATTCCATCACAGGACCACTTATCGGCCGGCCGAAAAGTGCTACATTCCGGACACTTGACGTCGTTGGGCTTGATACATTCATTCATGTGGCGAAAAATGTATATGACCAAGTGGACGGCGAAGAAAAAAAAGTCTTTTATATACCAGATGCGCTCTTAAAAATGCGTGACAACGGCTGGATCGGTGCAAAAGCGGGGCAGGGCTTTTTTAAAAAGGATGGGCAGACGATTCTTGAATTAGATCCACAGTCAATGGAATATGTGAAACGCAAAAAAATGAAAGCGGATTCAATAGATCAAGCAAAAAAACAAAAAGGATCAGCGAAATGGAAAACACTTGCTTATGCAACGGACGGGGCCGGCCAGTTTATTTGGAAGATGATTGCTCCAATGCTTCTCTATTCTGCCAGGTTAACCGGTGAAATTGCCGATGATATCGTCTCGATTGACCGGGCAATGAGATGGGGATTCGGCTGGAATGAAGGCCCATTTGAAATATGGGATCAGCTTGGGGTCAGAGAAGCCCTTCAAAAAATGGAAGCAGAAGGCCTGATCGTTCCAGGCTGGGTAAAAGAGATGCCAGGTCCTTTTTATCAAGACGGTTCCTATTATGATCCTGCAACAAAATCATATAAACCGATGGACAGACAGAAAAAAGGGCTGAATTTAAAACAGCTGAAAAAAGAAGGGAACATCATTAAACAAAACAGCGGGGCCCACTTACTTGATATCGGGGACGGTGTGGCGCTTTTAGAATTTACATCACCGAACAATGCGATTGGCATGGACATCATACACATGATCGATGCTGCTGTTGAGGAAGTAGAGAAAAATTATAAAGGGCTTGTTATCGGAAATCAGGGCAAAAATTTCTGTGTCGGAGCGAATCTCGCGATGATTTTAATGGCTGCCGGGGATGATGACATGTGGGAAATTGACATGGTCGTTAAAGGGTTCCAGCAGGCCATGATGAAAATAAAATACAGCACTAAACCGGTCGTCGCAGCACCATTTGGGATGACGCTCGGCGGCGGAACAGAAGTATGTTTGCCAGCTGCACACATTCAAGCCTCGATGGAAACGTATATGGGACTCGTGGAAACAGGAGTCGGTCTTATCCCGGGCGGAGGCGGCAATAAAGAGCTGTACATTCGTCACCTTGAACAAATGCCAACCGGTGTACCGGTCGATTTACAGGCCGTTGCGAACAGCGTATTTGAAACAGTTGCGATGGCCAAAGTGTCCACATCCGCAGTAGACGCACGTGAAAACAACTTTTTATGCCAGGCAGATGGCATTAGCATAAATAGCGATCATCTTTTATATGATGCTAAACAGACAGCGATCTATTTATATGAAAAGGGCTATACAGCACCGATCCGCAAAAAAGTACCGGTCACGGGTGAAACGGGTTATGCGGCATTATTGCTTGGCGCCCAGTCGATGCACGCATCTGGCTTTATTTCCGATCATGATTTGACCATTGCTAAAAAGCTTGCCTGGGTTATTGCAGGAGGAAATGTACCGTTTGGATCGGAAGTGGATGAACAGTATTTGCTTGATCTGGAGCGAGAGGCATTTTTACAGCTTGTCGCCATGCCAAAAACGCAGCAGCGTATGCAGCATATGCTTCTGAAAGGAAAACCACTTCGGAACTAAAGGGGGGAAAGGAATGAAGGAAGCGGTTATTGTCGCCGGTGCGCGTACACCTGTCGGCCGGGCAAAAAAAGGAACGCTCCGCCATACGCGTCCAGATGACCTTGGCGCACTTGTTGTGAAAGAAACGTTAAAACGAGCCGGAAACTATGAAGGGAACATTGACGATCTTATTATCGGATGTGCGATGCCAGAAGCGGAGCAAGGGATGAACATGGCACGAAACATCGGTGCTCTTGCCGGCCTTTCACACGATGTGCCGGCTGTGACAATCAATCGGTACTGCTCGTCAGGCTTGCAGTCCATTGCGTATGCTTCAGAACGGATTATGATTGGGCACGCCGATACCATTATCGCCGGTGGAGCCGAATCGATGAGTTTAGTGCCGATGATGGGCCACGTCGTTCGGCCGAACGTACGGATTGCAGAAACGATGCCGGGTTATTACATGTCAATGGGGCATACGGCGGAAGAAGTGGCGAAAAAATACAGCATTTCGCGCGAAGATCAAGATGCGTTTGCGGTGCGCAGTCATGAACGGGCAGCAGGCGCCATTTCAGAAGGGAAATTTGTAGATGAAATTGTGCCGGTAGACGTGACCAATAGACATGTCGGGGCGGATCATAAAGTGAGAGAAGAACATGTCTTGTTTTCGATGGATGAAGGAGTACGACACGGAACGACGGTCGACATATTGGCAAAGCTGCGTCCGGCCTTTTCTTTATCAGGAACCGTGACAGCAGGCAATGCATCGCAAACGTCAGACGGTGCCGCAGCAGTCCTCGTGATGGAACGAGAAAAAGCTGCATCGCTCGGTTTGAAACCTATTGCCAAGCTGCGTTCCTTTGCGGTCGGAGGGGTACCGCCGGAAGTCATGGGTGTTGGCCCGGTTGTTGCTGTTCCTAAAGCGCTGAAACTGGCAGGCCTTGAATTATCACATATTGATTTGTTTGAATTAAATGAAGCCTTTTCATCACAGTCGATTCAAGTCATTCGCGAGCTTGGATTGAATGAAGACATTGTCAACGTAAATGGCGGGGCAATCGCACTCGGTCATCCACTTGGCTGTACAGGGACCAAATTGACGTTATCGCTTCTTCATGAATTGAAACGGCGCAACAAACAGTTCGGGATCGTGACGATGTGTATCGGTGGCGGAATGGGCGCTGCTGGTGTCTTTGAAATGATGTAACAAAGGGGGAAATGACTTATGGCAGCAAGAGGCGGTTCCTTTTTAATAGAAGATGTGGCGTATCACTCGATTTTTACACCGGAAGATTTTTCGGATGAACAGAAAATGATTGCGAAAATGACAGAAGATTATGTAGCAGGCAGCGTTTTGCCGGAGTTGCCTTATCTTGAAAAGCATGAATTTGACCGAACAGTAAAACTATTGCAAGAAGCAGGCGAACTCGGATTGCTTGCTGCAGATGTGCCAGAAGAATACGGCGGATTGAACCTGGATAAAGTGAGTTCAGCGCTCATTGCGGAAAAAATGGCAGTGGCCGGCGGTTTTTCCCTTTCACATGGGGCGCATGTCGGCATAGGCACATTGCCGATTGTGTTATTTGGAAATGACGAACAAAGACAGACGTATTTGCCGGATCTGGCTATGGGAAAACGATTCGCCGCGTATGCTTTGACGGAGCCTGGTTCTGGTTCTGATGCGCTTGGCGCGAAAACGACGGCTCGTTTGAACGAAGCGGGAACACATTACGTGTTAAACGGGGAAAAACAGTGGATTACGAACTCGGCCTTTGCGGACGTGTTCATCGTTTATGCGAAAATTGATTCGGAACAATTTTCAGCGTTTATTGTAGAGAAAGGCTATCCGGGTGTATCGACTGGTGTGGAAGAGGAAAAAATGGGCATTAAAAGTTCATCGACGAGGACGCTCATTTTGTCCGATGCACAGGTACCGGTGGGAAATTTACTGGGCGAAGCGGGCCGAGGTCATGTCATTGCATTCAATATTTTGAACATTGGCCGTTATAAATTAGGTGTCGGTACGGTCGGCAGTGCGAAGCGGGCACTCGATATATCCTTGAAATACGCGAACGAACGCCAGCAGTTTAAAACGAAGATTGCACATTTTAATTTAATAAAAGAAAAGTTTGGCACAATGTCATCAAAATTATATGCAGCAGAAAGCGCCATTTACCGAACGGTCGGCTACTTTGAAGAGCAAATGAGTGCACTGTCTGAAGAGGAACGAAAAGATGGGAAGAAGGTTGCCTCATCGATTGCGGAATATGCGATTGAATGTTCATTGTGTAAATTTTTTGGCACAGAAGTGCTCGATTACGTTGTAGACGAAGGAGTCCAAATTCATGGCGGATACGGCTTTATGGATGAATACGAAATTTCAAGAATGTACCGTGATTCACGCATTAACCGTATTTTTGAAGGAACCAATGAAATTAACCGCTTGCTTGTGCCAGGTACGTTTGTGAAAAAAGCGTTTAAAGGCGAGCTTCCGCTGTTTGAGAAAGCCCAGGCGCTGCAAGATGAGCTGATGATGCTGATGCCGGAAGAACCGGGAGAAAGCGTGCTTGCACAGGAAAAAATGCTCGTGGAAAATGCGAAGAAAATAGCGCTTCTTGCAGCAGGATTAGCCGTTCAAAAATATGGAAAAACGCTTGAAGGTGAACAAGAAGTGCTGGCGAACATCGCTGATCTTGTGAACTGTGTATACGCAATGGAATCGACTGTTCTTCGTACAGAAAAAGCGATTAAAAAAGTCGGCGAAGAGAAAAGCCGTCAGAAAGTCTTGTACACCCAAATTTTCTGCCAGGAAGCATTTTATGAAGTCGAAGCGCATGCGAAAGAAACTCTCGTGGCGATTGAGTCTGGCGATAGCTTGCGTATTATGCTATCGGCCTTACGAAAACTTAGCCGCCACACACCGATTAACGTCATTGCTAAAAAAAGGGAAGCGGCCGATAAATTAAACGATTCGTTAAAATATGTCGTCTAACATAAGAAAAGACAGCCGAGGCCATCTTCTCCTCGGCTGTCTTTTCATTTTTTCATCTGATCAAGCATCGAAATCGTATCAACAAGATGATTGTTAAAGATTTGCTTCGCTACGGAAAGCAATTCAACAATCATTGGATCACGAAGCGAATAAATGACCCGATTTCCATCTTTTGTGCCTGTCACAATGTTTTTTCCGCGTAGAATGGTTAACTGCTGAGAAACAGCGGAACCTTCACTGCTGGCAAGGCTTTGAAGTTCATTCACGCTTTTGTCGCCCTCAGCCAGCAGCTCCAGAATTTTAATCCGCAATGGATGAGCGAGCGCTTTAAAAAAATCGGCTTTAAATTGTTGCATCTCAAGATTCAATCGTTACGTCCTCCTTATCACAAACAGGTTGTTGCCCTTTAGAAAAGGCTTCACACTCTCTAAAGGCAAATTGCCGGCAGCCGAGACATTTCTCATTATTTAAATGTAACAGAGCAGCGTTAATCGCGTCACCTGTATGAATGAAAAAATGATCCTTGCCAATCCGTTTGTCCAAACCTGTTTTCCTTAAAACACTTTCAGGCTGAGGATTTAAGCCGGAGATGAAAACTGTTCCATGTTTTGAAAAATCTCTGACAATACTGGATAAATGCGCTTCTCCAGTCGTATCCATAAAAGGCACTTTCCCCATTCGAAGCAGCAGCACCTCTGGCTTGTAATTGACGGTCTTCATGATGGATTGCTGAAACGTTTGCGCAGCCCCGAAAAAAAGCGGTCCTTCAATATTGTATATACTAATTTGCGGACAGTCGTGAGAATCGGTTACCATATGGCTTGCCACTTTCTCATGCTTGTCGAACGGATTAGGCAATGCTTTTTCTGTCACGATTATATCACTCATTCGTTTCGTAAAGATGATGACAGCGAGAAGAAGGCCAACTTCAACCGCGACAGTTAAATCCATAAAGATGGTTAATAAAAACGTGACAACTAATACGAGTGAATCCTCTGTTTTCGTTTTGACTAGATGAATAAAGACATGCCGCTCACTCATATTCCAAGCGACGATCATTAAGATAGGTGCCAAACTCGCTAATGGAATTTTGGATGCGTACGGCGCGAAAAGCAATAAAATGATCAAAACAACGAGTCCATGGACAACACCGGACACGGGTGAAACAGCCCCGTTTTTAATGTTGGTTGCTGTTCTTGCAATGGCCCCTGTTGCCGGGATACCGCCAAATAAAGGCGTGACCATGTTGGCAATACCTTGCCCGACCAATTCTCTGTTGCTGTTATGTTTGCTATTTGTCATTCCATCGGCTACGACAGCCGATAAAAGCGATTCAATCGCGCCCAGGATGGCAATGACAAAAGCAGGTCTAATCATCTGCTTCACTTTTTCAAATGTAATCTCTGGCATATGAAACTGCGGTAGTGTACTAGAAATGTTGCCATACGTTGAACCAATGGTAGCCACCTCACCAGGATATAAAAACGTGGCCAGCAAGGTGGAAAAAACAAGCGCAATGAGTGGTCCCGGTATTTTTGGGAATAATATTGGTGTATAAATGACCGTTAGCAAACAAATAACAGCTGTTAGGATACTATATCCATTTATAGTATGAATATTAAGCATGAGTTCTTTCATATTATCAATGAACGCCTCATGCTTTTCAACACCAGTTAAACCAAGAAAATTCGGAATTTGTCCGGTAAAGATAATAACGGCGATTCCAGACGTAAAACCGATTGTGACCGGACGAGGGATAAATGTAATGAGCGAACCTAATTTAAAGAGGCCCATCAAGACTAAAAGAATCCCGGCTAAAAAACCGGCAATGAGTAAATTTTCAAATCCATATGTCATAACAATGCTGAATAAAATAGGGATAAATGCACCAGTGGGCCCGCCAATTTGAAAACGGGAGCCGCCGAACAATGAAATAAGGATGCCGGCGACGATGGTCGTATAAATCCCGTATTCAGGCTTCACACCGGATGCTATTGCAAAGGCCATCCCTAAAGGAATCGCGATGATTCCGACAATGAGCCCTGATAAAAGATCTTTTTGAAAAGCTTGCATAGAGTACGGTTTATATCTACCGGTAAAATACCATTGCCGCATACGAATCATCCTTTTTATATTTGTATATTTGATTATTTGAATATAAATAAGATAAGCTTCTTTTTATAGATTGTCAAAGGGTTTTTTGCAAAAGTTGTCGAACTTCATGTCGAGGTGATAAAAAGTGAAGAGTGCCAGTCCCTTTATCTTAGTAAAAAACGTAAGAGAATCTGTTGATTATTACCAGTCTCTCTTTGGGGGAGACATTCATATTTTAAACGAGCATGCGGGCAAATTGCTGCACGCAGAGCTCCATCTGGGCAGCAGTCTGATTCATTTTGCCGACACATATGGACGGGGAAATGAGACGAAAGATGCAAATGTCATTATGCAGTTTGACAGTGAAGACGAAATTCGAAGAGTGTACGATAACCTAACAGCAGATGGCGGGAAAATCCAGGTAGAGCTAGCCGATACGTTTTTCGGTGCATTGCACGCACAAGTGAAAGACAGCAAGAACGGCATTAACTGGGTACTCAATCAAATGAAATAACAAAATAGACAACTAAAAACGAAATTGATTCTTGAGGTGTAATCATGAAATTTTACTGGTATCCGAAATGCGGGACGTGCCGCAACGCAAAAAAGTGGCTCGATGAAAAAGGTATTACGTACGAAGCCATTCATATCGTCGAAGCACCGCCTTCAAAAGAAGAATTAGAACAGGCATATGAAAAAAGCGGTCTTCCGCTGAAGAAATTTTTCAATACAAGCGGACAAAAATACCGGGAGCTTGGATTGAAGGATCAGATAGCCTCTAAAACGGAAGACGAACTGCTGACCATTCTTGCATCAGACGGCATGCTAATCAAGCGTCCGCTTGCCATTAGCGATGAAATGGCAACGGTTGGCTTTAAAGAAGAGGAATATAACGCAAAGTGGCAGTGATGGTCTTGCATTCTGTCTAACGAATCAGTAAAGTATAGAGTATACTTAATTTAATCTGGAGGTATAAACAAATGAATGTGCCTAAAGAGCTGCGTTATTCACAGGAACATGAATGGGTAAAGCAAGAAGACGGGAATGTGCGCATTGGCATTACGGATTTTGCGCAATCTGAACTAGGTGATATCGTGTTTGTTGAGTTGCCAGCTGTTGGGGATGAAATTAAGGTTGACGAGCCGTTTGGAAGTGTGGAATCAGTTAAAACTGTTTCAGAGTTGTATGCACCGATCAGCGGAAAAGTCATTGAAATCAACGAAGAGCTTGAAGACAGCCCTGAATTTGTAAATGAATCGGCTTATGATAAGGCATGGATGATTGTCATTGAACCGTCTGATGCTTCGCAAATAGACAATTTGATGACGGCAGAGCAGTACGAAGAAAGAATAAAAGAAGATTAATTGACGGGGCCGGCCGATTGCCGGTCTTTTTTTACTTTGCTTTTTTCGCGGAAACGAGTGAAAATAGAGTTAACAACGTGCAGCGGGGTGATGGTGATGATTCTGGAAAAAGCAATTATCGTCGAAGGTTCATCAGATCGTAAGCGGGTGGCTGAAATTGTGAAAGAACCGGTAGACATCATTTGTACGAATGGGACGATTGGCGTAGCGCGCTTAGACGAATTGGTAGATGAATTATTCGAGCGGGATGTGTATATTTTAGTCGATGCAGATGCATCAGGCGAAAAGCTGCGGCGCCAGTTTAAACGCGAGCTGCCCAATGCCCGCCATCTTTATATTGATCGAAAGTATAAAGAAGTCGCTGCTGTCCCTTACCGCTCTCTTGCATCGGTTTTAATGGCAGCGAATATTGATGTGCGCAGGGAATTTTTACAGAAAGAAGGATTGTAAGGACAATGAAAACCACTCAATCAATTGATGATTTTATAGCCGCCCCGAAAGCGGCTTTATATGCATATACGCCCATGTGCGGCACATGCCAGGTAGCGGGGAAAATGCTTGATGTTGTGGAAGCAATGAACATCGATTTGCCGCTTGAACGGATTAATTTAAATTATCATGAAGATATTGCCCGCCAATTTGAGGTTGAAAGCGTGCCTTGTTTGCTTTTAATATCAGAAGGAACACTTAAAAAGAAAATTTACGCTTTTCAGTCAGTTCCGTACATATATGAGGAAATGATTTCTCATATATAATTCTAGTAGAATTTGTAAAAAATATACATTTTTTGTCGTTGACATAATGGCCATTTCGGTGGTAGAATCCATTCATATTCATAGTAACTCTTATCAAGAGAGGCTGAAGGATGTGCCTGATGAAGCCCGGCAACCATTTTTTTAGAAAAGGTGCCAAATCACACAAAGCAATGTGCTTCGAGAGATGAGAGAAAGGGAATTTTATGCACTGCCTTTCTGCTATTATCCGCAGACAGGCTTTTTTTTGTGAAAAGGAGTTAACAACATGATTTTAATTGAACAGGCAAAAAAAATATATGAAACGAAAAACGGTCCCGTTACAGCCGTTGACGATATAAATCTTTCTATTTTAAAAGGCGAGATTTTTGGTATGATCGGCTACAGCGGTGCGGGGAAAAGTACGCTCATTCGCATGTTAAACGGACTTGAGACGCCGACGGAAGGATCTGTCACTGTTGGAGGACGGACAATATCAACAATTAAAGGCAGCGAACTGCGGAAAGCCCGTCAGGAAATCGGAATGATTTTTCAACACTTTAATTTACTCTGGTCTCGCACTGTGCGTGATAATATTGCGTTTCCGCTTGAAATTGCGGGCGTCTCAAAAGCGGACCGGGAAAAACGTGTGAATGAATTAATCGAACTGGTTGGTCTAAATGGGCGCGGAGACTCTTATCCTTCGCAGCTGTCAGGCGGTCAAAAGCAGCGTGTAGGCATTGCTCGGGCACTCGCCAATAACCCGAAAGTACTATTATGCGATGAAGCCACATCAGCACTTGACCCGCAGACGACGGACTCTATATTAGAATTGCTCGTTGATATTAATGAACGCCTCGGCTTGACGATTGTGCTGATTACACATGAGATGCATGTCATCCGCAAAATTTGTCATCGCGTGGCGGTGATGGAAGCAGGCAAGATCGTTGAAATGGGGCCAGTGCTTGATGTATTCCGTCATCCAGAACAGCCTATTACAAAACGATTCGTCCAGCAGGTGACGGAACCGGAAGAGTCGAAAGAAACGATTCGTCATTTAGTAGAAGCACATCCGGATGGGCAAATTGTTAAGTTGACGTTCGTCGGTGTATCAGCTGAACAGCCGGTCATGACCGAAATTATTCGCCGCTTTCAGGTCGCAGTCAATATTTTACAAGGGAAAATTTCGCAGACGCAAAACGGTGCATACGGCACATTGTTCGTTCATATCACAGGTCCTTCGTCTGAAGTCAACAATGCGGTCGCATTTTTAGAGGCGCAGCAAGTGGATTCGGAGGTGATCACTTATGAGTGAACAGTGGTTTCCGAATGTTGATTGGGACAAAATGTGGGAAGCGACACTTCAGACGCTTTATATGACGAGCATTTCCGTCGTCATTACGTTCGTTCTCGGCCTAATGCTTGGATTATTGCTCTTTTTAACATCGAAAGGACAGCTATGGGAAAATAAAGCGGTCTACAGCATAACCGCCATCATCGTCAATGTTTTCCGCTCGATTCCATTTATCATTTTAATTGTTCTGCTCATTCCCTTTACGAAAGCGATCGTCGGCACGATTATCGGTGAAAATGCAGCTTTGCCGGCCCTTATCATTGGCGCTGCTCCGTTTTATGCCCGTATGGTTGAAATTGCGCTGCGTGAAATTGATAAAGGGGTGATCGAAGCGGCACGAGCGATGGGGGCATCAACAGGAACAATTATCCGGAAAGTATTCATTCCGGAATCATTGCCGGCCCTCGTTTCAGGACTCACTGTTACCGCGATTGCCCTTGTCGGCTATACAGCGATGGCGGGGGTTATTGGGGCAGGCGGACTCGGCAATCTTGCTTTCTTGGATGGATTTCAGCGCAGCCGTAATGATGTGACACTGATGGCAACAATCGTTATACTTATTATTGTATTTATCATTCAGTTTATCGGGGATACGTTCACACGCAGACTTGATAAACGATAAAATATTTTTTAGGAGGAATTACATCATGAAAAAATGGCTAATCGGGTTTTTAACAGCCGCGATTGTGCTCGTTCTTGCAGCGTGTGGCGGCGGGGAAGAAACAACAGATAAAGAAGAATCAGGTTCATCGGAAGAAGATAAGACAATTGTTGTAGGCGCTTCTAACTCACCACACGCAATTATTTTGGAAGAAGTAAAACCGCTACTTGAAGAGCAAGGGTATGATCTTCAAATCGAAACGTTCCAGGATTATGTATTGCCAAACACAGCGCTTGAAGAAGGCGAACTTGATGCAAACTATTTCCAGCACATTCCATACCTTGAAGCACAGAAAAAAGAGCATGGCTATGATTTCGTTAACGCGGGCGGTATTCACATTGAACCAATTGGCGTTTATTCAAAAAAATATAAAAGTCTTGAAGAACTTCCAGAAGGCGCAACGATTCTTATGAGTTCATCTGTTCCAGACCACGGCCGAATTTTGACAATGCTTGAAAAAGAGGGATTAATCACACTGAAAGACGACGTTGTAAAAGAAGAAGCAACACTTGATGATATTGCTGAAAACAAAAAGAATTACAAATTTGACTACCAGTACGAAGCAGCACTGCTTCCGCAAGTATACAACAACGATGAAGGCGACGCGGTGTTGATCAACTCCAACTACGCGATCGATGCCGGTTTGAATCCGATAGAAGATTCAATTGCGATTGAGGATAAAGAATCACCATATGTGAACGTGATTGCGGTACGTTCTGGTGATGAAGAAAAAGAAAAAATTAAAGCGCTCGTCGAAGTGCTTCACTCTAAAGAAATTCAAGACTTCATTTTGAAAGAATGGAGCGGATCGGTCGTCCCGGTTACGGAATAATATGAACACCGTCTGGCATTATGCGGACGGTTTTTTTGATGTAAAGTTTTTAGATAATTTAGAATTTTAGAGGATATGGTTTATATATTGCGTATGCGGCTATATAAAAGAGTATATTGGATCTCACCACATGTGAGAGGGACTGAGTCTGCCTCATGGCTTTTGCGTGTTCCGTCTGCCTCCTGTTATGATTAATAACGGAGCAGGGCTCCAAAAAAAACGAAAAGGATTGATTCCCTATTAGTAACTCACTGAATATGAAGTACACAGACGGCATGGAAAAAGCAATGCATGCATCTCACGGCGTAGGCTACGCGGTGTACAGTCAAAAGCATGAAGTGAGGATTGACGTCGAGCAGCAACGTGAAGAAGACTATCTGTTAAGCAGACGTATCGTTGCCGATTATAACAACAAATTTACCAATCACTTATCATAACAACAAGGAAAAAAAGCCGGCTTAAAAAGCCGGTTTTTTTCCATTTAGTTGTGAATACTAATGATGGTCAATAACAACGGTTGAATATAAATACGATTTGTTATAAGATTGTAATGAGAATAAAGTGAGAATAGAAACAATCGGTTATTAAAGCCGATGAATATGGAGGGTAAATTATGTCACAATCAACATTAACAGTTAAAGATCTTCACGTCTCCATTGACGGGAAAGAAATTTTAAAGGGTGTAAACCTAGAAGTTAAAGGCGGAGAATTCCATGCGATTATGGGACCGAATGGAACGGGGAAATCAACCCTTTCTTCTGCGATTATGGGCCATCCTAAATATGAAGTTACACAAGGGACCATTACACTAGATGGTGAAGATGTTCTTGAAATGGAAGTAGACGAGCGCGCGCGTGCAGGTCTATTTCTTGCAATGCAGTATCCAAGCGAAATTACAGGCGTAACAAATGCCGAATTCCTTCGTTCAGCTGTGAATGCACGACGCGAAGAAGGCGATGAAATTTCACTGATGAAATTTATTCGCCAAATGGACAGCAACATGGATATTCTTGAAATGGATCAAGATATGGCACAGCGTTATTTAAACGAAGGCTTCTCCGGCGGTGAGAAAAAACGCAATGAAATTCTTCAATTAATGACCATTAAACCGCAAATCGCGATTCTTGATGAGATTGATTCAGGTCTAGATATTGACGCATTAAAAGTTGTTTCAGAAGGAATCAACCAAATGCGCAATGAAAATTTTGGCTGTCTGATTATTACTCATTACCAGCGTCTGCTTGATTACATTACACCTGACCATGTCCATGTTATGATGCAAGGCCGCGTCGTTAAATCTGGTGGACCGGAGCTAGCGCATCGCCTTGAAGCAGAAGGATATGACTGGATTAAACAGGAACTTGGCATCGAAGACGAAACGGTACAGTAATCGGAAGGGGCAGGAGGATAATTATGACTGAAACAAAATGGGTAGTTGATGAGTCGGTAATCCGTGACTTCTCAGCTGCAAACAACGAACCTGAATGGCTGTTAAATGCTCGTCTTGATGCGTTTAATAAAGCGGAGCAATTGCCGCTTCCAAAGCCGGACAAAACGAAAATCGACAAATGGAATTTTACACAATTCGGTACTCATCGTACAGAAAGTACACCGTACGTATCGATTGCCGACCTTCCTGAAGAGGCGAAAGCCGTCATTGGCGAAGAGCATACGGCGCAAAACGTGTATGTTCAACGAAATGGTGTACCATCTATATTAAATATATCTGATGAATTGAAAGAAGCAGGCGTTATTTTCACTGATTTTGCGACCGCAGCGAAAGAACATAGCGATCTCGTTCAAAAGTATTTCATGACAAAAGTGGTTAAAGCCGATGAGCATCAGCTTACTGCTTTGCATGCAGCACTTGTGAACGGCGGCGTGTTTTTATACGTACCGAAAAATGTCGAAATTAAAGAACCGGTGCAGGCTGTATTTATTCAAGATGATAAAAATGCGGCGATTTTTAACCACGTTATCGTAGTAGCGGAAGCAAACAGCACCGTCACATATGTAGAAAACTACATTTCCACAGTGGAAACAGAACAAGGTGTTGCGAACATCATCACAGAAGTAATTGCAGGTGATAATGCCCGCGTTTCATACGGAGCGGTTGATACGCTTGCGGAAAACGTCACAGTCTATGTAAACCGTCGCGGTGTGACAGCTCCTCATGCGCACATCGAATGGTCGCTTGGAAGCATGAATGACGGCAATACTATTTCTGAAAATGTCACGAATTTAATTGGTGACGGTTCTTATGCGGATACGAAAATGGTTGTTGTAGGCACTGGCAAGCAATCCATGAACTTTACAACGAAAGTCGTTCATTTCGGCAAACATACAGAAGGTTACATTCTGAAGCATGGCGTCATGAAAGACGAAGCGAAGGCGATCTTTAATGGAATTGGTAAAATTGAGCATGGTGCTTCGAAATCAAATGCGGAGCAAGAATCGCGTATTTTAATGTTAAGCGAAAAAGCACGCGGCGATGCGAACCCAATTTTGCTTATTGATGAAGATGATGTAACGGCAGGACACGCCGCTTCTGTTGGCCGTGTCGATCCGCTTCAGCTGTACTATTTGATGAGCCGTGGTATTACGAAACGGGAAGCAGAACGTCTGGTTATTCACGGGTTTTTAGCGCCGGTTGTCAACAAACTGCCAATCGAAAACGTGAAGAAACAATTGAAAGGCATTATTGAAAGGAAAGTTCGCCAATGAATGCGAAAGAACTAAAAAAGTACTTTCCCATTCTTGATCAAGAAGTAAACGGTCAGCCCCTCGTTTATCTTGACAGTGCGGCAACATCTCAAAAACCGATCCAAGTCATTGATGCAATCAGTGACTATTACCGGACGTCGAATGCGAATGTCCATCGCGGCGTTCATACGCTTGGCAACCGGGCAACAGATTTGTATGAAGGCGCGCGTGATAAAGTACGCCGCTTCATCAATGCGGGATCAACGAAAGAAATCGTCTTTTTGCGTGGAACAACGACGGCCCTTAACCTCGTTGCCCAGAGCTATGGACGTGCCAATGTAGGAGAAGGCGATGAAATCGTCATCACCCACATGGAGCATCATTCGAATATTATTCCGTGGCAGCAGCTGGCGAAGTATACAGGTGCCACATTGAAGTATATACCGTTACAAGAAGATGGCACGATTTCATTGGAAGACGTACGGGCAACCGTCACGTCCAACACGAAAATTGTTTCTGTCATGATGGTATCAAACGTACTTGGTACGATTAATCCGATTGCGGACATTACGAAAATTGCCCATGAACATGGTGCTGTTATGGTTGTAGATGCAGCACAGGCTGCGCCGCATATTCTTATTGATGTACAAAAGCTCGATTGTGATTTCCTTGCTTTTTCAGGCCATAAAATGTGCGGACCGACTGGTATAGGCGTATTATATGGGAAAGAGCAGTTGCTGGATCAAATGGAGCCGATCGAATTTGGCGGCGAAATGATTGATTTCGTTGGTCTTTATGAATCAACATGGAAAGAACTACCGTGGAAGTTTGAAGGTGGCACACCTATTATTGCCGGTGCGATCGGTCTTGGTGCAGCGATCGATTTCTTAAATGAAATCGGCATTGAAGCCATTGAGCAGCACGAGCATACACTAGCTTCATACGCACTTGACGTATTGGCGAAAATTCCGGATCTGACGGTTTTTGGTCCGAAAAATGGCCAAAACCGTGCTGGTGTGGTCACGTTTAATTTAGGTGATGTTCATCCACATGACGTGGCGACCGTTCTCGACGCAGAAGGCATCGCTGTTCGTGCCGGCCATCATTGTGCACAGCCGCTGATGAAATGGTGTGAAGTTTCCTCTACAGCACGCGCAAGCTTTTATTTGTATAATACAGAAGAAGATATCGACAGACTTGCCGCCGGTTTGTTAAAAACGAAGGAGTATTTCTCAGATGTCTTTTAATAATTTAGACCAACTATACCGTCAAGTGATTATGGATCATTACAAGAACCCCCGTAACAAGGGATCGATTGAAGATGGAAGCGTCACAGTGGATATGAATAATCCAACGTGCGGGGACCGGATTCATTTGACGATTAATGTAGAAGACGGGATTGTCACGGATGCGAAATTTGACGGAGAAGGATGCTCCATTTCGATGTCTTCTGCGTCGATGATGACGCAGGCGATTAAAGGAAAAGAGATTGATGAAGCACTTCGTCTGGCAAACGTTTTTTCAGATATGATGCTTGGCAAGGACTATCCAGAAGACTTGGACCTTGGCGATATCGAAGCACTGCAAGGCGTTGCAAAATTTCCTGCGCGTATCAAATGTGCAACATTATCGTGGAAAGCGATGGAAAAAGGTCTTCAACAAGAGAAGTAAAATTGACAGGAGGAATACAACATGGCAAAAAAAGCCCCTGAAATAGGCGATTACAAGTATGGTTTTCATGACCGTGACGTATCACTATTCCGTTCAGAACGTGGTTTAACGCCGGAAATTGTGAAAGAAATTTCAAAAATGAAAGAAGAACCAGAGTGGATGCTTGATTTCCGTTTGAAATCATTGGACCATTTTTATAAAATGCCGATGCCGCAATGGGGCGGCGATATGGCCTCTTTGAATTTTGATGAAATTACGTACTATGTAAAGCCATCTGAAAAATCAGAGCGTTCATGGGATGAGGTACCGGAAGAAATCAAGCAAACGTTTGATAAACTTGGTATTCCAGAAGCAGAGCAAAAGTATCTGGCAGGTGTATCGGCTCAGTACGAATCAGAAGTTGTGTACCACAACATGAAAGAAGATCTGGAAGACATGGGGATCGTCTTTAAAGACACAGATTCTGCTATGAAAGAAAACGAAGATATTTTTCGCAAGTATTGGGCGAAGCTTATTCCGCCAACAGATAACAAGTTCGCCGCGTTAAATTCAGCTGTTTGGTCCGGCGGATCATTTATTTACGTACCGCCAGGCGTCAAAGTGGATACGCCGCTTCAAGCGTACTTCCGCATTAACTCAGAAAACATGGGGCAGTTCGAACGGACGCTTATTATCGTTGATAAAGACGCAAGCGTGCATTACGTAGAAGGATGTACGGCACCGGTTTATACAACGAATTCACTTCACTCGGCCGTTGTTGAGATTTTCGTTGAAGCAGGCGGATACTGCCGCTATACAACGATTCAAAACTGGGCAAATAATGTATATAATCTTGTAACGAAACGTGCGATATGTGAAGCGAATGCAACAATGGAATGGGTTGATGGAAACATCGGATCAAAATTAACGATGAAATATCCAGCTGTTATTCTAAAAGGTGAAGGTGCACGCGGTATGACATTATCTATTGCCCTAGCCGGTAAAGGACAGCATCAGGATGCCGGTGCGAAAATGACTCATTTAGCGCCAAATACATCGTCAACAATCGTTTCAAAATCAATCTCGAAACAAGGCGGAAAAGTAACGTACCGCGGAATCGTTCACTTTGGACGTAAAGCGGACGGTGCACGCTCAAACATCGAGTGTGATACGTTGATTATGGATAACAAATCAACCTCTGATACAATTCCGTACAACGAAATTTTGAATGATAACATTTCACTTGAGCATGAAGCGAAAGTATCAAAAGTATCCGAAGAGCAGCTATTCTACTTGATGAGCCGCGGTCTTTCAGAAGAAGAAGCGACTGAAATGATCGTCATGGGCTTTATCGAGCCATTCACAAAAGAATTGCCAATGGAATACGCAGTTGAAATGAATCGTCTAATCAAGTTTGAAATGGAAGGTTCAATCGGTTAATCCAACAAAAAATCCCCTTACAAGGGGATTTTTTGTTGGAAAAAAAGTGTGCATCATACTTAATAGACATCGTTTTGGCTGACAAATATCCGGGGTTTAGCCTTTAAGCAGGGGTGAGTTGGTCGCTCGCTTCATCTTCATCTTCATTGGCAATTGATACATCTTCGATAAAGGGTGTATGTATGTTTATCATATCATCTTGAATGCTGGCGAGCTGCTCGTCTACGATACGCGCATCTTCTATGTGTCTTGTAATTGTGGTCGCAACGTCGTTGAAATAGCTGCTTGTATTTTCGATGAGGTGAATTGTATCATGACTCAATTGCTTCTGATTGTTCATACCATTCAGTGAGACATGAGCGTTTTCGCTCACCTCGTTTGAAATATTCGCCATCTCAGCCATCATGGACATAATCTGACTACTGATTTTTGTGGCCATTTTCAGTACATCTTGGTTGCTGTAGGTCGCTTTTTCGGCATCTTCAATTTTCGCTTGAATGGTGGTCGTCACGTCTTCAATATGTTTCGTGCTCTCCGCTGTACTTTCAGCTAGTTTCCGCACTTCCGCTGCGACAACGGCAAAGCCTTTCCCATGTTCACCGGCGCGGGCAGCTTCAATGGACGCATTTAGTGCGAGGAGATTTGTTTGGTTGGCGATTGAACTGATCACTTGGACGATGTCTTTAATCGTTTTTGAATGTTCGCCGAGTTCTTTCATGCTTTCCGCTGTACCATTCATTTGATGTTCTAAGCTGTTAACAAGCTGAGTGTTTTCATTCATCATTTTTTCATGTTCGGTCGTTTTTTGAGATAGTGTATTAGATGAATCGATCAATAATTGACCGGTACTGACAAGTTGGTAAGAATTATTGCTTGTTTTTTCCTCAAGCTCTTTTATTTCGTCAAACTGTTTTCGAATGTGCATGATAAGTTCTTCAAGATCATAATGCTGTTGATTCACCTGTTGGTGCTGTCCAATTGTGCTTAGCACTGTCTCTTCAAACTGCTGGCAGAATTGAGCATGCGCTTCTTGGAGCTGTTTATTTTCCTGTTCCAGTTGTTTAATACGTTCGTTAGCTTCCTGTAATTCGATAGACAAATGTGTTTTTTTAGTTGATTTCCACCAGGACATGATGCTTCCTCCTCATTTTGTTACCATTAGTGTAACAGAACTTTTGTATAATAGGTGAAAAGTCTTGGTTGATTTTTCAAAATTAACATAAGGTTAATAATTATGCTACACTCTTTATATGAGGTGATACGTATGATTTATACGGGTGTAACAGGGTGGGGAGATCATGATACGCTTTATACACAAGGCATAAGGTCTCGCGATAAATTAACAGAATACGCGGCTCATTTTCCGACAGTGGAAGTGGATGCGAGTTTTTATGCCGTACAGCCAGAACGGAATATGCGTAAATGGACCGATGAAACGCCTGAGGGTTTCCGTTTCGTCGTAAAAGCCTATCAAGGAATGACTGGACACGAACGCGGTGAGATTCCATTTGATTCAAAAAAAGAGATGTTTCACGCGTTTCATTTGTCGCTCACACCAATGATTGAATCAAATAAGCTAGCAATGGTTTTGTTTCAATTTCCGCCCTGGTTTGACTGTACACGTAAAAATGTCACATATCTTCGGTATTGTAAAGAAAAAATGGGCGACGTGCCGCTAGCGATTGAATTTCGTAATCAAACGTGGTACAAAGCCGTCTTTATCGATAAAACACTAACCTTTTTAGAACAGGAAAACTGGATTCATACAGTATGCGATGAACCACAGGCCGGTGACGGGTCGATTCCAATTGTGCTTCACGCTACCCATAAAGAAAAAACACTAATCCGTATGCATGGGCGTAATCGAATTGGATGGCAGAAAAATGGAAATAAAAATTGGCGGGAAGTACGCTATTTATATCGCTATAATGAACATGAACTAAGGCAGTGGGTTTACTTTACAAATGAACTTAAAAAGCAATCTAAAGACATCTATATACTGTTTAACAATAATTCTGGCGGGGACGCGGCAGACAATGCAAAGCAGTTTCTCGCGCTCTCCGGTATTCATTATGACAATCTTGCATCACGTCAGCTCGATCTTTTTTAGGGGGAACATCATATTATGGAATGGCTTATTTTACTTGGGATCGGGCTTATCGCTGCAACGGTCGGTGCACTCGTCGGTCTCGGCGGCGGCATTATTATCGTTCCGGCGCTGCTGTTTCTCGGCGGTACGTCGCTGCTTGATCCGGTCTCACCGCAAATAGCGGTCGGCACGTCATCCGTTATTTTAATCATTACCGGTCTTTCGTCCACGCTCGCTTACATGAAGCAAAAAAAGGTGGATTATAAACTCGGTTTTATTCTTTTTATTGGCAGTGCGCCCGGCAGCATCATCGGCGCGTATGCAAACAAAGAACTTGATATGAGTCAGTTTAGCTTATATTTTGGTTTATTTATGGTGTTCATGTCATTTGTTCTTATGTTTAAAAATCGTGCAAAGCCGCTGTTTGGCGCACGTGGTATGACCCGTACATTTACTGATAACGAGGGCACGCACACGTATTCAATTGAGCCAATTACCGGAACAATTGCCTCGTTTATTGTCGGCTTTTTTGGCGGACTGTTCGGCATTGGCGGCGGCTCGCTCATGGTGCCTGCAATGATTATGTTATTCGCTGTTCCCCCGCACGTTGCGGTGGCAACATCGATGCTGCTGATTTTCTTATCCGCGGGTGTCTCAAGCGTCACGCACATTTCGCTCGGCAATGTAGAATGGCTGTACGCTGCTGCACTTGTCCCAGGTGCATGGTTTGGGGCTAAACTCGGTGCTTGGCTGAATGCGCGAATCGCTTCGAAAACGGTTGTGCATCTTCTTCGACTCGTTCTTATTTTCGTCGGTGTCCGTCTCATTTGGCAGGGCATTATGTAAAAGGTGGAATTACTTATGAAAAAAACAATACACATTTATCATACAAATGATTTACACAGTCATTTTGAAAACTGGCCGCGCATCGCTCTTTTTTTAAAGGAAAGAAGACATCTTCATGAAGAAGCAGGCGATTATACATTTCTGTTTGACATCGGTGACCACGTAGACCGTGCGCATCCTTTAACAGAAGGGACACTGGGTTCTTTTAATGTAGAGTTATTAAATAAATCAAAATTTGATGCAGTCGCTATTGGAAACAATGAAGGCATTACATTGCCGAAAGAAGGATTAAATCGTTTATATGAACAGGCGAAGTTTCCCGTCCTTTGCGCGAATATATTTGATCAAAATGGTGCGCGGCCAGAATGGGCATTGCCGTATAGCTTCTTTCAAGCAGGTGATATAACAATCGCGGTAACGTCTGCCACAGCGCAGTATACAGCGTTTTATGAAGAAATTGGCTGGGAGATTAGGGATCCGCTTAACGAGTTGAAAATGCAAATTAAAGCGCTCAAAAAGCGAGCAGATTTTGTGATCGTACTCTCTCATCTGGGCATGTATGATGATGAAAAGATTGCACAGGAAACAGAAGCAGATGTCATTCTGGGCGGACATACACATCACTTATTTCACGAAGGAAAAGAAGTAAACGGTACATTGCTTGCGGCTGCTGGGAAATATGGTTATTTTACCGGTCATGTCGAAATTGATATTAATGAAGAAACAAACACTATTTGTGCAAAACGGGCACGTGTATATGAAACAAATCAGTCATTAAAAGCACCAGATGATGAAAAAGAACAGCAGGCATCCTTTCTAGAACGCGGGAAACAGGTACTGTCTATACCCGTTGTGCATCTTGAAAAGACATTAACGAGCGATTGGTTTAACCCATCTGTGCTGCCGAAAATGCTGACAGAAGCGCTAACGGAATGGTGCGGTGCGGATTGTTCCTTTTTAAATGCAGGTGTTGTGCTCGGAGACTTATTAGCCGGCACTGTGACGAAATACGATATTCATAGGCTGCTGCCTCATCCGATTAATCCGTGTGTAATTGAATTAACAGGAGCAGAGCTAGCCGAAGTACTCCGCCAGACAGGCGACGAAAATTGGGCCCATACGCAAATTAAAGGACTCGGTTTCCGTGGAAAAGTGATGGGACAATTCGTCTATGACCGGATTGAGATAGACGGCCCCGCTATTTTCATTGACGGGAGTGCACTTGATTTGAAAAAAACGTACAAACTGGCGACACTCGACATGTTCACATACGGTCATTATTTTGTAGAACTTCATCGCGCGCGTATAAAAACCTATTTTATGCCGGAATTTTTACGTGACGTATTAGAATGGAAATTATTGAAGTTATAAGACCTCTTCCCGCATACAATGCGGAAAGGGGGTTTTTTTATGCGACGGCGAAGAAAATGGCGAAGCAAGTCACAGTTGTCCATACGCCACCGCTTTATGATGGCTGTCCTTTTATTTATATTCGGCATTTTATTTATTTTATGGCTGATTAACCGGAATATTCAGCCCGTCCTTTTAAATTATGCAGATATGCAAACTGAGAAAATTGCTTCCATGGTGCTGCAAAAAGCCATAAGTAAAGAAATTACAGAAAACCTTGATATAAAAGACATTATGATTACGGAAAAAGGAGAAGGAGGCGCCACGACCTTTAACGCGGAAGTAATCAATAAAGTGCTCGCGGAAGTGACTGATCTTGCGGAGAAAAATTTGGATCAAGCAGAGGCAGGGAACCTGCAAGAGCTAGAAAAATTGTCGGGTGTTGATATTGATGTACAAAAGACCATGCAAGGAGAAGGCATTGCCTACACCATTCCACTCGGACAAATTACGAACAATGCGATACTCGGCAATATCGGGCCAAGGATACCGATTCGATTCTATGCGCTCGGGGACGTGACGTCCAATGTGGAGACAAAAGTGGAACCATTTGGCATTAATTCGGCCTATGTCGAAGTATACATTGAGCTTGAAGTAAATGTGAAAGTGATCGTGCCATTTGCATCAGAGACGAAGATCGTCAAGCAAACATTGCCAGTCGCAATGGGGCTCGTACATGGCACTGTGCCGAATTACTATAATCCGGATTCGGTTGGTATTCCAGCAAAATAATGTGGTGGTAAAGGTTCGTGTTTTCTGATAAGATGAAAACGAAATTAAACGCAAGAGCAATGAATGCAATCTCTCATTGCTCTTTTTATATGCTTATGCAGAGGAGAAATAGGATGGAGAATACAATCTTTTCGCTGTTGCCGCCAGTACTCGCGATTATTATGGTAATCCTTACACGTCGTGTGCTTCTGTCACTTGGCGTCGGCATTATCGCAGCAGCATTATTGTTAGCAGAGTTTAGCATTGGCAAAATGGTTTCAATCGCATGGTCCGCTTTTTCAATCAATGTTTATACGGTGACAGACGGAGTATTTGAATGGAGCATGTGGAATCTGTACATCATTTTCTTTTTGCTTATTCTTGGTATGATTACCGCATTTATTAACATATCGGGCGGCAGCCGCGCGTTTGGTGAATGGGCGGTAACACGTGTGAAATCGCGTACGAGCGCGCAAGTAATGACAGCGTTGCTCGGCATTCTTATTTTTATCGATGATTATTTTAATGCGTTAGCGGTCGGACAAGTATCACGTCCGATTACAGACCGCCATCGAATTTCTCGTGCGAAACTTGCGTACATTATCGATTCAACATCTGCACCGGTTTGTGTAGTCGCACCGGTTTCCAGCTGGGGCGCCTACATTATCGGTTTGATCGGCACGATATTGACAGCTCATCAAGTGGCGGATTTAACGGCATTTTCAGCATTTATGCAAATGATACCGATGAATTATTACGTCTGGGCGGCACTCGGGATGGTGTTCGTTGTCGCGCTGATGAACGCTGATTTTGGGCCGATGAAAAAGCATGAAGATCATGCCATTCAAACGGGTGAGGTTGTTTTTCATGGTCGTGAAATTCCAGGTGAAATGAAAGAAGATTTGCCTGTAAGTGATCGTGGGAAAGTAGGCGGTCTTGTATGGCCGATTGTCGCATTGATTGCAGGCACCGTTGCTTCAATGCTGTATACGGGCGCTCAAGCTGCTGGTGAAGGGGCAGGTCTTCTCGCGATTTTTGAAAACACAGATGTAGCCAAATCATTGTTCTTAGGCGGCCTTTTTGGTTTCGCTGTAGCCATTCTCGTATTTGCCCGCCAAGCATCCGTTTTTCCTGAAGGAGCAGGTGCTGTTTTTAGAAAAGGAATCGTAGAAGGAGTAAAAGCGATGCTCCCTGCTGTATACATTCTGTTTTTTGCCTGGACGATTGTGACGTTGATTGGTGAACTTGGCACGGGCACTTATTTGGCAGGACTTGTTGAACAATCAAATATGAACACGGGTCTTTTGCCTATTGTTTTGTTTGTGATTGCGGGCATTATGGCCTTTTCAACTGGAACAAGCTGGGGTTCATTTGGCATTTTACTTCCGATTGCTGGTGAAATTGCGGCGGTAACAGACATCGCATTGCTGCTTCCGGCAATGGCCGCTGTACTGGCAGGTTCGGTATTTGGCGATCATTGCTCACCTATTTCTGATACGACTATTTTGTCTTCAACAGGTGCTGGCAGTAATCACATCGATCATGTGATGACGCAAATTCCGTACGCGCTTATTTCCGCGGTTATTGCAGCGATTGGCTATCTTGTGCTTGGCTTTACAGGCAGCACATTTGCAGGGCTGTTCATCACGCTGGCATTGCTCGGGGCAGTGGCCTTTTTCTTGAGAAAGAAAAGAATAAGTATTTCATAATGAAAGAAGCAGAGGGAATTTTTTAAACATATATAAGGACAATTAGTTACCGAAATAGAAAGCCTGTATCCTAGATTACCAAGTAATCATTGATACAGGCTTTTTAAAAACATATCTCATCTTTACTAACGCTTCTCGTTACTATTACTTTCAAGCTCCAAAAGTCAAAAGACATTCCTCTCACTATAAAAATTCTTGATGTTCAGTTTCTGAATGATAACCCGTTTTCTTTTAAAGCAGACCTTAGTATAGGGAAAGAAGCTGGTCCAATACCGTGAAATTGTAAAATCTCTTTTTCAGTATATGTTGACAGCTGCTGCAAAGTAGTTATTCCATTGTGTTCCAATGCTCGTCTTGCGGGTGCCGAGAGAAGTGAAAGAAATCCGCTGTCAGGCTTGCGTTCTTGCTCACAAATTGGGCAGGAAGGACAATCGCTGCTTTTATAATAGTGGTGTCCTTTGTTGCAAGTTTTCAAACTCTTTTCTGAAGTTGTCATTTTCATCTATCTCCAATCTTAAGAATTTATTTTTTATGTTAAACACGCTGCCAATTAATGAATGGCATCCTGTATTCTTATCCAGTATCACTGTTTTGGTAGAGGTATTGCTTAGTCCGTTTTATCATCACTTCATTTTTCCAAATAGCGTTTTAACGCATCCAAATCTTTTGCACAAGCATTTTTAAAAATGCCAGCCATCATTTTCCCAAGCCATTTTGACAAGCCGGTAAGTCCTTTTATCTCACCAAATAAAATAATTTCTGTATGATCAGGCGATGGAGCGAGTATATATGTATAGATATATTCTCCTTTGCCCGTTGTTCCTTTCGTTCCATCACAGCGCAGCACCACTTTTTCTGGTTCCTCAAGTCCAACAACTTCAAAATATTCAGCGGCTTCTTTACCGAACATTTTTCTTGTTTCTTTCCATTGGCTTCCAACTTGCAAAGGCCCCTCATCGAATCGATCTAATCCCACTAAACCTTGCATCCAGTGCTTAGCAGAATCAAGGTCAATCAACCCTTTATATGCTTTTTCTTGAGAGACATAAAGGATTCTTTTTACTTCAAAACGAATACTCAAGCTCATTTCCTCCTTTTTGACGAATACGACTTTTCGCTTGCCGATATTTTTTCCATTGGTTCGATCCTTTTTTGCAGCGAGACATTTTCTTGCTCAAATCTGCTACTGCTTTGGCGCGAAATTGGGAAAGACTGCGCATCGCCCGTCCTGAAACTACTAAAGCTTTGTCCTCTGTTGCCACCGTCACCGCATGAATTTCTCCTAAATCACCACCGGCTACTTTACCGTCATACGAAGAGAGATCTTTTTCAGGAACTTGAACGGAATAACAAAACCAGTACGCTCCATTTCGCCACACAATTTCCGCATAATTGCAGTTTTCAAGATTTTCCTCGGACCGATTGGGAATGATGACTGCCTTGTTTTTCTTCGGAACCTTTTCCGTCCACGCTTTCTTTTTTGTTAACAAGTCTGAAAGAGCGTATCCATATTCGGCTTTCTTGATCGTGATGGTCTCTTTGAAAATGGACATGGACGCTTTTTTTAACGGAATGCAATAATAGTATTTTTTTCGCCACGGATATTTGGCTTTTTTATCCGTTTTTCGCAGCTGTCAAATGGTCTCACGGTTCGCTGCGTATTTATCCGCAATCGCTTGAACCGTTTGAGAATGAAGATCGTAGGTTTGTTTTCGAATGGCTTGAATCTCTGTTTTACTCAGCCACTTTTTACACGTGACATAATAAGAAGTCGCTTCTCGAACGATGTCATTCCAAACAGAAGCGGCTTCCCGTTGCATGATCCTTAATTCATCGTATACATGTTGATTATAAGGAATTCGAAAGGAATGTGTGACAAACATAGTGGTTCCCCTTCCTAGCTTGATACGCTCATCATAACAGAATATACGTTCTAGAAACAAAAGATAAGCGTTGAAAAAACAAAAAATTAGAACGATTAACATGTCAAAAGACACACCTCGTTCGACCTCACTCTCATCCCATGTCTAAAGACGATGGGCTTTCCCATTCGGAAAATCTGTAACACTTCTAAAATGGCATCCTTGTTAAATGAACCTGCCGCGTTAGCAGAAAAAGAAAAATTCTTTATTCTTTCCTCTTAATATGTATGTGTCGTTAAGAATTTCACTCTGCTTTTATTAGATGAGGAACTATGTTAAAGTAATTTTATATGGTCCAATGATTGGAGATGAAGCAGATGAGTACGAAAGAAGAATACTTGCGTAAACCGGAATGGTTAAAAATAAAGCTGAACACGAACGAAAACTATACAGATTTGAAAAAGATGATGCGTGAAAAGAAATTACATACGGTCTGTGAAGAAGCCAAGTGTCCAAATATTCACGAATGCTGGGCTGTTCGCCGTACGGCCACTTTTATGATTCTCGGCAGTATCTGCACGCGAGCATGCCGTTTTTGTGCGGTGAAAACAGGTCTGCCAACAGAACTTGATTTAGAAGAACCAGAACGCGTAGCGGATTCTGTTGCGCAAATGAATTTGAAGCATGTTGTGGTCACAGCCGTTGCCCGTGATGATTTAAAAGATGGCGGCGCTTACGTATTTGCGGAAACGGTTCGGGCGATACGCCGGAAAAATCCGTTTACATCCATTGAAGTTTTGCCATCTGACATGGGGGGCATAGAAGAAAATTTACAAATGCTTATGGAAGCAAAACCGGATATTTTAAATCACAATATCGAAACGGTTCGCCGTTTAACACCGAGAGTTCGGGCACGCGCAAAGTATGACCGCTCGCTTGAATTTTTGCGTAGAGCGAAAGAAATGCAACCGGAAATCCCGACCAAATCAAGCTTAATGATCGGCCTCGGTGAAACAAAAGAAGAAATCATTGAGGTAATGGATGATCTTCGTGCGAACAATGTAGATATTATGACGATCGGTCAGTACTTGCAGCCTTCGAAAAAACATTTGAAAGTTGTGAAATATTATCATCCGGACGAATTTGCGGAACTGCGTGCCATCGCGATGACAAAAGGATTCAGCCACTGTGAAGCGGGTCCTATGGTGCGTTCTTCTTACCATGCCGACGAGCAGGTAAATGCAGCGGCAAAAGCAAGACACGAAAAAGGCGAGGCGCGGGAAGCAAAATGATTACCATACAAAATGATAGCTATGAACTGATCGAAGAGCGGATGGATGGTTTCGATGAAGAAGCCTTCCGTGCCCGCTACAGTGACATTTTATCGAAATATGACTTCATTGTCGGCGACTGGGGCTACGGCCAGCTGCGGCTGAAGGGGTTCTTCGGTGATGACAACAAAAAAGCGTCATATGATAATAAATTTTCTACAATACGGGATTACTTACTTGAATACTGCAACTTTGGCTGCGGCTATTTTATTTTAAAAAAGCTGCCTGTCTCAAGTGCAAAATAAAAACCGGCTTAATGGCCGGTTTTTTTGTATAAAAGGGCGAATCTATGACAATATGAGCGAATCGGGAAAAGGCCCTGTTCGCAATGAACAGAGCCTTCTTATTAAATAACTTCATACAAAAATTCTTTTAATTCAGCAGCTTCTTCCTCATTTAAATCAAAGGCATACTCAATATAGCCAGGCTCGTCCAAATCATCGCGGCCAATAATTGCATACTTGTTTCCTTGCAAGTTTAGAACGATCCGCTTCCCGTAGTAGCGGTCCGTCTGCATTAACGCAAAATCATATCTCGCATGGTCACCGGCGAAACTGACAAAACGTGTCGTTGTCGTGTCCATTTCATCGTAAAGAAAAAAACGTTCACTCATCCGTGATCCTCCACTCGTTCATTTTCAACCATTGTATCACATGTTACAATAAGAGCGGAAAGGATGGATGCCAGTGTACTTTATTGACCGAAAAAAAATGGAATTAACACTCCGCTTTATGGAAGAGCAAATAATCTTTTTGGAACAACAGCCTGTATGGATCACACCGCTTGAACAGGCGGCGCTCGAACGGATTGCGCAAAGAATCGTTGAATCGATCATTGATGTCGGCAATGCGGTGATTGATGGTTTTATTATGCGTGACCCCGGCAGCTATGAAGACATCATCGATATTATGGAGGATGAAAAAGTCATTGCAAAAGAGCAGGCTGTCCCGCTTAAAGATGTGATTGGTCTTCGTAAAAAGCTTGTTCGTGAGTATACGGATATTTCACACGATGAAATGGCAGCGCTGTTAATCGCAAATAAAAAAGAATTGATTGATTTTCCGAAACGAGTCCGTGCCTATTTAGAAAATGAACTTGGGCCCGTTTCCGCATTTTTACCTGAGTGAGGAGAGAGAAAATTGACAAAATATAAAGGCTATTTAATTGATTTAGATGGAACAATGTATCTCGGCACGGATATTGTGCCGGGTGCTCCGGAGTTTATTGATCGGTTGAATGCGGCAAACATCCCGTATTTGTTCGTGACGAATAACTCATCACGTACGCCGAAACAGGTGGCGGATAAGCTTGTGAAAATGGGTATTCATACAACGCCGGAAAATGTGTTTACTACATCACAGGCGACAGCTCAGTTCATTCATGATGAAAAACCAGGGGCATCCGTCTATGTAATCGGTGAAGACGGAATTCTTGAAGCCCTTGCAGATAAAGGATTAGAGGTTGTAACCCATGAACATCCAGATTACGTTGTAACCGGTATTGACAGAGGCATTACATATGAAAAACTTGCAGGTGCATGTTTGTCTGTCCGAAACGGTGCCCGCTTCATATCGACAAATGGGGATATTGCTATTCCAACAGAACGCGGCTTTCTGCCAGGCAACGGCTCGCTTACATCGGTCGTAACAGTCTCAACAGAAACACAGCCGGTCTTTATTGGCAAACCGGAACCTGTTATTATGGAGCAGGCTCTTGCCGTACTCGGTACAAAGAGAGAAGAAACCATTATGGTTGGTGATTACTATGACACTGATATACGTGCAGGTATTGGGATCGGCATTGATACATTGCTCGTTTATACAGGAGTTACACAGCCGCACCACCTTGACCGTTACGAAATCAAGCCAACCCACACGAGTCACAATTTAAATGAATGGCCTATGTAAGAAACAGCTTAATCGCTGTTTCTTTTTTTTGAGATAAAGTTGGGCAAATGAGGGTATAGAGATAGCATGATTACTTAGGAGGAGGGTATGTATGCAACTTCCGAAACAATCGAAGTCTTACTGGAAAGATCATGCGTTAGCACCGTCTTTTGCACCGCTCGCTGCAAATATAACTGTTGATGTGACAGTCGTGGGAGGAGGAATTACAGGCATTGTGACCGCCTGGCTTTTAGCGAAAGAAGGAAAAAAAGTCGCTTTACTTGAATCGAGAAAGTTGATAGATGGAACGACGGGATCTACAACGGCGAAAATAACAGCACAGCACGGGCTTATTTATGCTGAACTGATTGATACGATGGGTGAAGAAAAAGCGAAGTTGTATTATAAGGCACAAGAAGAAGCACTCGCTTTTTTAAAGAAGACGACAGAACAAATGTCTATTGACTGTGATTTTGCAACACAAGATGCTTATGTTTACGCGGAAACGAAAAAAGCGGTTATGGAAATTGAAAAAGAGATTGAGGCGTATGAAGTTCTTGGAATAAACGGGGGACTGGCCGGAACAGAAGCAAGGATGAAGCTGCCATTTAAAGCAGAAGAAGCTATTGTGATGCGTGACCAGGCCCAGTTTCATCCGGTTAAATTTTTAGAAGAGCTCATCCGGGACATGGAAGAGGATGTGCTCATTTTTGAAGAAACGAGGGCGGCTTCAATCGAAAACAATAAAGTTCATACAACAGAGGGATATGAAGTGACAAGCGAAAAGACATCGTTGCCTCTCATTTTCCTTTTAACGATTTTGATGGATTTTATTTTTCGAAGCTCCATGTCGAGCGTTCCTATGCGATCCGTGTGAAAAGTGACAGAGAACTGGAAGATGGAATATACATCAGCGCGGATAAACCATCGCGGTCCTTACGTTACGCAAGGATGGAAAATGGAGGAAAATTGTTGATTGTCGGCGGTGAGAATCATCCAACTGGGCGCAGCGAGCAGGAAACGATGCATCACTATGAAAAATTAAACGACTTTACACAGCTTCATTTTGGCATTAGCGACATTTTATATCGCTGGTCAGCACAAGATTTACTCACATTGGACCGTGTACCGTATGTTGGTTTTAGTGCTGAGAATATTCTTGTGGCGACAGGGTACGCAAAGTGGGGAATGACAAATGGCACAGCTGCTGCTCGTTTGATGACCGATCTTGTGATGGGCCGAGAAAATCGGTTTACGGACTTGTTTGATCCGAAACGGCTGAAAATGAAAAGAGCGGATATGAAAACCTTCGTAACTGAAAATGTGAAAGTGGCAAAAGAGTTAATTGGCGGAAAGCTGAAAGGGCCAGCGACAACGGTTGATGATTTGAAGCCGGGCGAAGGCGGACTGGTTACCGTGGACAGCAAAAAAGCCGGTGCATATAAAGATGAACAAGGAAACTGTCATCTCGTTAACACGACATGCACCCATATGGGCTGTGAGACGGAATGGAACGATGCTGAGCGCTCATGGGATTGCCGTGCCACGGCTCGCGCTATTCATATGACGGCGAAGTGCTCGAAGGCCCAGCGCTTAAACCGCTCGCCCAATTTGACAGTGAAAACAAAGAGGAAACTAGTAAAGAATAAATTGTTTAAAAGATGAATAAGGAGCTGTCCATTCGAGGAAAGCTCCTTTCATCCTTTATTCCGTATGCGCTGCACGGTGAGCTAATCTGCTTGCCGCAGCAGCCGCAATTGCACCGACAATGTCATCTAAAAATGTATGCACCTGGCCGGTTGATTTATCGTTTAGCAATTGCAAAATACCTGGTTTTTGTTTATCAATATACCCATAGCTTGTTAATCCAATTGTTCCGTATACGTTCACGATCGCCGTCGCAATTGTTTCGTCAATGCCATATAAGCTTTCATCAGTTTCAATAATTGATTGAAGCGGCTCTTCAAGCATTTTTTTCTCCGCTAGCATATCAAGCTGTATACCGGTTAACACGGCATTTTGTACTTCGCGTTTTCGCAAAACCGCTTCCACGTGTACAACTGCTTCTTCCAGCCGCAAATTCGGGTGGTATGGCTGTTGCAAGTAAACGACGAGTTCCGCGATATCTTCCACTTTCACACCGCGTTCCGCAATCCAGCGGCGCGCTGTTTTTTCTGACATACTCATTACGTGTTTTTCTTCTAGAGACAAATGAATCACACCTTTTTTTGTCATTATATTTTATACACTATATTCATGCCCATATCTATTGTGTCATACTCGTAATGAAAATGGTACAATAAAATAGAATAATCCGAAAAGAGGTGCACAGATGAAACCATTTGTGTATGTAACGAGACAAGTACCGAATGCAATTTTTGAACGATTAACTGATAAGTATGAAGTAGAAACGTGGAAGGAAGCGGATAAAGCCGTTCCACGAGAGATTCTTCTAGATAAGGTATCAAAAGCGGATGCGTTGTTGACTGTTATTACAGATGTGGTGGATGAAGAATTACTCTCACGAGCTGCCTCGCTAAAAGTCGTTGCGAATATGGCGGTTGGTGTTGATAATATTGATCTTGATGCAGCAAGCAGGCACGGTGTATCGATTTGTAATACGCCGGATGTACTGACGGATACGACAGCAGATCTCACATTTAGCCTTCTTCTGGCAACCGCCCGCCGTGTAACCGAAGCCGCGGAATTTTTGAAAGAAGGAAAGTGGGCGAGCTGGGCGCCGATGATGTTCGTTGGAACGGATGTCCATCATAAAAAAATTGGCATCGTCGGCATGGGCAAAATTGGGACAGCTGTAGCGAAACGGGCTGCCGGCTTTGATATGGATATTTTGTATCATAACAGGAACCGTCATGAAGTGGCGGAAGAAATGCTAGGCGCACAATATCGTTCACTGGAAGAACTGCTGACGGAAGCAGACTTTGTCGTCTGTTTGGCGCCGCTCAATGACGATACACGTGGTTTGTTTCAACGAGAACATTTTCAAAAAATGAAAAATGATGCGATCTTTATTAACGCAAGCCGCGGATCTATTATAAACGAGCAGGCGTTAATTGAAGCACTTGAAGCAAAAGAAATCGCAGGGGCAGGACTCGATGTTTTTGACAAAGAACCTATTCAAGCGGATCATCCTTTTTTAGCGATGAAAAACGTTGTTGCACTTCCGCATATTGGGAGCGCATCAAAAGAAACACGCATGGCAATGATGAGGACATGCTGTGAGAATATTGAAGATGTTCTTGACAATCGCCACCCTAGAACGCTTGTTAATAAAGAGGTACTTCACTTCGATTAAAAAGAGCTGATCCGCCTATGGGATCAGCTCCTTCTTTATTAAAAAACTTGCTCCACTTCAACGACGCCCGGCACTTCTTCGAGCAGTGCACGTTCGATCCCCGCTTTCAATGTAATGGTAGAACTAGGGCAGCTGCCGCATGCGCCAAGCAAACGAAGTTTTACAATTCCATCTTCCACATCAACGAGTTCACAGTCGCCGCCGTCACGAAGCAGGAAGGGGCGTAATTTATCAAGGACCACTTGTACTTCATCGAATAATTCTTGTTCTTGCACTTCCATGGATAATTGTCTCCTTTCCAATCAATACATATATTATAATGATTTTAAATAAAAAATGCAATTTATCACGGTAAAAAGAAGGGAATTGATGAAAAAGACTCGATCGATGTTTGTTTACGAAGTAAAATAAATTTGTGCTGTTCCATGGATTTCCTGTCTTTAAAAGATCTATCGGTAAAGTTTCAAGCAAAAGAATCAAGTGAATTTTCTAATCTATCTTCGAGTAGCAGCCATATTCTATTTTCTCACCGCTAAAGGATGCATTGAAAAAGAACAGGTCAACAGGCCGTTACTATACTAAGGCTCTCTCCCGCCTGTGGCAAGGTTTTATTGATCGGTCTGTAAGCGGTCACTTATAAAATGAACGATCAAAACCAACAAAAAAGCCGGTAATAAGTGCCCGGCTTCAAAAGAGTTATCCATTATGATATTTGTACATCCATAACACACCGGACTTCAAGAATCGTGCGACACGACCTGTAATGGCACGATCTGCTACAAATCCGAAGCCCTGCTTTTTACCGAGTGAACCGAGTACGCCTTTTAGTTTCATTTCCGGCATTTTCTCTGGGAGCGGTTCACCCTTCCAGCGTTTTTGCAAAACGTCAACAATTTGCTCAGCTTGTTCTTCAGCCAGCTGTGCGCTCGGTGCATGCGGCAAGCTTGCACAGTCCCCGACAACATAAACATGATCATTACCTGGCACATTATGATAAGGAGTCAAGATAACACGGCCGGACCTGTCTTTTTCCACGTTCATTTCACGTACGACATGGCTAGGCTGAATACCCGCTGTCCAGACGATGGCATCCATCGGATACACATCTTCACGATTGTAAAGACGTTTTGGCTCCACACGAGTAATGCTTGCATTACTAATGACATCAACCCCATGATCGGTAAACCATTTTTCAATGTAGCGGCTCAATCTTTCCGGGAAGTCTTTTAAAATACGCGGACCACGGTCAAATAATTTAATGTCAAGATCCGGGCGGCTTTCACGCAGTTCACTAGCCAACTCAATACCAGAAAGGCCAGCACCGACAATGCCGATTTTAGAACCTGCAGGCATGTTATTCAATGTTTGGTATGTTTGACGTGATTTATGGATGGTTTGAATGCTGTGTGTATGCTCAGCGGCTCCCGGCACGTTATGAAATTTATCTTCACAGCCCAGGCCAACAATAAGATCATCGTAGGCAACTGCACCATTCGTTTTTAATATAACCTCTTTTTTATCTACATCAATGGCTGCAATTTCATCATAAATGAGCTTTAGCTTTTCATGTTCTGGAAATGGCACGCGCACTTCATGATCGGATACAGTTCCAGCTGCAAGCGCATAGTATTCCGTTTTTAAACAGTGGTACGGCACTCTGTCCACGAGTGTAATCGTGACATCGTCGGGCAAATGATTCGGCAGCAGCCTGAGAAGGACGCGCATATTCCCATAGCCTCCCCCTAATAAAACTAAATTTCTCATAGGTATACCCCTCTATTCGATAATTATATGTATATAAACCTGTTCAATTATTCACACCAAGTATAACGAAAATAGCATTATTATACAACCGGAATGGGGTAAACTTATGGCTTTTTTCAAAATGAATTTGATAGTACAATGAAACAGAAGAGGTGAACCTATATAATGAAGCCAATTATCGAATTTTGCGTCAGCAATTTAGCAAACGGATCGCAAAAAGCGTTTGAACAATTAGAATGTGATTCCAATCTTGATGTGATCGAATATGGTTGTCTCAGCTACTGTACAAGATGTTCGGAATCGCCATTCGCACTCGTCAACGGAGAAGTTGTCGGCGGCGAAACGCCGGAGGAACTTGTTGCTAATATATATACATTTATAGAAGAAACATGGCTATTTTAAACATCAAAAAAATCGGGGACAGTTTTATAGTACCCCCGGTTTTTCTTATGCTGATTCTCCCTGCATTTTTCTATGCTTGCGCAACTCATCCCATCGGTCACGCGTCATTTCGATGATTTGCTTTTCATTCGAATTGCGCTGCCGCTCAATAACTTTTGAAAAATAGGATACAGCTTGGTCGAATTTCTCGAGCTTGCGATTTAATTCCCCGAGCAAATACAACACTTTGATTTCTGACATTTTCGCTGAAACATCTTCTTTTGAAAAAGCTTCTTCATATTCGCGGGCGGCGATGGATATAAACCGTTTTTCCTCTTTTTTTCGTCCCAAGTCGCGGTAAATCCATGCGATTCGAAGTGCAAGCCCTGCAAGGGTCAGGTGCTTTTCCTTTTTCAAAACGCCTGAGTATAGAGCGAGTTTAAAGCTTTTGATTGCTTTTGAAGCTGTTCGTTCTCCGCTGTAATCTTGTTCCACCCAATGGTCTGCTATAGAAGCACGCAGCACACCAGCTGTTCCAGGTGCGAAATAAGGGGTAAAATCTTCGGTAAAGGAATAGCCGCAGTGACGGCAGACAGACACGTTGTAAAAGGATGGATTAATTTGGCCATCTTGATATAGTGGTTTTAAATCAGTGTCAAGTCCAACAACTTTAATGGTACTTTTGCGTACTTTTGTCGTATGAAAGGATTTCTGACATAAAGGACACTTTAGTTCTTTCGTGTAAAGAGGGGGGACAATTGACATTAGTTAAGCCTCCTGTTGATCGGTATAAGGTCTTTGTGCTTACTTTTATTATACAACAAGTCAGGTAAAAAGAATTAGTTTTCTAAAAAAATCAGCAAACAGTTCAGTTGAGGATTCAGGTAATAAACCGTATACTAGAAGAAAAGAAAAGAGGAGATTTCGTTTGTCTGAACAACAAATTGTCACTATTACGGAAGCAGCGGCTTTTCAAATAAAAGATATGATGAAACAAAATGAAGAAGAAGGATCATTATTGCGTGTAGCTGTCCACGGCGGCGGATGCAGCGGTCTTTCATACGGGATGGGCTTTACACCGGAAGCGGAAGCGGGTGATATTCAGCTGAATCAGTATGGTATACCAATTGTCGTAGCAGAAAATGACGCAGCGATTTTAAATGGAACCATCGTTGATTACAAAGAGTCGCTTATGGGTGGAGGTTTCACCATTGATAATCCAAATGCGATTGCTTCTTGCGGCTGCGGGTCATCTTTCAGAACGAAAGCGGACGCCGGAACGCCGGAGGAATGCTAACATTAGGCCATCCGCTAAGTGAATCGGTGGGGCTTATGTATTCCATTTGCGGGTCTTTCGTTGTAAGGCCAGCGTCTTAACTATATCGAGTGATTATTTTTACGCTTCTTGACGTATTTAACGATACGTTGGGAGGCGTTTTTTTATGTCGGAAGAACGATGATCAATCAAGCGAAGACGTACGAAGGTGGAAAAGAGAGCGAATCAATCAACAGATATTCAACCGATGGCACTCGAACCGGCTTTTCATTATATCATTAACGCGAAGATAAGCGAGGGCGTTCAAGATCAGCCCCGTGATGATTACTCAAACAGATGGCGTTCCGTTCCGTCTGAGTGGCTTAATGGGTGCGATGGTGCAAGCAATGATGGAATGACGTAATTACAGAAAAGCGGTGTTCCCATTGTATTAAAATCGACACCTATAAACGTGTATGTCAGCGGTATTAATAAGCCATGTGAAACGAGGATCAAGTTGCGCCACGCAATGTTGGTGCGGGCTATGAGGAGTTGTAATGGCTACGGAAGACTTAAACGTATCAAGGAGCCTGCAGGACTTCTATAATGGCGTGCTAGATCGTATACTAGATAATCTTTACCTTGAACAACTGCAAAGTAATTAAACTTTGGAGGTAAGAAAATGAAGTCTATTTTGATTCGGGTACCTTTTAAAAATATAAAGTGCCCTTTAAACTACTCTACAAATAGTGATATTTATCCGTATTTATGGGAGATAAATACTCCTATTTTGCCTGCCTTTTCTGTTGAATATTTCTCAGTTCAAACTGGTGCTTTGTCAAACGTTTCTAATGATGAGGGCAGAATTGAAGGCAACAAAATAATTATTGCAGCAGAATATCAACTATTGAAGCATGTAGATAGTCTGTTAATCGCTTTATATTATGATGGAATAAAGGATTACAGTTTACTCTTCCCATGGGTGAAAAATAATTCTTTAAGAAAAAGACTGGGTAATTTTTATGAAGAAGCCGAGAAAAACTATGAACAAGGTGCTTGGCTTTCATTTGCTCTACTATGCGGTGCTGTTTTCGAAGGAATGTTGCATGCCAAATTGAATCCACCTGAGAATAGAAGGACGTTTGAGGATATGACATCCGACGCATTTGCCAATGGAACTTTGAATAAGACGCAACATGACATAATGAAAAAAGTGAGGAAATCTAGAAATTTGGTTCACCCAAATATGAATAATATTCCTTATGTTACGAGAAGAGACGCGATGGATATAAGAGTAACTTTAGACAAATTAATAAAGCATTTTAGTGGGCTAAAATAAGTTTTAAACGATTTAATTTTTAGTAATAAGACAAACTTGTTACGATCATATACTTAAAACATGAATATATAAGGTGAAGATCTTATTTCTTAGTAATGTTTCCGTTTTTTAAAAAAGTAAATTCACTAAACACATATATGAACACATAGTGGATTTCTTTATAAAATAATTAAGGGGTGATTGAGATGGACGGAGAATCTATGCGGAGGTTAAAGAAACAGGGATTCATTATTGCCGGGTTCAATCTGGTATTTTTTCTTAACCTTGCACTTGAATTTATTCTATCCAATTAACTTTATTTTATAAATAAGAAGACCGACTGAGCTATAATGTCGGTCTTTTTCTTCATTCACTATTCCGCTTTAAATCTTAACCGTAAGCACCCAACTATACACTTAAAGGTTTGTCACGTCACTCCGCCAAGAACCGGTTACAGCAGCGACAGAGCCGGCGGAAACGAAGGATACGGCGGCAACAACGAAAGTAGCTGCGCAAGCCGAGCCGACTAAAGCCCCGCAAGCTAAAGCCGAAGACACGGTTGAAGAAGGCGGCTGCATTAAATATCGCGGCGCCGAGTGGTCCAATGAAAAAAAACAGACGTAAACTGTCGTAGCCTCAACACCGGGCGAATATCTTGTAATGTGCGGCATGTCCAAGCTCAGACGCAGCATCGGAAGTGGGGCATGTTCAGCCAGGGAATCCCGAAAGTAAGGAAGGAGAGCTGAGGCATGAAGCAACGGTGGAAAAGCTACGGGCTGTGGATCGCAGTGGCGGCGCTTGTCGGTATGGTACTGCAGGATTTTGGTGTAATGATCCCATCGGAAAGGTACGATACTTACGTAGATATCTTGCTAACGATCGCAGTGCTGGCGGGCATCATCAACAACCCGTCAGGATTCAATGACAAAAAGAAATAACGAGCGGCTCTTTTTTATATGTTTGGGGCAGCGATTACAAACCGAACCTACAACGCATCATTCGCCATTGATAATCCAAATGCGATTGCTTCTTGCGGCTGCGGGTCATCTTTCAGAACAAAAAAAGACCCAGGAAAATTGTTAAGGACTTTTTAATGAAATGTAAAGAAAACAAACGCAAATGCGTTTGTTTTTTTTGTTTCTGTAAAAAAAGTAAAGTTTCCATCATTTAGATATTTAAATAGAAAGTCGTGTGCTAGTATCATAATGATCATTTTAAGATGATCATTATAGATGTGGAAGGATGAGTTGAATGGGCAAGAAATTGAATTTTTATAAAGGAGTCACCGCTTTTTCTGCTGCTGCTGTCGCAGTAACAACGCTTTCTCCGGCTGCATCAGCTGCCTTTACAGATGTTTCTGAGCGATATGATGATGCTGTAACGTATTTGCTTGGCAAGAAAGTAACGGAAGGGCTTGCCGACGGAAGCTATGGGACAGCTGAACCGATTAAACGAATCGATGCAGCGATTCAAATAGCCCGTATGCTTCAGCTACCTGAATCAGGAGTTTACAAGAATACTAGCTTTACCGATGTGCCTGAACGGGGCAAATGGGCAGTAAATGCGCTTGCGGAGCTTGGAATTGTCGCAGGTAAAACGTCTTCCAAGTTTGGGTCAAATGACTTTATTACTCGTGGCGAGACAGCGCGTATGATGGCACTTGCCTATGAGCTTAACATCGATGCCTCGATAACTAAAACGGTTTTTACAGATGTAAATAAACGCTTTGCGCCATATGTTCAAGCGCTTGTTGACCAGAAAATTGCTTTCGGAAAAACAGCTGCTTCATTTGGTTCTGTACATAATATCACACGTGGTGAATGGGCTTTGCTGCTTCAGCGTACCGACACCATTGCAGGTCCTCCTGATAGAACACCGCCTGTTGTTACACCTGAACCGGAGTCACCTGGTTCTGGATCAGGGTCTGGTGGCAGCAGCTATAAATATGATCTAACGCTTATGCACACAAATGATACACATGCCCACATTGAAAATGCAGCCCGCAAAGCAACAGTTGTGAAAGAGTTTCGGGAAGAGAACCCGTCTTCTTTATTAGTAGACGCTGGAGATGTTTTCTCAGGTACGCTTTATTTCAACGAATTTAAAGGGCTAGCAGATTTAGAGTTTATGAATCTTCTTGGCTACGATGCGATGACATTCGGAAACCATGAATTTGATCTGGGTACAAAACCGCTTGCAGACTTTATTAAGAACGCAGAATTTCCATTTGTGTCCGCAAACGTAAATGCGTCAGCAGATGAGAATCTCTCTTCTTTCATGAACGAAGCGGTAACAGATGCACCGATGGACGGGAAAGTATACAACGGCATTATTAAAAAGGTAAAAGGAGAAAAAATCGGCATTTTCGGCTTAACAACGGCAGAAACGACAACGATTTCGTCTCCTGGTGATGACGTTCTATTCGAGAACTATATTCAAGAAGCAGAAAAAGCGGTTGACTCTTTTAAAGCGGAAGGTGTCAATAAAATTGTTGCGCTATCCCACATTGGTTTCAAAGATGGCGGCGGTGACAATGATGTGACGCTCGCTGAAGAAGTAGAGGGCATTGACGTCATCGTGGGCGGTCACTCACATGATAAGTTAAGTGAGCCATATATCGATGAGACAGGTGTAGAGCCAACCGTCATCGTGCAGGCGAATGAATATAATAAATTTGTAGGAACACTCGATGTTCAATTTGATCGATCTGGAAAAATTAAAGGGTATGCAGGAGAGTTAATTGAAATTGATGCAAAAAACGATGACGGATTGTTTGTATATGAAGAAGACCAGGAAGTGAAAAACATTTTAGCAACGAAATATAAACCAGCTATTGAGGACATGAAAGCACAAGTTGTCGGTTCCGCTTCAGAAGCGCTGGATGGCGAACGTGCTAACGTCCGTACGAAAGAAACGAATCTTGGCAACCTGGTCACAGATGCGATGCTTGCAAAAGCGAAAACAATTGACACGAGAACCGTGATTGCTCTTCAAAACGGCGGGGGCATCCGCGCTTCCATTGATGCAGGCGATATTACGATGGAAGAAGTATTGACTGTTATGCCGTTTGGCAACGCATTAGCCATCATGGACTTAACAGGTGCAGAAATTAAATCCGCTCTTGAGCACAGCGTCAGTCTTGCTCCAGGCCAAAACGGGGCATTTCTGCAAGCAGCCGGCTTGAAATTCACGTATGATTCTTCGAAAGAAGCGGGTTCACGTGTGACATCTGTTCAAGTAAACGAAGAGGGCACATTTAGAGCGCTTGATGAAGCGAAAACGTATACCGTTGCAACCAACACGTTTACGGCAAAAGGCGGCGATAATTATACAATGTTTAAAACAGCGTATGAAGAAGGCCGTGTGAGTGAGCCTGGTTTCGTTGACTGGGAAACATTCACGGAATATTTAGCAGCGAATCCAAATGTAAAAACTGAAGTAGAAGGACGCATTATTGAAGGGAAAACCGTTAAAGCAAGTGATATCAGTGGGACGGTTGCCGATCCAAAAACGATCGAAGGAAATATTGTCGTTTCTGCTGAAGAAGACAGCCAGTTATCTAATGTCACGATCAAAGGAGATTTAATCATTTCCGGCGGTTCTCTTGACCTTGTTAATGTAACAGTCGAAGGTGAAACCATTATCCAATAAAGGATTGTGAAAGATGAAAAGTCCATTCAAATTTATTCTTATTTTTATGCTAGCATTCAGTACATTTCTGCCGTATGTGCCAGCAGTAAAAGCTGCATCGATCACAGTGGCAGATGCCATTTCTAATAATTCAGGGACCGCAACGGTAGAGGGATATATTGTCGGTTTTGCGTTGTCAGGAAGTAGTTATACGACGGATCCTGAGCGTTATAAGGCCACCAATATTGGCATTGCTGACGAAGCGGGGGAAACAGATCCGACTAAGATAATGCCGGTTCAGCTTACTACTTCTGTTCGCGCAGGGATTAACTTGTTGGACAATCCCGGAAACCTCGGCAAAAAAGTACAGGTGACAGGTACGCTGGAAGCTTATTTTTCAGTACCGGGCTTGAAATCCCCAGCTACTGTCATCCTTTTGGACAATAACAGCCCAGAAGAACCTGAAGAACCGATAGATCTTGTGAAAGAATCCATTTCAGCTGTCCGCGAAAAAGCGGAAGGCACGAACGTATGGACATCGGGAACAATTACAGCTGTTTTTGGAAACCTGGTTTATATGCAGGATCATACGGCCGGTATTGTTTTGTACGGATCCGGCATGAATGTAGCAGTTGGTGATCGTGTCGATGTAAAAGGAAAGATCGATGACTTTAATACATTGCTTGAAATAGCTGTTCAAGCCGGTGGCGTAACAGTGACGGCGACAGGAGATGCACCGGCTCCATCGCCAATAGCTGTATCTGATTTAACAGAAGCAGTTGAAGGTACTCTTGTAAAAATTGATCATGTATCTATTTCAGCTTATTCTGGTGGAAATTATACAGCAAAAGATAAAGATGGGAACGAATTTCAAATCCGTCCGCAGGATGCCTCTCTTTTAACAACAGATACAAAGTATGATTCTATAACCGGCGTGCTCGGCTCTTACAATAATGTCTATCAATTAATTCCACGCGGGGCAGATGATATTGAAGCTGACTCATTCACTGTTCAGGCAGTTACAGCGAGCCCCACTGCAGGTATCGTTGAAGCAGGCACGACGGTTGCACTTGCTTCACTGACAGAGGAAGCAGAAATCCGGTATACAACAGATGGTTCTGAACCAATGAAAGACAGTGCGCTTTACACAACACCGATTACGATTAATGAGAATAAAACAATTAAAGCAAGAGCATTTAAAGATGGATTAACCGATAGTGTTGTGAAAGAATTTACCTATGTTATTCAAAAGGATATCATTCGTATTCACGACATTCAAGGAGCAGGGCATACGTCTCCATATAACAATTTGATGGTCGAAAATGTAGAAGGCGTTGTAACCCATATTGTGGACAGCAGCAATTTCTATATGCAGAGCGTTGAATCAGACGGTAATGAACAGACGTCTGAAGGAATTCTTGTTTACAAAAGGTCACATGGTTTAGATAAAGGCGACCTTGTTACCGTAAAGGGAACCGTAAAGGAATGGGTGCTTGAAGGATATGCTGAAAAACAGCAGACGGATCTACCGGTAACAGAAATAAACGCTTCTGCTGTAACGATAAAAGAATCAGGTCACGCACTTCCTGAAGCCATCGTGTTAAATGAAGACCGATTGATGCCGACTGAAGTGATTGACAATGACCAATTCGGTACTTTTGATCCGGAGCAGGACGGCATTGACTTTTTCGAAAGCGTGGAAGGAATGCTTGTTCAAGTAAATAGTCCGAAAGTGGTCGCACCGCAAAACTACGGGGAAGTCGTCGTTGTGCCAGGAAATATGGCGGTCAATACAACAGCGGGTGCCTTGCGCATTACAGCAGATGACTATAATCCTGAACGTATTCACCTTGATTTGGACAATGAAAAATTTGTTGCAAAAACCGGTGATTCATTTAACGGCAATGTGACAGGTGTGGTGAGCTACGGCTATAGCAATTTTAAGGTACTTGTTGACGACGTGCCCGTGCTGGTGGACGGTGGTTTAACAGGAGAAGAAACGACATTGACAGCGACTGAAGAAGGGTTGACCATTGCATCTTATAATTTGGAAAACTTTTCAACTGTTTCTGGCACGGAAAAAACGGACCGTCTCGCAGCAGGAATTGTCCAAAAAATGAAGTCGCCGGATATTATCGGTGTAACAGAAGTACAGGATAATGACGGCCCAACCGATTCCGGAATGACAGATGCATCCGAAAGCGCCGCTGCATTAATTTCCGCCATTAAAGGACTAGGCGGTCCAACATATGTATACACAGATGTAGCACCGGCAGACAAAATGGATGGTGGACAGCCAGGCGGAAATATACGTGTCGGTTTCTTATATAATCCGGAACGTGTTTCTCTTACAGCAGGAGCCAAAGGAACGGCGACAGAAGCGGTTGCTTATGAAAATGGCAAATTAACTGTAAATCCGGGCCGAATTGATCCGGAAAATGCGGCCCTTAGTGACAGCCGCAAACCGGTTGCCGCTCAATTTACATTTAAAGGTGAAACGGTCATTGTTGTCGCGAATCACTTTAATTCAAAAGGTGGCGATGAACCGCTATTTGGCAGAAACCAGCCGCCATACTTAGGTAGTGAAGTACAGCGCAAGCAAATAGCTGCCATCGTTAACGGATTTGTGCAGGATGTAAAAACAGCCGATCCGGATGCCAATGTTGTACTTGTTGGAGACTTTAATGACTTTGAATTTACAGATGCCCTTTCGTTCTTAAAAGGTTCGGAATTGACAAATATGATTGAAAAAGTACCGGCAGATGAGCGGTTCACTTATTCATATCAAGGAAATGCGCAAGTGCTTGATCATATTTTAGTCACGAACAACATGGCGGCTTCGACGGAAGTGGATATTGTTCATACGAATTCGCAATTTATGGAAGAAAATGGCCGTGCAAGTGATCACGATCCGGTTGTGATTCGGACTACGTTTGCGGGTGAAACGAATCTTGGGGAAATTCGCTATATTCAGAATATGAAAGCAAAAAAAATAACCATTGCAAAACCAAATATCTATCTGGACATTGATGCACAATCTATGTTTGAAGAAGGGATTGTCATTAAACATTCCGCTACACTTCAAGGAGAAGGGCTAAAAAATAATACAATTATTATCTCCACACCGCAAAAAGGACAGGTTATTGATCTGCGTGGGGCAGAAGTAAAAGAAGTCCGGATTGACACAGAACAAGAGGTGGAAATCATCGGCGCTGAAAAGGTAAAGAAATGGACCGATTCAGAAGGACAAGAAATGCAAAAGCCCGCTGCTTAATAAGCAAATAAACCGTCCGGCAGCTGCCGGACGGTTTTTAGGTTTTTAAGTGGTGAAACGGTAGAAATAGCAGTAAATAGAAAAATACAAACCGGTGCACAAAGGCGGCCCGGCTTTCTTGTATTTATATTCTTTTCAATGCTTCGCTAATAGGCACATCGCCTTGTACAATTTCAAAGATACGGCTTTCCGTCTTTTCAGCAAGCAAGCTTTGAACGAGTACCTCGGCCACGTCAGCTCGCGTGATCGGCTTTGTCCGGTCGGCGACTTGAACGGCGGCCTCAATTTTACCGCTGGCTGGACCGTCTATCAATGCTCCGGGCCGAACGATTGTGTAAGCAAGTCCGCTTTTCATCAAATGAGCATCTGCATCATGTTTTGCCTGCAAATAATGCTGAATAGACTCTGGTCCTGCGTCCGGTCGGTCTGCTCCCATCGAACTAAGCATGACAAAGCGTTCGATGCCATGCGAAACGGCAAGGTCAATTGCTTTAATCGCGCCGTTCCGATCGACAGCAGTCGTTTTATCCGGTCCGGTTGATGCGCCGGAACCTGCCGTAAAGATAACGGCATTCACATCGTTCATCGCATAACTGAAACCTTGTTCTAAGTCTGCCAATATAGGTTTAGCTCCGAGCTTTTCCATATCCGCCATCTGAGCCGTTTGGCGCACCATGGCTTTGACGTGGTGCTGTATGTTTTCCGACAAGTTTTTGACGACGAGCCGGCCTACATCGCCGGCCGCACCGATGACAAGTACCATCATAATGGACCACCCTTTTTTATAAGGCTGTGATAGACAATTGTATAACAGAGCCCTTTATCAATACTTTACCCGTATTGATGAAATTAAAACAAGGAAGTGCTGTGAAGCGGCTGCACTTTGGCTGACGGATCAATATAGGATTTGGCATTATTCACGGCAGTTGGTGCTTCTCCAAAACCGGTCGCAATCAATTTAACTTTGCCGTCGTACGCAGCGATGTCGCCCGCTGCATAAACACCTTCTATATTCGTTTCCATACGTGTATTGACCGGAATCTGATTTTTTACGATATTTAGACCCCAATTTTTCATTGGCCCAAGAGAGGAAACGAAACCATAATTAACAATCAAATCATCAATTTCCAGCGATTCAGTGCGATCGCCTTTTACTTCTTCAAGATGAATCACTTTCCCGTCAAAGGAAACCGGTATAAAGGGTGTCACAACCTGAACGCTTGATTTGTTCAGCAAATCAACGCTATGTTCATGTGCCCGGAATTTATCGCGCCGATGAATAATCGTTACTTCTTTTGCGACAGGTTCAAGCATCAACGCCCAATCGACCGCTGAATCACCTCCGCCTAAAACGGCGACACGGCGGCCAGCAAATTTTTTCAAATCCGTCACAAAATAGTGAACGTTTGGCAATTGTTTCGTCCCTTCAATCTCAAGGAGACGCGGCTGAAAGGCACCATTTCCCGCTGTAATAATGACGGCTTTCGTAAAATGTTCTCCTTTATCAGACATAAGCCGAATGCTGCCATCTGCTTGTTTCTCTAATTCTTCCACAGATTCTTCCAGACAAATTTCGACTGGAAACCGGTTCATCTGTTCCACGAGCCGATCCACAAGCTCCTGTGCTTTTACGGCCGGGAAACCCGCTACATCATAAATAAACTTTTCTGGATAAAGTGCTGAAAGCTGCCCACCCATATGTGGCAGACTATCAATAATCTTAACAGATGCCCCGCGCATACCAGCATAAAATGCAGCAAAGAGTCCAGTAGGACCGGCACCGATAATTGTAATATCTGTCATAAATTGATCACTCCTTTTTCTCATCATACAAAACATTTTGCCTCCTGTCGCGTCGGAAAATTCTTCGCAAAATAGCTTGAAAAAAGGAATGAAAACGACTATTATTAAAATAGTTCTGCAAATCTAAACATTTTGTGACAAATGAAAGGCGTTTTATATAATCATACGTGAAGAATATCACATTCTTTATGTCACTATTTTAAATAGAGGTGGGTAAATATGTCAGTGAGAAAGCCGAAAATTGTAGTCTTAGGTGCCGGTTATGGCGGTCTTGTTACTGTAACACGTCTTCAAAAAGCGTTGTCTGTGGATGAAGCAAATATTGTACTTGTAAATAAAAATGATTATCATTATGAAACAACGTGGCTTCACGAAGCATCGGCTGGTACACTGCACCATGACCGTGTACGTTACGATGTCGATTCCGTTATTAACCGCAGCAAAGTAGAATTTATCCGTGCAGAAGTACAGGATATTAAACCTGATGAAAAGAAAGTGATTTTAAACACAGGTGAAGTAGAATACGATTATCTCGTTGTAGCACTTGGCGGCGAATCGGAGACATTTGGAATCGAAGGCCTAAAAGAACATGCTTTCACCATCTCAAACGTTAACACAGCGCGTCAGCTGCGGGATCATATTGAATATCAATTCGCTACATATGCATTGGAAGAAGATAAACAAGAGGAACGCTTAACGATCGTTGTCGGCGGTGCTGGATTTACAGGCATCGAATTCCTTGGTGAGCTTGTGAATCGTGTTCCTGAGCTTTGCAAAGAATATGACATTGATTATGCAAAAGTACGCATTTATTGCGTAGAAGCTGCGCCGATGGTTCTTCCTGGTTTCGATCCGGAACTTGTGCAATATGCCGTTGCGTTGCTTGAGAAAAAAGGCGTTGAATTCAAAATCGGTACACCGATTAAAGGAGCAACTCCGGAAGGCATCATTGTTGCTAAAGGTGAAACAGAAACAGAAGAAATTAAAGCCGGTACTGTTGTGTGGGCTGCTGGTGTTCGAGGAAGCAGCATCATTGAAAAATCAGGCATCGAAAATATGCGTGCCCGTGTAAAAGTAAATCCGGATCTTCGTGCGCCAAATCAAGAAGACATTTTTGTCATTGGTGACTGTGCATTGATGATTAATGAAGAAATTAACCGTCCGTACCCGCCAACTGCGCAAATTTCAATGCAGCAAGGTGAAACAGCTGCTCGCAATATTGTGAAATTGGTAAAAGGAGAAAGCGATCTTGAAACATTTGTTCCTCATCTTAAAGGGACTGTATGTTCACTCGGTGATGACGATGCAATCGGCGTTGTATTTGACAAGAAATTGACAGGTACAAAGGCATCATTTATGAAGAAAATGATTGATAACCGTGCACTCTTCATGATCGGTGGCCCATCGCTTGTTCTGAAAAAAGGGAAGTTTAACGTACTTTAATAAATAAAAGGGCTCCGAATGTCAATTCGGGGGCCTTTTTTATTTGCAAAGGGGAAGAGACTGAGTGAAAAGGGGAAAAGTGTGGTTAGCTGCTGCCGGTCTTGTGATCGATAGCCGAGGGCGGTGGCTTGTTGTGAAAAAAGCATATGGCGGATTAAAAGGACAGTGGTCATTGCCTGCGGGATTTGTTGAGGCAGGAGAGCGTGCAGACGAAGCGGCCGTACGTGAAGTGAAAGAAGAAACGAATATTGACGCCACTGTATGCGGTGTAGCAGGCATTCGATCCGGTGTCATTAAAGATGATATAAGTGATACAATGATTATTTTTTATTTGACACTTAACGACGAAAAAGAACCGACTGCACACACAGGAGAGCTGCTTGAGGCATGCTGGATGACGGTAAAAGAATTGCAAGAAAGTGTGGATACATCCGTTTTGCTCCGAAATATCGTTACCTTATTTGAAACAGCCGGTCTTAGCTGTAAGGAAATTCCCGATCCTGGTCCGCAATTTGGCTATACGTCATACCGATTTTTCCTTTAAAATGAATATATCCATTTTAAAGGAAAAATCGTGTACTAAAAAGAGATGAAATTGGATATCCTACTTAGGAAGAAGTTTATTTCCGCCTTCGTTCAAAGAAGAAATGGAAATGCTTTTGTAAAGCATCGGCTGCGACTCCCCCTCGTTGCCGGTGTTTTTTGTCACAGATTCGTTGATTGACCTTTTTTGTCTTGTTCAGTAAACTAAACAGTAATGAGTTTAGGGGGAATCGTTTCATGCATATTGCAACCGTACTCGTGTCGTCATTACTCTTTTTTGTACTCTTTTTCGGCATTGGGTTTATTTTAAACATGCTGCTGCGTATGACGTGGATCATGGCTGTTATTTATCCACTCGTTACGATCGCGATTGTCGATGGCATCAGCACATTTGACTACATATTTAAGACGAATGAATCATTTGGCATTCTTGGCGAAAGAATTATAGGCCTGCAGCCTGTTGACATTACTATTTTATCAATCGGTTTTCTCGGTGCCGTTACGAGCGGATTTGTCATGCGTCTGTTGCGGGCAAAAGGGTATCAAATGTTTTAAAACGATCCTTACGCGGGATCGTTTTTTTTATGACCCTTTAATACGTTTTCAAGTTGTTCAAGCCCCACAAGCAGCTGCGGCGATGGACGGCAAAAGTATTTTTCTTCCATCACATAAATCGGTAGACCATTATACCCCGGTCGTTTTTTCACAATAGTCGTATTCACTTTGTCTGTCATCACACCAACCCAAGCAAGAAGCAGGACATCAGGTTTTTTTGAAACAACTGTCTCCCAATCTGTCTGTACACTTGCTTCTTCATGATCCGCAAACACATTTTCAGCTCCGCACAAAGCACTCATTTCTGTCAGCCAGTTTGCACGTCCAGGTGTAAACACAGGCTTTGGCCACCATTCCCAGTATACGCGCACTAGACGATTCCAATTGCGCGATCGGTACATGTCAAGCGACTGTTGCCACCGCTGCATCGCTTCCGATCCATTTATCCCGCAAGCCTCACCAATCTGCATGATCGACAGCCCGATATCATCAAGTGAATTTGGATTCGTCACAATATGCGGAATCCCTCGCTGCTCAAGCTCCGCCACATTTTTCTCCATTCCAGGTACACTTAACGATGCCAGCACCATATCGGGCTTTAATGCTTCCAATTTCTCCATATCAATCGACAAATCAGGCCCAAGCCTTATGCGTTCTAAATCTGAATAATCATCAACTCCGATAATTTGATCTTCAATATTTAAATATTCACATACTTCCGTATTGCTCGGACAAATAGACACAATCCTCATTCAAAATTCCCCCTTTATTCACTCCATTGTATAATAGCATGGAGGTGATATACATGTTTACGATTAAAAACGGACCAATCACAGAAACGAAATCAGATGCACTTCTCGTTGGACTATTTGATAAGCCGTTAAAGTTTGAAGGTGTACTAAGAATGCTCGATGATGCCTTTCAAGGAAATCTCACGGAGCTTGTCAAAAACGGCGATCTTTCCGCCAAAAAAGGAAAGGGTGCGATTATTCCGGCGATGGGTCAAATTCAAACGAAGCGCATCGTGTTTGCAGGAATTGGCAAAGAAAAAGAAGTGGATTTTCATGCCATTCATGAAGCCGTGACGAATGCAGCGAAGCAGTCAAAGAAATATGGACTCGAATCCATTGCTGTTGCCCTTGATTCATTTGTGACCGAAAACGTAACGGCTGTTGAAGCAGCCGAAGCCATTTTTGAAGCATTTTTCATGGCGCGGTATGAATACACGGGCTACCGAACGCCAGGCAACGAACCAGAAAAAATCTTGAAATCAATCGACGTATGGACAGACGGAGATGCGGCCGAAGTGATGGCAGCGTGCGCTGTCGGCAAAGCGATGGCAGAGGGAACAAATACGGCAAGACGTCTCACAGCCACGCCGCCCAATATGATGACAGCTACTGATCTTGCCGGCCATGCGCAAAAACTCGCCGAGCAATATGGGTTTGAAATTGAAATTTTGGAGCGGACAGAGATGGAGAAAATCGGCATGGGGTCATTCCTTGCTGTCGCGCAAGGTTCGGTTTCGCCGCCCAAAATGATTACACTTAAATATAAGCCGAACGATGAATGGGAAGACGTGCTTACCTTTGTTGGCAAAGGTGTCACGTTTGATACAGGCGGCTATTCGATTAAATCAAAAGACGGCATTGTCGGGATGAAAACAGATATGGCAGGGGCAGCTGCTGTTCTTGGTGCGATGGAAATTATCGGCGAACTGCAGCCGGATCAACCAGTAATGGCCGTCATTCCGGCAACAGACAATGTTATTAGCGGCCATGCATTTAAGCCGGATGATGTAATCACGTCGCTGTCAGGAAAAACGATTGAAGTGAAAAATACGGATGCAGAAGGGCGGCTCGTGCTGGCAGACGCAATCACCTACGCGAAACAGCAGCGTGCTGGGCGCATTGTCGATGTTGCTACATTAACGGGAGGTGTCATTATTGCACTGGGAAAAGATAAGACAGGAGCATTAACAAACAATGAACCATTTTTTGAACAAGTGCTTGAAGCCTCACATGAAGCAGGTGAGTTTATTTGGCAGCTGCCGCTCACAGAGTTTGATAAAAAACGGATCCGGCGCAGTGACGTTGCTGATTTAAACAATTCGCCGGGACGTGATGGACACGCCATTATGGGAGGGGGATTTATCGGTGAATTTGCGGAGGATACGCCGTGGGTTCATCTTGATATTGCGGGAAGCGCGGAAATGTCGCCGGGTGTCATGACGCGCACATTGGCTATTCTTGCCTTATCGTAAAAAGCATTGACAAGAGAGCAGCTGATTTGCTATTGTGTAATACGGCTTTTTAGTCTATTAGCATAGTAAAGGAAAAGAGGTACATATAAATGAATGCAGTCGTTATTGCCGTTCTCATTATGCTCGTTCTCAGCCTGCTCCGTGTCAATGTTGTTTTTTCACTCATTACTGGCGCGCTTTTAGGTGGATTGATCGGTGGACTTGGGATGGATGGCACAATCACCGCTTTTTCAGACGGCGTGGGCGGAGGGGCAAACGTAGCGCTCAGTTATGCGATGCTCGGCGGGTTTGCGGTCGCGGTTTCAAGCACTGGATTGCCGGAAGCACTCGTTGAGTTTGTTTTAAAATTTATTGGCAAAAAAGAAGAGGCACGGTCGCAAAAGCTGCCGAAGGCTCTCATACTCATTGTCATTTTGTTAATGGCTTGTTTTTCTCAAAATGTTGTACCGGTGCATATCGCGTTTATTCCACTTTTGATTCCGCCATTGTTAAAAATTATGAATGAACTTCGGATTGACCGGCGACTGACTGCTTGCATTTTAACATTTGGTCTTATTACACCGTATATGCTGCTGCCGGTCGGATTCGGACAAATTTTCCAAGGGATTATTGCGACGAATATGACGGCAAGCGGGCTTGAAGTAACGCTGGATCAAGTGCCGAAAGCGATGTTATTACCCGCTGTTGGCATGTTGGCCGGCTTGTTGATTGCAGTGTTTTTCACGTACCGAAAGCCGCGCGATTATGAAGATTCGCATTTACCCGTACTTGATGAATCAGACGCGCCTCTGAGTTATACAAAATCAGGTTTAATGATCGCAGGGATCGCCATTGTGGCTGCGCTTGCTGCCCAGCTTTGGACTGAATCCATGGTTTTTGGTGCACTTGCGGGGATTATTGTGCTCTATGTATTTCGTGCGGTGCGCTGGAGTGAAGCAGATCAGCTGCTCATGAACGGGATGCGGATGATGGCGTTTATCGGATTTGTTATGATTGCGGCATCCGGTTTTGCGAGCGTCATGGGTGCGACAGGGGACGTTGAAACACTTGTTGAACATTCAGCCGCGGCTATCGATGGAAATAAAGCGCTTGGTGCGCTGTTAATGCTTCTGGTCGGCTTACTTGTCACGCTTGGGATCGGTTCCTCGTTTTCAACAGTGCCGATTATCGCGACGATATTTGTTCCGCTCGCGCTTGAGCTTGGCTTCAGTCCGATGGCAGCCATTGCGCTTGTCGGAACAGCCGGTGCGCTTGGGGATGCCGGATCACCTGCATCAGACAGCACGCTCGGGCCCACGTCCGGTTTAAATGCGGACGGGCAGCATGATCATATTTGGGATACAGTTGTCCCAACATTTTTACATTATAATATTCCGGTCATCATTTTTGGCTGGATCGCAGCGATGGTGCTGTAATTGAAGCGCCCGCTTCCTAAAAAGAACGGGCGCTTTTTAATTTTTAGGAGGAATGGATATGGAAATTCAAAGAAAAGGAACATTACTTGAAGCGCTCGGCATGGAGATTGTTGAGGTGACCCGGGGACGAGTCGTGATGACCATGCCGGTGGATGAACGGACGCGTCAGCCGTTTGGCTATTTACATGGCGGCGCATCGGTTGCACTGGCTGAAACGGCGGCGAGTTTAGGCGCAGCAGCACTGATCGACCCCGAAGCGGAATTAAGTTTTGGACTAGAAATAAACGCGAATCATATTAAATCAAAACGTGACGGTATCGTAACAGCAACGGCTGAAATCGAACACCGGGGCCGGACGACGATGGTGTGGACCATTAAACTGACAGATGAAGAGGGAGCATTAATCTGCTTATCACGCTGCACAATGGCGGTTGTGAAAAAAAGATAATGTTTACTTCGTAGTCAGCGGGGAAATCTTTAGATGAAGGAGGGGATTCTCATGCCATGGAGCAAAAAGAATTATCCTGATTCGATGAAAAATTTACCGGACGATGTACGGGAAAAAGCCATTGAAATTGCCAATGCGCTTCTTGAAGACGGATATGCAGAGGGGCGGTCGATTGCCATCGCCATTGACCGGGCGCGAAGCTTTATCGGAAAAGAAGAAGCGGGACGGCCTTATTATGAAGTAAAGGCTAAAGAAGATAAATGGTGTTTAATGAAAAAAGAAGGGAAGCGGAACATACTTGCCGGGGAGACGAAACAGGACGTGCTGATGCGCGCAAAAGAATATGTCAGCGAACATGATGGCATTTTAATTGTTTATAAAGAAAATGGTGAAAAAGCAGAGACACTGTATAAATAAGAAAATACGAAAAAGGCTGCGGAGAAAGAATAGCCTTCCCCGGCAGCCTTTTTCTTGTTATTTCTTCTCTTCCAAATCATCTCGTACACTTTTACTCCACATTTTCACCCCGGAGTTGTAGGCAGCGCGACTAATTAAATGACCGGCGACCGGAGCGGTAATGAAGAAAAAGGCGATCCCGAGTAAGAGCCGGGAGCTGAACAAGCCATCCTTGGCAAGAAAATAAAAAAATGTCGCCAAAAGAATGCACATGACACCGAGCGTAGCGCTTTTAGAGGCCGCATGGTTGCGCGTATATACGTCTGGAAAACGGATCACACCGAATGCTGCAACGAGACTGAAAAACGCGCCTGTGAGCAAAAGAAATGCGATGAACACGTCACTGATCACGGTCATATTCGATAATCTCTCCTTTCTCCAAAAACTTCGCATATGCTACAGTTCCGATAAAGGCCAAAATACCAATGAGCAAAATAACATCTAAAAAGTTGCTTGTATTAAGGATCATAGAAAGGACAGCAGCGATTGATACGAGAATGACACCCATGGCATCCAGGGCGACGATGCGGTCGGGCGTCGTCGGTCCTTTGACGAGCCGGTAAATAAATCCAAGCATGGCGATAGCCAACAGGACAAGCGTTATTTTTAAGACGATATCCATCATCCGCGGCTCACCTCCATAATGGCTTTTTCAAATGAATTTTTAATGCTGTCAATGGCTTCTGACACCTCGCCAATATCAATCGCATGAATATACAGTGTTTTATTGTCATCCGATACATCAATGACGAGTGTACCAGGTGTTAATGTAATTAAGCTGGACAGCAACGTTATTTCCCAGTCTGATTTCAATTCGGTTTCCATCGCAAAAATACCGGGCCGCATCGTAAGTTTTGGACGGAGTACGAGCTTTAATACATCTATATTTGCTTTTATCAATTCAATTAAAAACAAGAAAAACAGATAGGCAACTGCCCAGACACGATGTATGTAAAATCGGTTTTTAAAAAAACGGCGCATACCGAACATAACGAGCAGCCCAAGTAAATAGCCAATAATGAATGTTCGTGCACTGAATGATACTTGCAAAAACATCCAAAGAAACGCTAAAAATACATTTAATAAAATTTGAAATGCCATACCATCTACTCCTTTAACACGGCGTCGATGTAGATTTCCGGATGGATGAGTGTGTCAACAGCCTGCATCACATAAGGATATACTGCTTCTGTTCCAACGCCGTACAAAACAGACAGTAAGACGAGTGCCGCGGCTGGCATGAACAATGAGCCTGTCCGCTTTTTCACATCAGGCAATGGGATTTCAGGTGTTTTCCAGAAAGCCTCCATAAACAGATTTACAACAGAATACAGGACGGCTAAACTCGACAGCAAGACGACAATTGCCCCCACATATTCACCTTCTGAAAAGCCGGAGCGAACGATTAATAACTTACCGGTGAATCCGGATAATGGGGGAATACCGGCCAGTGCGAACGAAGCAAGTAAAAAGGTCCAGCCAAGTGCTGGATACTGACGGATCAGCCCGCCCATTTTCGTTAAATTGGAAGTGCCGGCGAGATAAATAATGATTCCGCCGAGCAGGAAGAGCGCTGCTTTAATGATCATATCATGAATGAGATAAAAAACGGTTCCTGCAATAGATTCTTCGGTCATCGTGGCAATGCCGAACAACAGTACGCCAACAGCAATGACAATGTTATAAATTAAAATTTGTTTCACATCGCGGTACGCGAGAGCACCTATGACACCAGCCACAATCGTCAAGAGCGCAAGAAGCGATAATAAGTCATGAGTAAACGGCTGGTCGTGATAAAAGAACAGCGTATACGTGCGCAAAATCGCGTAAATTCCGACTTTTGTCAAAAGAGACCCGAACAAAGCGAGAATAGGTGCCGGCGGTGCAGCGTAAGAACCAGGCAGCCAAAAATAGAGTGGGAAAATAGCTCCTTTTAAGCCAAAAACGATTAAAAACAAAACAGCGAGCACCGTAATGATCGGCTCCGTACTAATCTCGGAAATACGCGCTGAAATGTGGGCCATATTTAGTGAACCGGTGACAGAATATAAAAATCCGACGGCAATAACAAAAATGGCCGATGAAATGACATTTACAAGAATGTATTTAATCGATTCACGCAGCTGTATTTTGGTGCCCCCAATGACGATTAATACATAGGACGACATGAGCATAATTTCAAAGAATACAAACAAGTTGAAAATATCACCTGTCGTAAAGGAGCCATTCACACCGAGCAGCAAAAACTGAACGATGGGATAGTAGTAAAACCGTTCACGTCCGTTTCCAATTGAATGGAATGAGTAGAGAACGACACATAACGTAATAATCGATGCTGTTAAGACAAGTAAAATGCTCAGCATGTCCGATACGAGTGTAATACCGAACGGTGCCGGCCAGCTGCCCATATCGACCGTTTGAATGCCATCCGTTTTTACTTTTGCCATTAGGATCAGTGCCGACACGACTGTCGAAGCAGAAGCAATAACGGACACGACCCGCTGAGCAAGAATACTTTTTGAGACAAACAGCAAGACAATCGCAGCCATAAGAGGGATAAGAATCGGCAAAACCGGTAAATTAATCATCAGCTTCTGTTCCTTTCAATTGCTCCATATTGTCTGTGCCAAGCTCTTGATAGGCGCGATAGGCAATAACAAGGAACAGTGCTGTGACGCCAAAACTGATGACGATTGCGGTTAAAATAAGCGCCTGCGGAATCGGATCCACGTACGAGGCAGCATGTTCACCGAGAACAGGTGCTGCGCCTGTTTTTAATCCGCCCATCGTCAGCAGCATTAAATGCGTGCCGTGGCTGAGTAGCCCGGTACCAACAATAATTCGGAGCAAGCTTTTCGAAAGCATTAAATAGACAGCCGCTGCAAATAGCAGACCGGCGATGATACACATTAAAATTTCCATTATTCACTCTCTCCAATCGTTTGAATAATGGTCATGGTTACACCAATGACAACAAGGTACACACCAAGGTCAAACAGCATCGCGGTGTGCAGGGATGTGATTCCAAAAATCGGCAGCCAAACATCACCGTATACATGGGTGAAAAAAGGAACATTAAATATCAATGATCCGGCGGCTGTACTAGCTGAAAACAATAAGCCGAGACTAATGAGCCATTTATAATCAGCAAGAAAGCCTTTTTTAACGGTTTTCATATCAAACGCCAGCATTAATAAGACGATTGCACCTGAAGTGAGCAGCCCGCCGACAAATCCGCCGCCAGGGTAATAGTGCCCGGCGAAGAAAAGGTGAACAGCAAAAAAGATAATCATAAAGAAAACGACTTTGGCGACGGTTTGAAAGATGACATCATTCGTTTTCATTTTGCTCGCCGCCTTTCTCCATACGCAATTTAATTAACCCGTAAATACCGAGTGCCGCAACAGATAGCACTGAAATTTCAAACAAGGTATCAAAGCCACGGAAGTCAACGAGAATGACATTGACCATATTTTCGCCGCCGGCTTTTGTATACGTGTTTTCAATGTAATATTCATTGATTGACGGAAATAGTTTTGTGCTGTGTGCTGAAATTCCGATCAGCGCCACGATGAGGCCCACACCAGCAGCAATGACCGCATTGCCAATTTGGAAACGTCTTTTTTCATCATGAAGGGATAGTTTTGGTAAATGGTAAAAGCAAAGTAAGAATAACGCTGTCGAAACCGTTTCAATGACGAGTTGTGTTAATGCAAGATCCGGCGCCCGGAAAATAATGAAGAAAAGCGAGACAATATACCCGACTGCACCGAGTGAAATAATTGATGTAAGACGTGATTTGGCTATTAAAATAGTAGCTGTTGCGATCAATAGGACAATCAGTAGTCCGACTTCATAAAAGCCAATTGGTGCTGTGCTGGATGAATCAAAACGGAATGCATCTTTCACCCACAAGGTAAAACCAAGAATAGCAATGAAAAAGGCAAAAATATAAACGAGATAGCTGCGAATAAATCCCGTCATGTATGATTTTGTCACCGAGTGTGATCCTCGCTCTGCTGCATACAAACTAGCGTTATACAATTTATTGAGTGTGACTTTTCCCGGGAAATAGTCGTACAATCCGATCCATTTCGGCAAAAATTTGTACAAGATAATCCCAATGACGACAACACCGATGGTCATCATTAATTCTGTTGTCATTCCATGCCAGAATGAAATATGTACGTCGAGTTGGCTGCCGTTTGGAATAATGGATGGCACGATGGCAGCGGCGGCTGGCTGAATTAAGCTGTACGACAGCAAGTTCGGGAATAACCCGAAAAGAATGACCAGCGCTGCAAGTACAATAGGTGAAATTAACATTCCAACCGGTGCTTCATGCGGCTGTTTCTCCAGTTTTTCCGGCTGAAATTTCCCACCGAATACCTTAAAGACAATAATCATGCTGTAAATGAAGGTGAAGACACTGCCAATCCATGCAAGAACAGGGAATAGAAGTCCCCACGTATCAAGATTGAATAGATTCAGTTCAGTCAGCTGAACCATCGATAAAAGAAACATTTCTTTACTTAGAAACCCGTTAAATGGCGGCAGGCCGGCCATTGAAAAGGCACCGATCACAGATAAAGTAAACGTAATCGGCATTAAACTCATTAATCCGCCAAGACGCCGAATATCACGTGTCCCTGTTTCATGATCAATAATACCCGTTACCATAAACAAACTGCCTTTGAAGGTCGCATGATTAATTAAATGAAACACAGCTGCAATAACGGCTGCTGTATATATATTATCATCAAGCGAGTCAAAGTGAAGCGCTGCCGAACCGGCACCGAGCAGCGACATAATTAAGCCAAGCTGACTGACCGTTGAGAACGCAAGAATCCCTTTTAGATCCGTTTGTTTCACGGCATTGAAGGATGCCCACACCATTGTGAACAACCCAATGGTCCCAACAATCCAGAACCAGTAGCTAGAAAAAGCAAAAATAGGGCTGAAGCGGGCGACAAGATAAATCCCTGCTTTTACCATTGTTGCCGAATGCAAGTACGCACTGACAGGGGTAGGCGCTTCCATTGCATCAGGCAGCCAAATGTAAAAAGGAAACTGTGCCGACTTTGTAAACGCACCAAGTAAAATAAGGATCATTGCCAGCAAAAAGAGCGGATGATTATTTAATTGAGGTGCCTGTGCAGCAAGCTCCCGTACACTAAATGTATCACCCATGAGCGAGAGAACGAGAAAACCGCCGAGCATCATCAATCCGCCAAAAACCGTAATGAGCATTGATTTTAATGCGCCATAACGGGAACGATCGCGGTCAAACCAGTATGCGATTAAGAGGAAGGATGAAATGGACGTCAATTCCCAAAACATATACAGCGTAATGACATTGTCTGATAACACAACGCCGAGCATTGCCCCCATAAACATAAGCAAATATACATAAAAATGCTGTAAGCTTTCTTTTGTCTTAGACAAATAGTAAATAGAGTACAGCACGACGAGTGCCCCGATTCCTGTAATCAGAAGAACAAACAGTAAGCTAAGGCCATCCACATACGCCGTGAAATCAATACCGAGCGATGGAATCCAGGCAACGGTTTGCGTGACGGAATCATTCTTCATTGTGACAGGAAGATATTGAAGAAAAGAAACAAAGAGAACGACCGGCAAGATCAAAACGAACCAGCCCGTATGTATAGTAGCTGCTTTTTTTCGTACGAAAGGAACGAATGCGGCCATAATAAAAGGAGCGAGTATGGCCCAGTGAAGCGAAGACAATAAAATCCCTCCTAAAGTATAGTATATGTTTAAAAGTATAGCGTAAAAAAATGATTGTGCATATCTTAATTCAGGGTAAGGTTGAAAACGTAATCATTTATAATAAATATGAAGAGAAGCGTAATTTTCATCAATTAAAAAATTTGGAAATGGCTAGAAACAGAGCAAATTTTGTTAGAAATTGTGCTTATTATCCAAAAAACATCGAAAATTGCTTGTCATCGTAACCACCCTCTTGCATAATGAAGAGTGACTGACTGTGACAGGGGAGAATCAATTTAATGAAAAACACATATTTAACCGGCTATATGCCGCTGCTTGCTATTTTACTTTTTAGCTTGTCAATCGCTATGTATGGACAGGCTCTCGTGGTTGAAGTGCTTCAAAAAGCGAACTTATACAGCGGAATGCTCGATTTCTTTACAAAAACAGAAATGAATCTTGTCGTAATCGGCGGGCTTATGCTTGTATTCACAATGATATTCGCTACGCTTAAGCTGCTGGCGAATACGGCGAATGAACTCGCCCTTTTATTTTTTTCAAAGGATACAGAAGGCGAATTGATGAAAAAAACACGGTTTGGTGCTGTTATTTTTTTCATTGGCGGGCTTGTCTCTCTCATTAGCTTTTCGTCTGCTGTCGGTATTCTGATTATTTTCCTTGTAACGGCAATGACGTACATCGTTTATTTCGTTTACAAATTAAGCCCACACATTACGACACCGCAAATGATCGGGATTATCGTTTTTGAAGCACTGTTCTGGATGTTCTTCGGACTGTTGCTCGCTTTAATTATCATGAAATTATACAATGGCATCTTAGCTTCTCTTCCATTGTAAAAAGAAAGGTCTCTGGAATTTTCCAGAGACCTTTCTTTTTACGAGTGTAATGAGAGGCAAATTTGAAATTGGGTAAATAAGGCGGCAATCAATGATTTATCCGGTTTAATCATTCCTTTTTCTGTCACAATGCCTGTGATCAAGTCAGCGACAGGTTGATCCTTCCGAATATATTTACAATTGGATAAATAGTATATATATTAATGACTAAAATTGAAAGAACAATCTAAGTAGGTGTATAAATGACCCATTTTGATCAATCAGTATTATTAAATAAGCTGCCGAAACAGTTTTTTGCGGCGTTGACGAAGAAAGCGGCACAGTATGTAAACGCAGGCTGCGACATCATTAATCTCGGACAAGGAAACCCGGATCAGCCCACGCCTCAGCATATAGTTGAATCGCTAAAGAGCGCTGCAGACCGCCCTGATTTCCATAAATATCCGCCGTTTCAAGGCCAGCTATTTTTAAAAGAAGCTGCCGCTGAATTTTACAAGCGGGAATATAACGTAGACCTGGATCCGGAAATCGAAGTGGCTATTTTATTTGGCGGTAAAGCGGGACTTGTCGAAATACCGATGTGTTTATTAAATGAAGGTGACTACATGCTTGTGCCGGACCCGGGTTACCCGGATTACTGGTCAGGGGCAGCAATGGCCGGCGCAAAGATGGATTACATGGCGCTGACAGCCCAAAATCTTTTTTTGCCGGAATATGGAAAGTTGAGCCGTGAACAGCTGGAGCGTGCAAAGCTTTTGTTATTGAATTATCCGAACAACCCGACCGGTGCTCAAGCAAATCGGGCCTTTTTTGATGAAACAGTTGATCTTGCCAGGGAGCATCACATATGTGTCGTGCACGATTTCGCTTATGGTGGTGTTGGTTTTGACGGCGTTAAGCCACCGAGCTTTTTACAAGCAAAGGGGGCAAAAGAGATCGGTGTAGAAGTATATACATTATCCAAAACATATAACATGGCTGGCTGGCGTGTTGGCTTTGTGGCGGGAAATAAAAGCGTGATTTCAGCGATTAATTTATTGCAGGACCACATGTATGTGAGCTTATTCAGCGCTATACAAAAAGCAGCAGCGGATGCATTAACCGGTTCGCAAGACTGCGTACGCGAGCTTTCGAATATGTACGAAAGCCGACGGAATGTGTTCATTCAGGCGTGTAGGGAAATCGGCTGGGATGTCACCATGCCAGCGGGATCTTTTTTCGCGTGGCTCCCAGTGCCGGTACCCTATACATCGGTTGAATTTGCCGATCTCCTTTTGGAAAAAGCCCATGTAGTCACGGCACCGGGAATTGGATTTGGAATTTATGGAGAAGGCTATGTGAGGGTTGGGTTATTGACGGATGAGAACAGGCTGTTAGAAGCTGTTGAACGGATCGGAAAGCTGGAGCTATTTGTTGACAAAACGGGGAAAAAGTGACACAATCCAAGCAAACTAGTTGGCATTCAGAATGGAGAACGAGTGATGAGTGAAGTGATCGCAACGTACCGGCTGTTTGATAAAGGTGGTCAATTTGAAAAAAGAGCAGAAGGTATCGCACTCGGTTTGACAATTGGTTCATGGACGGACTTGCCTCACCTTGAGCAGAGGAGCAGTTAAAGAAGCATAAAGGGCGAGTCATATCGATCAAAGAAACCGGATGTGAAACAGCAGAAGGACGAGAAGCGTATCTTGCGGCAAACTTCAGCACCGATTTACCAGCTATTTTAGTGCCGGTATTTGGTGAATTTTCATTAGATGGAGTCATCCAGTTAATGGATCTTGATTTTTCACGTGATTTGGCAAGATGGTTTCCTGGGCCGAAGTTTGGGGTAAATGGTATTCGTGAATTAACAGGTGCCTATGATCATCCACTCGTGATGAGCATTTTTAAAGGCGTCATAGGCCGTGACCTTTCCTACATGGAAAGACAACTGAAAGCGCAGCTTGATGGCGGTGTTGATATTATTAAAGACGATGAAATTTTATTTGAGAATAAACTGACACTCTTTGAAGAGAGATTAAAGCTTGGCAAACAGGCCATCGCTGAAAGCGGTAAAAAAGCGTTGTATGCAGTAAATTTGACTGGACGTAAATGCGACTTAAAAGAAAAGGCGCGCCGCGGTATTGAACTCGGTGCAAACGCCTATTTATTTAACGTATTCGCATACGGATTGGATGTATTGCAGAAACTTGCGGAAGACCGTGACATTCCGGTGCCGATTATGGCACATCCAGCTATATCCTGGCGTATTCATATTTGCACCCCATCACGGCATTTCGACAGAATTGATGCTTGGTAAGCTTGTTCGTATGGCAGGGGCTGATTTTCACTTTGTTACCTGAAAATGCCTTTGCATGTAAAAGTATATGGCGACAAGGGTGGAGTGACGTTTACTGGATAGGAAATGATTAAAGCCCTCGGTATATGCGAATAGCATACACAGGTTCCGGTGCCCATTATTCCAAACAATGCAGACATACCAAAGCTTGCTGAAGAGTTTGACAAGTAAGTATCAGCTGATGCCGGTGCCGTATTAATTCGCAATCATGGCATTACGGTTTGGGGACGTGATGCATTTGAAGTAAAAAAAAATTTAGAAGCGTGTGAATTTTTATTTGCGGGGCATATTAAATTACTTATTCTGAAAGGAGGATGAAAAAATGGCTTCTATTTATTTTCAAGAAACAGGTGAACGTGTAGCGGATCAAAATGCGGTCAATGCTTTTTTGACAGGGCAGGAAGTCATTTATGAAAAATGGGATATTACGAAGCTTCCTGAAAACTTGCGCGAAAATTATTCGTTAACAGATGAAGAAAAGCAGCAAGTGCTAGATGTATTCAAGACGGAACTTGATGATATTTCTGAACGTCGCGGCTATCAGGCGCGAGATGTTATTTCCTTATCAGACAGCACCCCAAACCTTGATGAACTATTGAAGAAGTTTGAAAACATTCACATTTATACAGATGATGAAGTGCGTTTTATTGTGAGTGGACATGGCATTTTCGCCATTCAAGCGAAAGATGGCCAATTTTTCAATGTGGAACTTGAGCCGGGCGATTTAATTTCAGTACCGGTCAACACACGTCATTACTTTACATTGATGGAAGATCGTCAAGTAGTAGCCATCCGTGTTTTCGTTACGCCAGAAGGCTTGGTGCCCATTTACGATGACGAGCAAGCACAAACAAAAGCATAAAAAGAACCGGAGCAGCTGCTCCGGTTCTTTTTATTTATCTCATGATTCGTTTCCAGATCTGCTGGTGCGGCCCGTAAGATTCCAGGTAGTGGATGTTTTCAGGGGTGTCTTTTCCGACCCAGACAGATGCTGTATAGCCTTCTGTCAAACCGGCAAACCAGAGATCGCGAACGTTGTTTGTTGTGCCTGTTTTTCCGCCAATATAAGATGTTGCAAAATTAGCTTTTCTTCCGGTTCCGTTTTTTACAACGCTTGTCAGCATATCGCGCATTTTATACGTTGTTGCTTTCGACCATATTTTAACCGGCTCCTCTTTCCACATATAAAGAGTATTGCCATGCAAGTCCGTTACTCGTTTAATTGCACGTGGTTTTGTGAACGTGCCATCGACAAATGATGTGTAGGCACCAGCCATTTCCAACGTCGTAAACCCGTCAACACCGCCAAGCGAAGCAGAAGGATGGTGATCTTCCACCGTAATACGGTTAAAGTCAAATTTATCAACATAAGAAAATGACCGTTCAATGCCGGTCCGCATGTAAAGGCGAATCGCAGCTGTATTATATGACTTTGTCAATGCTTCTTTCAGTGTCACCATTCCATATTCTTGCTTGCTGTAGTTATTCGGACAATAGCCCTGATAGCAATATTTGTCCGCTGAAACGAGATCATTCACACCGGCACCGAATGTTTCTATATACGGAGCGAAGTCGAGCAGCGGTTTAATTACTGAACCTGGCTGACGGTACCCTTGGTGTGCCCGGTTAAATTGCGTCACATCAAAGTCTTTCCCGCCGGACAACGCGACAATGTCACGCGACTGATTTCCAATGACAGCAGCAGAACCTTGCACAGATGAACCGGCGAGTACGTTATTTACCGCACTGACCGTTTTTTCTTGCATAGCAGGATCAAGTGCCGTATGAATAATGACACCTGAGGCCAGCACTTCTGCTACGCGTACGCTCAATTTTTCTTGAATCGCCTTGCGCGCATCACCTTCTGCGTTAATCAGCTGTTGGTCAAATCCTTCTGCTTTCGCGATTAAATCTGTGAATTCATCCCTCACATATGTGGAGTAGTCGGGATATTTATGGAGACGACTGCGTACATTCAATGTAATTTTTTCATTTTTAATTTGTTCGGCTTCATTTGCTGTAATAAATTCTTCCCGCGCCATAATGTCAATAAGGCGTTCTTGACGCGTTTTTGTATTATCAAAGCGTTCCACTGGGTCATAGAGTGATGGATTGTTTGGAATTGCTGCAATAAAGGCCATTTGTGCTTTTGATAGCTTGTCCACCGGTTTTTGGAAATAATACTGTGCCGCGGCTTCCACACCGTATACATTGTGATTGAAGTAAATAACATTTAAATACAAATTCAAAATGTCATCTTTCTCAAGCTTTTTCTCAATTTGATACGAGTAAAGCACTTCAGATATTTTCCGGGCCAATGTCCGGTCTTGCGTTAAATAAAGGTTACGGGCTACTTGCTGGGTAATCGTGCTTGCACCTTGCTCGATTTCATCTGACTGGGAATTAACTAAGAACGCCCGCATGACAGCCGCTGCGTCAATACCGGAATGTTCATAAAAATGTTTGTCTTCCGATTGTAAGAACAATTCCTTTAAAAAGGCAGGAATTTTTTCACTGTCAACAACAACTCGATTTGGTTGATGAAGCTCGACATACGTGTTGCCATTCGTATCTTTTATCTTGCTTGCCTGCGGCAAATCAACTTCTTTAATAATGATTTTTTCTTCTACATAATCATCAAAATTTTGCACTTTACCTGCTTCGGCATCGGCGTAATAAAACGTCATAACGGATGCGGGGATAAGCAAAATAATGAGGACATACCCAAAAACCGTTCTCATTCACTAACCGCCTTTTTTGAGGTTTGACTTTTCTATCTTATGTATATAATCATAAAGGAAAAAAAGATGGAAATAAAGGGTTGTTTTTCACATGAATGAGCTATTCGAACGAAATATTGTACATAAGTTCGTACTCTTTTTTTACTAATTGAAGTGCTTGTAAGCTGCGAACTGTAAATGCATCATCCTTCGCGATAAGCCGATTTTCAAGTTTCATGACAGCAGCTTGAAGCGAATCTTTATAATTTTCCGCTTCACCGTTAAATGGGTGAACAGCTGACTCGGGGATATTAGCCTGTTCGTTAAGAGCAAGTGCTTTCCGCTCATGAAAGAACGAGACGTCTGCCGTATTTGGGTAATGCAGGTCTCCTTGCGCAGGGTGCCGCAGCACAGATGATATTTTGATCGTATAGCCGCCAGGGCGAATTGCTGTAACTGTTCCTGTATATTTGCCGGATTTATAATGGGCTGTTACTGAATCACCAATATTCAATAAAATCTCCTCCTTCAAAATTCATTCAAGATTCATTGTATCAATTTTCGTTATTTAAAGGAAATGACACAATCACGATGTTGGATTTATGCTGTTCTCCTGCTATAATATACGGGTACGACAGAATGGAGGCATGCAGTATGCTGACTAATTTGATGCTTGGTTTTGGCAACTTTTTATACTTTCCTGAAGATAAATCTGAGTATATCCCAGCCGCCATTTCAATGGGTGTATTTGTTTTAATGGCTTTCGCTGCCTTTTACTATATTAAACGGGTGTCGGAAAAGGAAGAACAAAAAACAAAACAATTGGAAGAGCAGATTAGTAAGATAAACAAACAAAATAAAGGATAAATGAAAGAAGACATTCCGCGATCTGCGGGAGAGGTTCGCGAACTCCCTCTATAAAAAACTAAGGGAAAAACCGGCATGTGACGGTTTTTTTCTATTGTCTTCGCGAGCTTTTTCTTCTTTTTTATACGACTAGAAAGAAGGAACATAAAGATGCTAAAAGATGAAAAAGCTGTGGTCGTATTTAGCGGCGGCCAAGACAGTACAACATGTTTATTCTGGGCAAAACAAACATTTAAAGAAGTGCTGGCAGTGACATTTGACTATGGACAGCGTCACGATGCAGAAATTGACGTGGCAAAAGAAATCGCTGCTCATTTTAATGTCCCGCATCACATATTAAATATGGGCCTATTAAATCAGCTGGCACCGAATGCGTTGACACGCACAGACATTGCGATTGAAGAAAGAGATGGAAAGCTGCCGTCCACATTTGTGGAAGGGCGCAACTTGCTGTTCTTATCGTTTGCTGCCATTCTTGGCAAACAGCATGATGCCCGCCATATTGTGACGGGCGTCTGCGAAACAGATTTCAGCGGGTATCCAGACTGTCGCGATTCGTTTATAAAATCATTGAATGTGACGCTTAATTTATCGATGGATCATGAATTTGTCATTCATACACCACTTATGTGGCTCGATAAAAAAGAAACATGGGCGCTGGCCGATCAGCTTGGTGCATTTGAATACGTACGTGACAATACACTAACGTGCTATAACGGTGTAAAGGGCTCAGGCTGCGGTGAATGCCCTGCCTGCAAGCTGCGTCAAAATGGACTCGATCAATACCTTAAACAAAAAGGGGGAAACGTGTCATGATGCAGCAAATTTATCCGGCACCGGCACATGATTTCCGCTATGAATTAAATAAAGACTTTCAATTTGCTGCGGCGCATTACGTACCGCATGACGAAGCGGGAGCATGCCGGAAGTTACATGGACACACCTATTTTGCCAATATTACGGTCGCTGGTGATGAGCTAAACGAATCTGGCTTTTTGACCAACTTTCAACTGATTAAGTCGCTTATTCATAAGCGCTTTGACCATACTGTATTAAATGACGATACGTTATTTTCTGAAGACGTATCGGAGCGCTTTCCGACAACAGAAGTCGTCGCACGCGTCATTTGGGAAGTTATCCAAAAAGAGCTTAATGAAACACCGAATAAACCGAAATGCCTGCAAGTCTATTTGCGTGAAACGCCGACAAGCTATGTAGTTTACCGCCCGAAACAAGGAGATTTCTTATGATTCCTGTACTTGAAATTTTTGGCCCGACTGTGCAGGGGGAAGGGGCTGTGATTGGACGGAAAACGATGTTTGTACGAACGGCAGGCTGTGATTACCGCTGTTCCTGGTGCGATTCAGCTTTTACATGGGACGGCAGTGCGAAAGACGATATTCGTAAAATGACTCCTGAAGACATTTATGAAGAGCTGCTGACCATTGGCGGCGACACATTTGATCATGTGACGATTTCCGGAGGCAATCCCGCTCTTTTGCCCCACATTGCGGGCTTGCTCGATTTGTTTAAAGAAAAAGGGATTGTGTCGGCGCTTGAAACGCAAGGATCTAAATTCCAGCCTTGGTTTCGTGACATCGACGAGCTGACCGTCTCACCGAAGCCGCCAAGTTCTGGAATGGACACGGACTTTGATAAGCTAAGGGATATTATTAAACGAACAGCTGGACAACAAGTTAGTTTAAAGGTCGTTGTCTTTAATGAAGAAGACTTAGCCTATGCAAAGAAAGTGCACCATATATTTCCTGGTATTCCCTTTTACATTCAAGTAGGGAATGATCGCCTTGACGAAGTAGATGATGAAAAACTGCTTGTCTACTTGGCAGAACGTTATGAATGGCTTATTAACCTTGTTATGCCGGATCCCGAATTCAAACGGGTTCGTGTTCTTCCCCAGCTTCATACATTTGTATGGGGAAACAAAAAAGGCGTGTAATGCAAATACCCCGTCTGCACAATGCAGACGGGGTATTTGGGAGGGAGTAGCTTTATTTTATAGAGTCCACTGCTTTTTTCATTCTTTCTACGCCGTCTTGTACGAGCGACCGCGGGCAAGCAACATTTACCCGCATAAACCCTTCGCCGCCAGGCCCATATTTTGCGCCATTTCCAAGGGCAACGCCGCTGTCTAAAAATAAGGCGAGCAGTTCTTTGTCTGAAAGGCCAAGTTTTCGGCAGTCGATCCAAACGAGGTAGCTGCCTTCTGGCTCCATGACGGTAAGTTCAGGGATTTCCGCTTCTATATACTCCTTTACAAGGCGGTTGTTTTTTTGAATGTAGTCAATTGCTTCATCCAGCCAATCGTGACCGTAACGGTAGGCTGCCTCCATTGCGGCAATCCCAAGTCGATTTAACGTAAATGCCCCTTGGCGCGCAAATACTTTTTGCATTTTCATCCGTACTGCTTTATCTGGAATGATGAGAGCAGACGCTTGCAGCCCTGCCAAGTTAAAGGTTTTGGACGGCGCGATTAACGTGACTGTAAACGCTGAATACTCTTCAGCTAAAGAACTGATGGGCACATGTTTATGAGGTGCTCGAGTTAAATCGGAGTGGATTTCATCGGATACGATGTATACATTGTGCTTTTGACAAATGTCTGCAAGCCGCGTTAGTTCCTCCTTTGTCCAAACCCGGCCTCCAGGATTATGGGGCGAACATAAGACAAACATTTTCGCTTTTTCTGAAATGATTTTTTCTTCAATATCGGCAAAATTCATTTCATAATGATTATCTTGAAGGAAGAGTTCACTGTGCACGAGTTTTCGATCATTTTTTTCGACCATATCGAAAAAAGGATTGTAAACAGGGGGCTGTACAATGACCGCGTCACCTGGCTTTGTCAATGCTTCTATAGCAGCAGCAATGGATGGTACGACACCGTGATTAAACAGCAGCCATTCTTTTTGAATATTCCAGTTATGGCGAACATGCATCCATGTGACAATAGATTCACGCGTAGAGTCTGGCACAAGCGTATATCCATAAATGCCGTGAGCAGCTTCTTTTTGGATCGCTTCAATTACAGCATCCGGTGCTTTAAAGTCCATATCGGCTACCCACATTGGAAGCACATCTTCTTTTCCAAACACCGCTTTTAATTCATCCCACTTTACAGCATTCGTTCCACGGCGCTCGATGACTTCATCAAATCTTGACATCAAATCCACTCTCCTTGACAATAAAGTTACTCCCATTATGTTAATGGAAAATGAAAGGTGATACAAATGAACGAAACTGCCCAACTTAATTTTGCACTAGCCGACGTGTTAAATGGCTTCGATCCATTCAACGCTGGCGCAGGCTTTTACGATACGGAAATTGCGGATGTTATTTACGCCGTCCACCGTTTGGATGAAATCAACGAACTCGCTGCAGCCATTCGATCTATTTATGAGCATTCTTTTGATGCACCGATGCCAGGTGGAAATCCACTACAGCTTGCGGAGCAACTGCTTATAATTAAAAACAATGCCTCTTGCTATTTGTGAGAAATCACAAAAATAATCGATTTTTTTATTAAAATGCACAAAGCTGGGTGATTTTGATATAATAAAACACGTAGTTTTTTACATACTTGAGGAGGCTCATTAATATGAACCTAAATGATAAAGAAATAGAAATCCTTGAAATACTGCAAAAAGATGCACGCTTTGAAGCGGTTGACATTGCAAAAATGACTGGGCTTACCGAAGCGGAAGCGGGAAAAATCATCCGCTGTCTTGAAGAAGAAAAAATCATTGTTCATTACGCGACGCTTGTGGATTGGGCCAAAATGGATAATTACACTGGTGTAACGGCAATGATCGATGTGAAAGTAACACCGAAGCGCGGCGTCGGCTTTAATGAAGTGGCAGAAAGAATTTACCGCTTTGATGAAGTCAGTTCTGTTTATTTAATGTCTGGCGCGTACGATTTATCGGTGACCGTTGAGGGGAAATCGATGAATGAAATTGCCCGTTTTGTTTCTGAAAAATTATCGACACTTGATTCTGTTATATCGACAACTACTCATTTCCAATTGAAAAAATATAAGCATGACGGCATCATTTACACATCAAACGATCAAGATCATCGAATTGTGGTGTCACCGTGATGACGATGACGAAAAATTACATTGCCAAATCAGTTGAAAATATGCGTCCATCTGGTATCCGGAAGTTTTTCGATCTGGCTGCGACGATGGAAGGTGTTGTTTCCCTTGGTGTTGGGGAACCGGACTTTGTTACATCATGGTCGATTCGCGAAGCGGCTATTTCATCATTAGAACGAGGATTCACATCTTATACAGCGAATGCAGGATTAATTGAATTGCGTCGTGAAATTGCCCATTATATGAGCAGCCGTTTTCATGTAAACTATTCGCCGCAGGATGAAATCATTGTCACAAACGGTGCCAGTCAAGCACTCGATATTGCGATTCGCGCGATTACTGACCCGGGCGATGAAATTATTGTGGTAGAACCATGTTTTGTTTCTTATGCACCGCTCGTAGAACTTGCTGGCGGGAAAGCCGTTACGATCGGTACAACCGGCGAAACAGGGTTTAAATTGCAGCCGGAACAGCTTGAAGCGGTCATTACAACGGAAACGAAAGCGATTCTCCTTTGTTATCCGAACAATCCAACCGGAACACAGCTGGATAAAACAGATTTACAGCTTATAGCGGATATTGTGAAAAAACATGATTTGCTCGTAATTGCGGATGAAATTTATGCGGAACTTGCCTATGATCAAGATCATACATCGATTGCTACACTGGATGGCATGCGTGAACGAACCATTTTAATTAATGGGTTTTCAAAAGGATTCGCGATGACAGGCTGGCGTCTTGGCTTTACATGTGCGCCTGAAGAAATTTCAGGCGCAATGCTGAAAATTCATCAATATGCGATGATGTGTGCATCAACACCGGCGCAATATGCTGCAGTTGAAGCATTGCAGCATGGCATGGCTGATGTTGAAAGCATGAAAAAGGATTATCGCCGCCGTCGTAATTATCTTGTCCAATCATTAAATGAAATAGGGCTGGACTGTCATTTACCAGGTGGTGCATTTTACGTTTTTCCGTCGATTCAGTCAACAGGACTTACATCTGAGCAATTTGCTGAGCAGCTGCTGCTTGAACAAAAGGTAGCTGTCGTACCAGGTTCTGTTTTTGGCAAAGGGGGGGAAGGTTACATTCGTTGTTCGTACGCTTCATCTATGTCTCAATTACAGGAAGCAATCAAACGAATCGGCCTTTTTATTGAAAAAAGAAACATGCCTGAAGTTGCGTTGAAAAAATGAATGAAAGAAAAGCAAAAAAGGAAGAGCGAAATTTTCGCTCTTCCTTTTTTATGTAGTAAATACATGGTTTTACTGCTTTTTTATAGGGAAAACGAGTCATTAATATTAAGTCATATGAAAGTGTGGTATAATATCGCGACGCATAAAACAAGAAAACAATTAAAACTGGAGAGATTTGATGGAACAAAAATTTGAACCTGGACAAATTATCACTGGAAAAATCACCGGTATACAGCCATACGGTGCTTTTGTTGCGCTTGAACATGGCCGCCAGGGACTTGTTCACATATCAGAAATTACCCACGGGTTTGTACGGGACATTAACGATTATTTAACAGTCGGTGAGGATGTAACGGTCAAAGTGCTTTCGGTTAACGAAGACGAAAGTAAAATCAGTTTGTCCATTCGCGCGACAGAAGAAGGCGGCCGGCGTCAGCGTCGGGGCATACGCATTGATGACGATGGAGACGGCTTTCATCCGTTGAAAGATAAGCTGCAGGAGTGGATTGAACAGTCGGTCAGAGAAGAGCGGAAAAAAGGTTGATTATAAGGGTTGCGAACGGGCTGTTTGCCACGTACAATGGAGGCGGAACTGATTAAGTATTAATAAAAATGATACTAAAAGAGGCGAATATAAATGGCTGAAAATCTAAACTTGTTCACATCAACTCAGCAAGTTATTAAAGAAGCATTAACAAAACTAGGTTACACAGAAGAAATGTACGAACTTCTTAAAGAACCGCTCCGTATGTTAACGGTACGTATTCCGGTTAAGATGGATGATGGCTCCGTTAAAATTTTTACAGGCTACCGTGCCCAACATAACGATGCACCGGGACCAACAAAAGGCGGTGTCCGTTTCCATCCTGAAGTAAATGAAGAAGAAGTGAAAGCATTATCAATGTGGATGACGTTAAAAGCAGGTATTGTTAATTTGCCGTATGGGGGCGGGAAAGGCGGAGTGGTGTGTGATCCGCGACAGCTTTCTATGCGTGAAATTGAAAACATCAGCCGTGGGTACGTGCGGGCAATTAGTCAGATTGTGGGCCCGACAAAAGATATTCCAGCGCCGGATGTATATACAAATTCACAAATTATGGCATGGATGATGGATGAATACAGCCGCATCCGTGAATTTGACTCCCCAGGCTTCATCACGGGAAAACCAATCGCGCTTGGCGGTTCGCACGGACGTGAAAAAGCGACGGCACAAGGCGTAACTATCTGTATCCATGAAGCCGCAAAAAAACGGGGCATTGATATTCAAGGTGCTCGTGTCGTCGTGCAGGGCTTTGGCAACGCAGGCAGTTACTTAGCAAAATTCATGCATGATGCAGGGGCGAAAGTAGTTGGGATTTCTGATGCATATGGCGGCCTTTATGATCCGGATGGATTGGATATCGATTACTTACTGGATCGCCGCGACAGTTTTGGCACAATTACGACATTATTTGACAATACGATTACGAACCAGCAGCTACTTGAGCTTGATTGTGATATACTCGTTCCGGCAGCAATTTCCAATCAAATTACCGAGAAAAATGCGTATAACATTCAAGCGTCTATTATCGTTGAAGCAGCAAATGGCCCAACATCACTCGAAGCAACACGAATTTTAACAGAACGCGGCGTATTGCTTGTGCCGGACGTACTTGCAAGCGCTGGCGGTGTAACCGTTTCTTATTTTGAATGGGTGCAAAACAACCAAGGATACTACTGGACAGAAGAAGAAGTGAACCAAAAACTCCAAGAAAACTTAATTCAAGCATTCAATAATATTTACGAAGTATCACAGACACGCGGCGTCGATATGCGCCTGTCCGCTTATATGGTCGGCGTTCGCCGTGCAGCGGAAGCTTCGAAATTTAGAGGATGGGTGTAAACCGGCTGAATTCCAGCCGGTTTTTTGAATGGAGTTTAATTATTTGAAACGTCACCATCTATTGCACATAATAAAAAGAAGAATCTGTTGTAGAACATTGTTGATTTTTGTTTCATCGAGCTAGGGCAGTCTTCTAGGCTAAGACGAAATAACAGAGTTGAAAAGAAAAGGAGTGAGAGGGAAATGAATGAATTTGTCTACTGGAATCCAGTAAAGTGGATTTTTGGCAAAGACACAGTCAATCAACTGAGAAATAACATTGCTTCTTATGGTGAAAATATACTGCTCGTATACGGCGGTGGAAGCATAAAAAAAAGCGGTTTGTACGAAAAGGTTTTAAAAGAATTGCAGGGCTTTAATATAACAGAACTATCGGGAGTAGAACCGAATCCGCGCCTGACAACAGTCAAACGCGGGGCAGAACTGTGCAGAGAAAATAATGTCGGCTTTATTTTAGCGGTTGGCGGCGGCAGTGTTATCGACTGTGCAAAAGCGATTGCAGCGGCAGCGAAATTTGATGGTGAGCCGTGGGATTTCGTGACAAGAAAAGCGTCAGTTGAAAAGGCTATTCCATTAGGCACAATTTTAACATTGGCAGCAACGGGATCTGAAATGAATTCAGGATCGGTTATTACGAACTGGGAGACGAATGAAAAGCTTGGATGGGGAAGTGCTCACGTGTTCCCGAAATTTTCAATATGCGATCCGTTTTGGACGACGACAGTTCCGCGTGATCAGACGACATATGGCATTGTTGACATGATGGCACATATGCTTGAGCAGTACTTCCATCATGCTGATCAAACCGATATACAGGATCGGATGATTGAAGGGACGCTTAAAACAATTGTCGAATTAAGTCCGAAATTGATGAATGATCTGCAAAATGAAAAATTGCGTGAAACGATTATGTTCGCAGGCACGATCGGTTTAAACGGGATGCTGCAAATGGGGTACAAGGGCGACTGGGCCACACATAATATTGAACATGCCGTTTCTGCTGTATATGATATTCCGCATGGGGGCGGTTTGGCGATTTTATTCCCGAATTGGATGAAATACACAATTGACGAGAAGCCGGAACGTTTTAAACAGTTGGCTATTGGTGTATTCGAGATTGATCCGGCGGGAAAGACAGACAGAGAAGTAGGAATGGAAGGCATTGAAGCGCTGCGCCATTTTTGGACAGCCATTCAAGCACCTGTCCGTCTCTCAGATTATGATATTGATGACAGCCGCATAGATGAAATAGCAGAAAAAACACTTTTTAACGGACCGTTCGGTCATTTTAAGCGCTTGGATCGCAATGATGTGAAAGCTATTTTACGTGCATCTCTTTAGCCGGGCAAAAATAAGCCCGGTTTTTTCGGTTTTTTTTTCTTGCGAAACCGTGTGCAGTCGTATACAGTAAAGTGGAAAATACAGTTAGACGGAGGTTTTTGAGGATGACGCACATTCAATTTGATTATTCAAATGCCCTTTCGTTTTTCGGCGAACATGAAATCGCATATTTACGCGACGCCGTAAAAGTGGCGCACCATTCCCTTCATGAAAAAACAGGACAGGGACACGATTACTTAGGCTGGATTGATTTGCCTGAAGATTATGACAAAGGAGAATTTGTCCGTATTCAGAAAGCAGCGGAAAAAATCCGTCAAGATTCTGACGTGCTCGTTGTCATTGGAATCGGCGGTTCCTATCTTGGCACTCGTGCGGCCATTGATATGCTAAATCATAGCTTCTACAACGTCGTATCATCTGAAAAACGTAACGGTCCACAAGTTGTTTTTGCCGGCAATAATATCAGCTCTACATATATGAGTGACTTGATTGACTTACTTGATGGGAAAAATTGGTCTATTAATGTGATTTCAAAGTCGGGTACAACGACAGAACCAGCGTTAGCTTTCCGTATGTACCGTGATTTGCTTGAAAAACAATACGGAAAAGAAGAAGCGAAAAACCGTATTTATGCAACGACAGACCGTGCAAGAGGCGCATTAAAAACGGTTGCAGACGAAGAGGGTTATGAAACATTTGTTATTCCAGATGACGTTGGCGGCCGCTATTCCGTATTAACAGCTGTAGGCTTACTTCCAATTGCCGCAACGGGATTGAATATTGAAGCAATGATGCAAGGTGCTCGAGATGCACGTACAGCATACAGTTCATCTGAACTTGAGGAAAACGGAGCATATCAATATGCAGCAGTTCGGAACATCCTCTATAACAAAGGCAAAACAATTGAAATGCTTATTAACTATGAACCAGGCCTTCAATATTTTTCTGAATGGTGGAAACAATTATTTGGCGAAAGTGAAGGGAAAGATGGTAAAGGTATTTTCCCATCATCCGCCAACTTTTCAACAGACCTTCATTCACTTGGTCAATACGTGCAGGAAGGACGCCGTGACTTATTTGAAACAGTCATCCGCGTTGAAAACTCGCGTAAGTCATTAGTTGTTGAAAAAGCAGAAAATGATCTAGACGGTTTGAACTATTTAGCTGGTCAAAAGGTTGATTTTGTCAACAACAAGGCGTTTGAAGGAGCGCTTTTTGCTCATACAGATGGAGGCGTTCCGAACTTGACTGTGTCTATTCCAGCGATGGATGAATACACGTTTGGTTATCTAGTCTACTTCTTTGAAAAAGCATGTGCCATTAGCGGTTATCTGCTTGGTGTCAATCCGTTTGATCAGCCGGGCGTAGAGGAGTATAAAGTGAATATGTTTGCTCTTCTCGGTAAACCAGGTTATGAAGAAAGAAAAGTAGAATTAGAAAAGAGACTCCGCGGGGAATAATCCCTCGGAGTTTTTTTACGAAAAGAGTTGCAAGTCTTAGTGAATTTATTGTAGTATAAGCTAGGTACATAAAAGGGGCATTAGCTCAGCTGGGAGAGCGCTTGCATGGCATGCAAGAGGTCAGCGGTTCGATCCCGCTATGCTCCATCATAAATGAAAAACCTCCTTTCCTGATTATATAGGAAAGGAGGTTTTTCATGAACCTTCGATGTCGACATGTTGGACATCTGGAATTTCGAAAATGGTATAGTATACTTCCGTTGTCTTCCTTTTAAAATAAACGCCAGCTGTGAGCTCCACCAGATGAACATGATTTTCTTCATCGTATCGAATATGAAGACGCTTCACACTAATATCTTCGTGCTCAATCGCATTTATAATCGTCTGTACGTTAAGGTGACTCGTTGTCATAATCTTGATGAATAATAATTTTTCTTGCAGACGCTGGGGACCAAAAAACCGAATGAGGCCTGGTAAAATTCCAACCGCTGCTAAAAGCATAATAACACCGGTAATCGCAGCGGAATAAAAACCAGCGCCGACAACAATACCTATACCTGCTGCGCCCCAAATCATTGCAGCGGTTGTTAAACCAGAAATGCTGTCATTCGCCCGGTGTAAAATAACACCTGCACCAAGAAAGCCGATACCTGATACAATTTGGGCAGCTAGCCGGAGTGGATCCATCGTAATATTAACATCACTGCTGTGGGGATAGCGGTAGACGGATTCAACAGAGACGATTGTTAGGAGGCAGCTGACAATGGAAATGACAAGACTTGTTTTTAATCCGACAGGCTTTTGTTTTAGTTCACGTTCCAATCCGATAATCGCTCCAAGTGCTGAAGAGAGCCCGAGTTTTACAAGCAGCTGAATATCTATGATCCATTCCATGAGGGGACACCTTCTTTTTATAAGTTTTATTCCATTTAAACATAAAAGATGATGAATGAACTGCTAATTATATGGAGAAAGTTTATTTTTGTGGTTTTTTAAAAAAGATTTTAAAAAAAGACTTGCTTTTAATTGAAAGAACATGATATATTATTTCTTGTCCGCTAGAGATGCGGCGATAAAAACTTTTGACAATCGGCAAACGTCATGTTAAATTAGTAAAACGGCGTTACCGAAATTGAACATTGAAAACTGAACAAAATCAATAAAAAACGTCAACGTTTTAGTTTTAAACTTATCTGGCAGATGCTCGTCATCTGCAGATAAACAAATGAGCAAGTCAAACACTTTTTGGAGAGTTTGATCCTGGCTCAGGACGAACGCTGGCGGCGTGCCTAATACATGCAAGTCGAGCGGACTTGACAGAGCTTGCTCTGTTCAAGTTAGCGGCGGACGGGTGAGTAA